>NZ_JNGB01000023.1:0-192243 GCF_001029355.1 Robinsoniella sp. RHS
GTGCCGGAATTACCAGCGGCGTCGTTTCCTGATTCACCAGATTGGATAAGTCTTTTCCGGCGCTATCCTTTACCTTAATTGTGACTTGCAGCTGTTCCTTGTAAGTAAATGTTACTGTCTCGTCTTTCGTGATTGGATTGAATTCCTGGAAATTATCTCCCTGAACTTTATATCCATCTATCACTGGCGCCTCTACTCTTACATTGTCACCTTTCAGCACTGGTATCACGAGTGGTGTTGTTTCCTGATTCACCAGATTGGATAAGCCTTTTCCGGCGCTATCCTTTACCTTAATTGTGACTTGCAGCTGTTCCTTGTACGTAAATGTTACTGTTTCATTTTGGGCGATAGGATTGAATACCTGGAAGTTTTCTCCCTGGACTTTATATCCATCTATCACTGGCGCCTCTACTCTTACGTAGTCACCTTTCAGCACTGGTATCACGAGTGGCGTCGTTTCCTGATTCACCAGATTGGATAAGTCTTTTCCTGCGCTATCCTTTACCTTAATTGTGACTTGCAGCTGTTCCTTGTACGTAAATGTTACTATCTCGTCTTTCGTGATTGGATTGAATTCCTGGAAATTATCTCCCTGAACTTCATAACCATCTATCACTGGTGCTTGTACTCTTACATTGTCACCTTTCAGCACTGGTATCACGAGTGGTGTTGTTTCCTGATTCACCAGATTGGATAAGTCTTTTCCTGCGCTATCTTTTACCTTGATTGTGACTTGCAGCTGTTCCTTGTATGTAAATGTTACTGTCTCGTCTTTCGTGATTGAATTGAATTCCTGGAAGTTTTCTCCCTGGACTTTATATCCGCCTATCACTGGAGCTTCAACTCTTACGTTGTCACCTTTCAGCACTGGTATCACGAGTGGCGTTGTTTCCTGATTCACCAGATTGGATAAGTCTTTTCCTGTGCTGTCTTTTACCTCAACCGTCACGCTCAGCTGTTCCTTGTACGTAAATGTAACTATCTCATTTCCCGTGATTGGCTTGAATTCCTTAAAGTTGTCTCCATAGACTTTATATCCGTCTATCACTGGGGCATCTACTCTTACGTTGTCACCTTTGAGTACCGGTATCACTAATGGTGTTGTTTCCTGATTCACCAGCGCGGACAAGTCTTTTCCTCCGCTGTCTTTTACCTGGATCGTCACGTTCAACTGTTCCTTATAAGTAAATGTTACCGTCTCATTTCCCGTGATTGGCTTGAATTCCTTAAAGTTATCTCCATAGACTTTATATCCGCCTATCACTGGAGCATCTACTCTTACGTTGTCACCTTTGAGTACCGGTATCACTAATGGTGTTGTTACCTGATTCACCAGCGCAGACAAGTCTTTTCCTCCGCTGTCTTTTACCTGGATCGTCACATTCAACTGTTCCTTATAAGTAAATGTTACCGTCTCATTTTTCGTGATTGGATTGAATTCCTGGAATTTATCTCCCTGAACTTTATATCCGTCTATCACTGGTGCTTGTACTCTTACGTTGTCACCTTTCAGCACAGGTATCACGAGTGGTGTTGTTTCCTGATTCACCAGATTGGATAAGTCTTTTCCGGCGCTATCTTTTACCTTGATTGTGACTTGCAGCTGTTCCTTGTACGTAAATGTTACTGTTTCATTTTGGGTGATTGGATTGAATTCCTGGAAATTATCTCCCTGAACCTTATATCCATCTATCACTGGTGCTTGTACTCTTACATTGTCACCTTTCAGCACTGGTATCACGAGTGGTGTTGTTTCCTGATTCACCAGATTGGATAAGTCGTTTCCTGTGCTGTCTTTTACCTTGATCGTCACGTTCAGCTGTTCCTTGTACGTAAATGTTACTGTCTCGTCTTTCGTGATTGGATTGAATTCCTGGAAATTTTCTCCCTGAACTTTATATCCATCTATCGCTGGTGCTTGTACTCTTACGTTGTCACCTTTCAGTGCCGGAATTACCAGTGGCGTCGTTTCCTGATTCACCAGATTGGATAAGTCTTTTCCTGCGCTATCTTTTACCTTGATCGTCACGCTCAGCTGTTCCTTGTACGTAAATGTTACTATCTCATCTTTTGTGATTGGACTGAATTCCTGGAAATTATCTCCCTGGACTTTATATCCGTTTATCACTGGTGCTTTTACTCTTACGTTGTCACCTTTCAGTGCCGGAATTACCAGTGGTGTCGTTTCCTGGTTTACCAGATTTGACAAGTCTTTTCCTGCGCTATCCTTTACCTTAATTGTGACTTGCAGCTGTTCCTTGTACATAAATGTTACTGTCTCGTCTTTCGTGATTGGATTGAATTCCTGGAAACTATCTCCCTGGACTTTATATCCGCCTATCACTGGTGCCTCTACTCTTACGCTGCTTCCCTTTGTAACTTCTCTATTTAAAGGTGTAACATCTTGGTCTACAAGTGCACTCAGGTCTCTTCCATCTGCATCCTTTACCTGAATTATTATATTCACTTTTTCTTCTACAGGATTTCTGGTATAGGTGAATTCCACTGAACGATCTGAAGTTACTTCATTCAGAGTGACTTGACTAGCTCCTTTTATGGTATAACCTTTTATCAGAGGTGCTTGAATAGTTATGGATCCGTTTTCTTCTACTTCATAATTAAATTGATAATTCGGATCTGCTGCCAGTTCTGTCAGATCTGTACCCGTTCCATATTCTAATGGTACTACCTGAATACGATGCAATCCCTTTGCATAATGGAATACAACTTCACTATTCTGCGTAATTTTGGAAATAGTTACGAATCCATCGGCTGCCGATATGCTTCCTCCGCTTCCCTGTACAAAATCACCGATCGGGGATGCCAGTGTATATCCTGCGATACCCGGTAATTTAAATCGGATTGTTTCATCCGGGAATACTTCGTAGCTGCTCTTGAAGCTCTTTGGCCATTGGCTGGTTATATCTTCTCCCTTGGAATTTCTGGCTGTAAGTTTAAGTGTATGTCCGGTCTGTACTCCATCGCCTACGCTGACGTAAAGTGTTCCGGAATATTGGTACAGCTTCTCTCCCTGGGAATTATAAATAGATTTTGCATCAAAAGTGATGGTATACATATCTCCGGGTTTTGCATTGTCCCAGGTAAATGTATAGGTACTATAGTCGTATTTACCACCGCCGGAAATGGTATATTTATCAATCGGCAGCTTTCCGCCATGATATTGCAGTGGATTAGTCAATACTGCTTTTTTTGTACCTGAATTATACTGTGCTGTTACTTTAGTTGTCTGTCCTTTTAGTATTGTACTGGATGGAATCACCTTGCCTTCCCAGGACTCCGGTATGTTTAAAATACGGTTGCCGGATAAGTTTACGGATACGCCAACTCTCTGATTAGCATAAAATCCGTTGAGCGCTCCGGGGCTTCCATCCTCCCCCGTCCATTCTCCTAAGTCTTCAATTTCACAATTTGATAAATCCAAAGAAGCCACTGTGGCTTTCTTAAAAAGTGAAATTTCCGGAACGGTTTTGAACTTATTGTTGCTCAAATCAATTGCTACCTGCCCCATCCAGCTGCTTCCTTCCAGCTCAGAAATTTCCTTCGGCAGCGAGGTCAGCTGATTACCCTGTAGAAATAACTGCCCCAGAGACAGATTTCCGATTGATCCCGGTATCTCTGTTAAATTATTTCTCTGTGCATGAAGAATGCCCAGATTTTTCAACTGTCCAATAGAGTCCGGAAGCTGGGTAAGCTGGTTTCCCTCCACATAAATTGCTGTTAATCCGCTCATTTCTCCGATTTTATCCGGCAGAGTTTTCAGCTGCTGCTGTCCTGCTTTTAATTCAGTGAGGTTCGTCAGGTTTACAATAGAATCCGGCAACACACTGATCTGTCCGATATCCGGCAGGACAACTTCCAGATCCAGTTGTGTCAGCCCTGACAAAGTGCCAATGTCTGCCGGAAGGCTCTTCAGATTTAAGCATTGGCTCAAATCCAGCTTCGTCAGTTTTTTCAGCTTCGTAATTGATTTTGGCAGAGACGTTATGGATGCCCCTGTTAAATTTAACTCTTCCAGTTCGGTACAATTTCCAATACTTTCCGGAAGCTGTGTTATCCCCACTTCTTTATCCAGCTCATTATAATATACACTGTACGTGGATAAATATTTTAGTTTTGACAGCTGTCCAATACTTTCCGGGATCCTGCATCCGGTCGGAAGAAACAGTAATTCCAGTCTCTCCATATTTGTAAGGTTAGAGATCTGTACCGGTATTTCTGCATAATTTCTACCATACAGGGACAATTCTTTTAAACTTCTACAGTTAGTGAGTCCCGCCGGAAATTCATCCATTACCACATTTGCAGCATTGAAAATTTCCAGTTGCTGCAGTTTTCCCAGTTCTTCCGGAAATATAACCCCTTCTCCATCGGAAAGTTCAACAGACTGTAAATTTACCAGGTTTCCTATTGATTCCGGAAATGTTATATTGCTCATCGTCTCCTGAATATTTAAACGCCTGAGATTTACTAAATTACCAAATTCCTGTGGTATTACCGTTTGTTTACTACTTCCTAAAGTACCGGAGCCATTCAGTATCTCAAGTTCTTCAATCTGAGTAGCCAAACATAATTTTGCCGGAAAATTCCCCTTGTAATAGGTGATCTTAAGTTTTTTCAGGGAAGGAATCTCAAACATTTCATCTGGCGTATTATTAAATACGCTTTCTGTTGTTAACGCCTGAAATTCTATTTCTTTCAGATTCCTGAGATTAGCCAGTTCTTTTGGCGCTTCCCAGGGGTTTTTCCCACTTCCGGGAACCGTTTTGATCACAAGTGTCTCAATCGAATCAAATTGTGCCTGGGTAAGCTGTGAAGGCGTGGGCTTCGGCGAACCCACAATTTGTTTTGCAATTAATGTAGTCAACCAGTTTTCTGTTGCAGGATTGGATACCGGATTGATATCCGCTACATCCCAGAAGCTTTTTTGAGATGGAGCTGCAAGTGTATCCGTTTTCATCAGACAGATTCCGCATACAAAAACTGCCAGAAAACAAATTAACACTATTAATTGTCTCTTTCGGTTTTCCATGTTTCTCTCCTTTTCTTATGTAATGCTCAACTTACGGTTTCATGTAAATACACTCATATAATCATCCCCTTTGATTAAAATTTATAAAATCACCTGCATAGATCACAGCAAAATGACTGCAGCAGATGAGTTTATCAATATGCCGATCCCACACTTCAAATTTTCCCTAGTGCCCCCCGGTGTTGATACAACGGAAGGCACCCACAATTTTCATACCCACTCAAATCTATAGAATCCGGCAGATATTTTACCGGTTATTTTCTAATTTAAAATTAATAATAGTCTTTTGCTCCTAAAATATACAGACCAGGTAATAATAGCCCCAGTATACTCATTAAAATATTATCTCCCGACAAAAGCACTCCGACAAACCCTAATAACTGCAGGATAAACATGATAGTCCCCAGTATTCTGATAACATTCATTCTGTCATCCCGCCTGTTAAATACTAATCCTAAAATACCGGATACAATCATAAAAATAGCATAGCCGCTGTATATAAATAACGTCGTTAAAACAATTTTTGATAACAATCCTTCTGCGAATAATCCAATCCCATCAAACAGCACAAGATGATAAACCAGGGTAACCCCACCCATAATAATCATGAGAATACTGGTAATTTTTAATAATATTCTGCTCTCCATATAACCTTTTCTCCTTTGTAATAACCGTATTATTATAAAAGGCACTATAATTATAATAATCATATAATCATAGTGCCTCCGATTTGTACTTGTACCATTAAGGTACGAAGAAACAATTTCCATATTCTGCTATCAAACTCATGTTTCCCCAGAACCCATCATGTATTCCCTGTGATTCATAGAAACCTTTGCTGCAGAAATACAGACAATCTGAATTATTTAATACAGATAGTTCTCCGCTCATCACCTGGGTGACGATTGAAATCTGTTCTGCTGTTGGTACATAACTGTCAATCATGGCATAGGTTGTAAACTGCCCTGGTGCCGCTACAACTCCTGTAGCTGTATCCGGGAATAGCGGTGACATTACTCTGTTACGAATAACTTCTGCTACAGCTGTCATTCCTTCTACTCCTGTTCCTCCAGCTTCCAAACCTACAATTTGTGCAACCAGATAAATTTCAGAATCATTGGTTCCAATTGGCATCATATCTGCATTCGCATTGATATTTGCATCAGCAGTATATGGTCTTCCGTAAAAGTTAATATTAGATTCAACAATTGGATCTAATACGGTACCTCTGGCGGAATTAGCCGCATGAATCATCATCCCGTCACCTACATAGATTGCTACATGACTGATATTCATATAGTCTCCATTAGCTTCATAACTGTAAAAAATTAAATCGCCGGGCTGCAGTTCTTCTCTGGAAACTACACTTCCCTGTTCCGCACAAAACTGTGCCTGCCAAGCCGCTACACGGGGTACTGATACACCTGCAAGATCATAAGCTGTCATTACAAGATAACTGCAATCCAGGTAGTCTCCCTGTCCTGCTAATGGCATGGAATAAGGATCCCCTAAACGGGTATAAGCATATTGAACCACCGTATCTCCGATCGTTCCGCTGTATCCCCGGGAAAATCTCATTTTACCTCTCCTGCTGTTCAGGATTAGGGGATCCGCTTCCATTACCAAAGAGTCTCCTGCTTCTATCAGCCCCTCTGTCTTACCCAGAGTGATATCTATTGACTCCCCTCGCATTCTTCTGTCATTTCCATCTCTCACTGCAGCTACACCTAATAGAAACGGTGTATCCTCCGTCAAACGGTTTGTGATATCAGCCCAGTACTCCGGACTGAAATGGTAACTGTAAGAAGTTGCTTTTGGTGTTCCGGACTGGTTTGCCAGTCCGGGCCTTAAAGTAAGTATCCTCTTTGGATTTTGATTAGCATCGTATAGCATAATTGCAAATCCATCCACAGACGGATCCGTCTGTTCAGTGTAACTCCAATTCACTACATAATCACCGGAAGCCGGGTCTTTTGTAATGGATACATTATTGACCGCCTGCACCATATAATGGGTATCATCGTCCGGTACATATTCATTTCCTCTTAATACAGGCAATGTATACTGTCCTTCTGACTCATCTGCGGTATGCATCATCCATTTTGCCGGTGCATCCGGATCTGCCGGGTTAATTCCTTCAATCAGTGTATCGTCCCAGCCGGATTTATCTTTTAAGGTATCTAGATCCTGCATCTGTGCAAGACTTAACAAGATTGCACTTTCTGCTTCCGGATCATCTTCCTCAGACTTATCCGTCTCGTTGGTACCTGTATCGGTAGTACCTGTATTGGTCGTATCTGTTTCTTCCGTCTGCTCCGGTCGAACCATATCTTCCAGCCCAATGTTATAATACTGGGCAATGGCCGGTTTCGGTGGTTCAGGTGGATCTGTCTCTGTTTCAGTTTCCGTTTCTGTTTCTGTTTCGGATTCTGTGTTGCTCTCCGTTTCATAACCAGTTTCGGATTCCGATTCACTTTCTGTTTCAGACACACTTTCGGATTCTGTTACTGTTTCAGTCTCCGTCTCTGTTTCCTTAAGGGTTTCAGATTCCATTTCAGATTTCGAACTGCTTTCTGTTTCTGAAGTTCCCTCAGTAGCTGCGCCACTGCCTGAACCTGTACGGCTCTTGGATCTGGTTTCATTTTCCTGTATTTCCGGGTATGTTTCGGCACTGTCTTTGGAATCTTCTATTTCCGTTTCCGGATGAATATCTATGACAGATACCTCTCCGGATTTGGAACCGGATCTCCTGTATTCTGAACTTTCTACTTCCAAAGTTGAATCCATATTGGATTCTTCTTCTGTCTCCGGTACCGTTTGTATTTCCGTTACCGCAGCAGATCTCAACGCCGCATTCGACTTCTTCACTTTTTCTGTTTCCGGTTCTTTTATTACTTTTGTCTGACTTTCCGTCTCCGGTGCCTTCTTTGCTTTCGTCTGGCTCTCCGTTTCCGGCGCCTTCTTCGTTGCTGTCTGGCTTTCCGTCTCCGGTGCCTTCTTCGTTGCTTTCTGGCTTTCCGCCTCCGGCGTTGCCTTTGTTTCCTTTATACTTTCTGTTTCTGATGTTTTTTTTGTATCAGTTACATCTTCGGTTTCCGGTATATTCTTTGTTTCGGCTGCGCTTTCGCCCGACAGCGGTTGTTTTGTTTCTTCTTCGCTTTCTGTGTCCTGCCCGGTTTGCTTTTCAGCGGGGCTTTCTGTTGTCTGCGCTGTTGTCTCAGCTTTTTTATCTGCCTTATTTTTTTGTTTTTTTGCTTTTACAGATGTAGTTTCCGGGGTTTCGGCATCCCCTTCCCCTTCATCCGGCGGAGCTGTTGTCATTTTCTCGCCCCGCCCGTTATACTCATCACCGTTTACATCCACTTTTACCGGAAGCTGCCACATTGCAGTTATATCTGCTCCGTTTTCATGCGTTCCTGCATCGATGGTTCCCACGTTGATGTTATACCTAACCGTACTGAACGGAAGGCTGTCTTCATCCAAAGTGTGAACTATACCTGCCGCCATATCTGCTTTGATTCCTCCTGCATTGTGATTATACTGTATATCCACGCCGCTCTTATAGAGGATCTCTGCTGAGATTCCACCCGCTTTTGCAATTCCGTCTGCCCTTGCCGGCACTTCATCCGGATCAGATTTATCCCGGTTATCCTGGATATTTCCCTGATTCAGTGCATTCTGAACTATGAAACGTGTGGTTGGCGGCGCTGTTGGATATGCGCTATCTGCCGCATAGGCTGCAATTCCTGCTCCGTAGAAATTAGCATGTTGGTTTTCACCTGTTACTTCTACATTACCTTCGTTTCTCACTCCAAACAGTTCAAGCATTGTCTCAGCCGCATATCCCACTGCTCCGGCACCGTAAACAGTACCAGGAGTAAAGGTATCAGCCTTTGGATTCTGAACTTCTAAATCAATTACTGTATTTCCGGTATTTCTGATGTTACTGTTTCCAGTATCATCGCTGTCTTCCATATGGACATTTCCATTTTCTGCTTTTCCGATAAATCCGCCGCTGTAAAGCACAGATTCATCGCCCAGCTTGGATACTTCAAGGTTTCCGATATTCACAGTGTTTTTCATGTTCACGGTATAACCTTGCAGATGTCCCATGATTCCGCCAAGTTTACTTTCTGTCGCAGGTTTCTCCAGGAATAAATTGCTGTTATTGGTCACTCCCTGCAAAGTAATGACATTCGCGCTGTTATCTGATGCCGATGCTTTTCCAATAATACCACCCAGATTTATCATATGCCTGTCTGTATTCTTAACATACAGTTTTGTCTGGCTGTCCGGATCCGTATCATCGTAGCTTCCGGCTGTTACTTTTTTCAGTTTTACTTCTGCTGCCTCATTCAGTTCTCCAATGATTCCTCCAACGGATGTTCCCAGTGTATTAACCGGATTACTTCCGTTTTGTTCGATACTGCCTGTAGCTGCAGAATTCTTGATATTTAGTTTACCCTGTTCACTTCTGCCCACAAGTCCGCCATAGCTTCCCTGTCCGTTCGTATTGCTGACAGCAATATTTCCTGCAGAAATATTTTCATCCATTTCAACGTCAGACTGTGTCACATTACCCAGAATTCCACCTGCCGCTGTACTTCCATAGAAGTTTGTGCCAGCTGATGATCCTGTAACAGCCATACTTCCTGTATTCTGGAATCCATGAACCGTAAGAGGAGTATGGTCCGCATAGCCGACTGCACCTCCGGTATATAGATAACCTGCTGTTGTTGCAGACCTTGGTGTTTTTCCGACAGAGATGTTACCCTCGTTTAGTACATTGCTTACATCCGTGTCATCGGTGTCTGTGATTTCCACATCGCCGTTCTGCGCTTTTCCGATAAATCCACCGCTGTAAAGAACGGATTCATCACCCAGTCCTGTTACGCTCAGATCCCCACGGTTCTGCGTATTTTTCATAATCACGGAATAGCTCTGCATTTCTCCAAGGATTCCTCCCAGCCTGCTTTCAGTCTGAGGATTCGCCAGTTGAATGGAACTGTTATTTACAACGCCATCCATCGTCACCTTATTCTTGGCATCTGCTGCCGTTGACGGATTAATTACTTTACCAATGATGCCTCCCACAGATACAGCATGTTTATTACTATTGCTGATACTGATCTGGGTAGCTGGTTTCATGTCCGCCGTATTGTAGCTTCCGGCTGTAACACCGTTCAGCGTAATCTCAGATACTTCTGATGTTTCGCCGATAATGCCTCCATAGGTTCCTTCCTGGCTTACAGCATAAGCAGTATCCTTATGTGTAATATTTCCAGAAGCTGTACTGTCTGTAACCGATATATCCGCTTTTGAGATTTTACCAACAAGTCCTCCAAAAGAACCTTTGCCGCTGATCTGTTTTAAGCTGATGTCACCACTTGACACACTGCCCTGTATTGTAACTTCTGACTGATCTGACACGCCTACGATACCACCTGCCATCTTACCTGTCTTACCCTGTCCTGAAATTTCTATATTTCCTATGTTTTCAAAACCTTTGACTGACAGAGGTGCTGATACAATATTTCCTATCGCTCCTGCTGCATATACGGTAGTTACATCTGCACCAGTATTTACAAAGGCATTTTTAATTGATGTATGTCCCTGGTTCACCACATTGCTCTTGCCAGTGCTGTCCGTATCTTCGATTACAACGCTTCCGCCTTCGGCTTTTCCAATAAATCCGCCGCTGTAAAGTGAATTTGTATCACTTACCTGAGAAGCATTTAGGTTTCCACGGTTTTGTACATCTTTTAACTCAACCGCAAATCCCTTTTCTGTACCGATAATACCGCCCATCTTGCTGTCATTTGCAGAAGACGTTATCTGAATGGTGCTGTTATTTACAATACCTTCCATTTGTATGGTATTGGATGCAGCTGTTGTATCTGCTGCCGCCTTGCCAATGATTCCGCCTGCATTTATAACTCTTTGACCGCTGTCCGGAATGACAATCTGTGTTGTGCCCGCTGCTGCTGCATCATCATAGCTGCCTGCAGACACATCTTTCATTGTAATTGAACTAACGCCTGTGGTTTCACCGATGATTCCACCGAATGATCCGCCCTGATTATAGCTTTGCGTTCCGCTTACTGTGATGTTTGCAGAAGCTGCTGCATTTGTAAGCTTTATATCGGATTTTTCTAACTTACCGATTATGCCTCCATAAGTTCCCAGCCCGTTGGTCTGATTACGGATAATGTTGATATTACCCAGGTTCTTCATTTCTTTCATTTCAACCGAGTAATTTACGGCATATCCTAATATTCCGCCTATACGGCTGTTATTAACCGCATAATTCAGATTAAGGCTGCTGTTATTGATTACGTCTTCCATGACCAGCTTGTTCGGTGCGTCTGCGCTTCCCGGGGCTGCCATTACGGCTTTTCCGATCATTCCGCCAATTATGGCTTCATAACTTCCACTGTTCACCACCTGTATCTGTGAAATGGACGTACCTGTTCCTGCATCAAAGCTTCCTGTTCTTACATTTTTAAATGCAATATCCGGTACTGCCGAAGTCTCACCAATGATTCCTCCATAAGATCCTCCGCGGTTATAACTCTGGGTGCTGCTGCTTTCTGTTATACTTCCGGATGCCGTTCCATTTATAAGGGAGATCGTTGATTTTTCTAACTTACCGATCATACCTCCATAAGTTCCCAGCCCATTGGTATAATTTCTATTGATATCAATATTTCCACGGTTTGCTGTATCTTCCATTTCCACCGTATAATTAACCGCATACCCCAGTATTCCACCGATTCTGCTGTTTCCTTTTGCATTTGTAAGGCTCAGTCCGCTGTTGTTCGTTACTGTTTTCATCACCAGCCTGTTTGGTGCACCTGTACTACCCGGCGCCGCCATTACGGCTTTTCCGATGATTCCACCCAGTAATATTTCATAATTCCCATTGTTTACTGATTGTATCTTTGTAACAGAATTTCCGGCTGTGGTATCAAAGCTTCCCGCCGTTACATTTGTAAATGCAATATCCGGTACTTCTGATGCCTCTCCGATAATTCCTCCAAATACACCTCCATGATTATAACTCTGATCACTGCTGTTCTCTGCCATACTGCCGGATGCTGTTCCATTTGTAAGGGAGATCGTTGATTTTTCTAATTTTCCGATCAGACCTCCATAGGTTCCCAATCCGCCGGTTTGGTTCCTGTCGATTGCAATATCTCCACGGTTTGTGATATCTTCCATCTCCACCGCGTAATTGACTGCATATCCCAGTATTCCGCCGATTCTGCTGCTTCCTGATACATAGCTCAGGTTCAGCGCGCTATTGCCTGTCACATTTTTCATAACCAGACTGTTCGGTGCATCTGCACTTCCAGGTGATGCCATAACTGCTTTACCAATGATCCCGCCTGCCACTGCTTCACTGCTGCCATTGTTTACAGCCTGTATCTTAGTAACAGAGCTTCCGGCTGCAGCATCATAGCTGCCTGCCGTTACATTTGTAAATGCAATATCCGGTGTTTCCTGAACTTCTCCAATGATTCCACCAAAGCTTCCGCCCAGGTTGCTGCTCTGGGTTGTGTTATTCTGAACAATATTCCCCGAAGCAGTGCCATTTTTCAGTTCAATGCCGGACTTAATTAGCTTTCCGGCTAATCCACCGTAAGCACCCTGTCCGTTTGTACGGTTCAAGATGATATCCGCAGATGAGTAAACGTTATCCATAACGGTATCAGCCTGTTCAATCAGACCCACGATTCCGCCTGTCCTCTGGTTGCCTGCATTTGTAAGAACCAGTTTTCCTCCGCGGTAATGTACATTCTTCAAGCTTAACGCTGCCTGCTCTGTAGAACCTGCAGGTGCTGTTACACGTCCTGCAATTCCGCCTGTAGAAGCCAGACTGCTGCTTGCTCCGGTATGGTTTATAGATGCTGCCGAAGTTACATCTGCCAGATTTGCAGAACCGGTGATCTTGCCAACCGTACTGCCTATGTCCTCTTTATTCGAAACCTGATTTTCCACTGAAATTTCTTTCCTGATATCAATCTTTTCTACAACCGGTATCTCGGCTGCTCCTGGTTCCGCTTTTATTTCACCCGCAATCAGACCAAACCGGTCTGGGCTTGTGGTTGTTACTTTTACTAAGGTGTCCGCTGCGGCAGAAGTGAGGTTGATACCGGAAATGGTACCTGCTCCTGTCTTCACAAGGATAGCATCTGCACTGATACGGTAATCTGCTTTATTGATAATGTAATCCAGATTTGATACTTTAGCGGTCTTAGTCATACCGTTAAAAATGCTGTATCCAACCGGTTTCGCTGCTGATGCCGACCTGTTATCCAGAATCTTGTGATTCGTTCCTCCCGCTGCCGCCCCAGTATAGGTTCCTGAGAAGTCCTGTGCTGGGGTTCCAATGCCCCGTTTCCAGAATTCCTGCATGGTTCCTTCCTGGTTCGTTTGTACAGGCACAGATAATTTCTTATCTTTTAATTCCAGATCCTGTGTCTGTGCATAATGAGATTTCAGATAATGGCTGTCCCCGTGTTTGATTCCCCCAAGACTGATGTTATAGAGGTTTCTCTGAGTCATGATCTCATAAGGTTTTGCCGGAGTTCCAAATTCCCATGCAGCACTCTGCGTTTCTGTTGCTTTTGCAAAATGCGGACTAAACTTAGAGTAGAAGTTGTTCTTATCTGTCTCCTCTTTGCCCGGAACCTGATATTCCACCACGGTTGCACTGTAGTATGGCTTCTCCTTCTGAGGCTCTTCCAGCCTGTCTAATACATTGTTATTGAATAAAATCTCATTTTTGTTATTAATAAATTCTTTATTGGCGAATATCGCCGGTACTTCATTTCCATATCCATCCCTTACCAGGACCTCATAATAATATCCGCTCTGCCCGTCTACATAAATCTTACTGTACTGCATATTGTTCAGATTACTGATATTGGACAGGTTGCCCGGATTCCGAAGATCCACATATTTCTTCTCTATGGTAACGAATAGTTTTTGTTTCTCCTGTTTCTTTATATCCTCTGCTATTGCATCGCCTTCATAAACCAGGACTTTATATCTGGCTGTGGTACTCACATTATTCAGATCTACCTTGATGGTATCCTTAAATGTCTCTGTTTTCCCTTTGTCAGCCACCGGATCATAAGGTTCGTATTTCAGCTTCTTATCGCTGCTTCCATACGGCGTTTTCCCGGTTTCCTGTGCCGCTCCGAACAGAAGCGGGAAGTTCAGGTTTTTTCTTGTCTTATGTTCATACTGCGTAAACTGCGGCAGTGGATATGGATCTTTAGCATAATCCCTCAATAAGAGGTTACTGCTGTTAATGGTATCATTCACCGGATTCGGATCCAGCTTCCAGGTTTTGTCCGCACCTCCTGTTGTCATATCGAATCCCTTTGCCGCCATTGCGACTGCATCCGTGATTTCTGCATAAGTCAATGCGTAGGTATCCTGGTAAACTTCATCAATACCATTGTCCGGGTCTGCCGGTGTTGTCACATAATCTTCGTGTTTATTGTCTGCGAAAGCCCAATATTCATTCGGTGCCCTGCCAAATCCCAGGTACAGTTCCAGATCCTTATCGTCTGTCACCACCATGGATCCCGGCAATCCGGGCAGCTGTGTGGAATCTCCCCAGTAGAAATTTTCGTCCTTCAGATAGTATGCATTTGTAAACCGTCCTCTGGACCCTTTGTTCCTGGATAAGCTTCCCTGATATTTTCCGCTTACAAATCCTGCGTTATAAACTTCCGTTACGCTGCCTGTAACATCTGCGGCAATACCAACTGCGGTTCCGCTGCCTCCGGCTGAAGCAACTGCCAGAGCAGTTACTTTACCGGTATTATAAGCCTGTTTGATCTGGCCGCTTCTTAAATCCTTTACAAGTCCTGCCGCCGTACCGTTGTGTGCTCTGATATAGCCGCCATTCATGCTCTGTGAAATCTGTGATTTACTTCCTTCCATGGTATGCACCAGACCTGCTGCGTGATGATTTCCCTGACTGGCAATAATTTCGCCATTATTGGAAACTTTCACGAATTTTGTATCTTTTGCATACGCTGCAATTCCGGCTGTTTCGATACTGAGTGCTGCCGGGAGATCATATTTTACTTTCAGCGTGTCCCCATTTCCAAGGGGAACATCTGCTTCCGGTCTGGTTAAATTCACTCCAAGAGTCGCGTTATTTCTTGTATCGGTTACTTCTGAATCTCTGATAAATCCTGCCACACCGCCAAGTGTATAACTGTTATTTAAATATCTCTTTACATTGGCAAGGCTGTTAAATCCCTGAGCACGTACCTCTCCGCTTACCGTAATCTTATCCAGCAGCGCGCTGTCCGCATAATCTGCAATCAGTCCGAGGTTTGCTGTATAGTTGGATGCTTCCTGGTATTTTCCAAGGTTCTTAAGCTTTTTACCGGACGTATCCGTTGCTTTTACCTGCATCTGTAAATTGTGTACACTGGCTGTAAATGATGCTTTATCCTTACTTCTTAAATAGGATATAAATCCAATATCTTTGTTGTCCTGAGTGATCTTATGGCCATCGCCATCGTAATCACCGTTAAACTCAAACATTTCATAGAACGGCTGATCGATTGTGAAATTTTCCGTCTGCCTGTAATATCGCCCTGTTGTGGCATCCTGTGCAATACCGGATGTAGTCATGCCGATTATGCTGTACTGGTCTGTTACATAGTAAGGCTTCGCCTGTGTACCGTATGAATATCCGGTTGGCAGCAGACCAAAGAAGGTTGTCTGGGAATCTATATTACTTCCATCAGCATTATCCCCTCCAAAATGTACCTGGAACCGCTCAGAGGTGTTTCCTTTTATTGCAGATTTTGCAATACCATTTACCGTTCCGTTTTTATCCTGGAAATCACTGACTTTAGATTCAATATCCGCTGTCGTGGCGTTTCCTGTGGATTTTGTTACAATTGCTGTATAGTATCCCTTAATTGGCATATACCAGCCGGTTTCTTCTTCATCGAGAATCTGAAGCGTTCCTGTTCCTGCGTTAAATACAACATTTGCCGGATTAAAGAACTTCATCGTTCCCGCCGTTGTGGTGGTTGACTCATAATTCGGAAGTTTGCCGCCTGAAGTTACCGCACCTCCCGGTGCTATTTCAAATTTCCGGATGGTAATCGGGGCATAATCTGCCTTCTCATATGCATCACCATCATAGATTGTGACCTGATAAGAGGCTGCCGGATCATATCCATCTATCTGAATGGAATAATTGGAAGGTGTACTCTGATAGCTGATTGTACTGGATACAGCATCTTTCACCGTAACCTGTGCATTTTCTATCGTGGTTTTCGGGGTTTCTATATCAATATTGTTCTTGCGTTTATTAAAGTCTGTGTTGAATGCAAAGTCCGGTTTATCTGCCAGGAATTGATCCCCAACGTATTCCGCCGTCTGCTGCCTCTTCACAAACTGTGGGAATGGATACAAGACATCTCCGTCATCGTCCCTGGTCTGATTATCCAGAGTCCAGATATCAGGATCAAAGCCTTTGAAATTATCTCCGGACATCATATCCATATAAGTCATTGTTGTTACGTTATTTCCATAGGTTGTATTTCCAACCGCATCCAGTTTGTAATTATAACCTTTTGCGTCGGGATCCTGGTTTACTACTACCTGATTCCAGGTGAAATCCGTCGTTGCTCCGTTTATTACCAGCTTGTAAGCCTGGTGGAGCTGTTTGATGCTCAGTTCCGGATCAGACAGGCTGTAGCAGTTTTGTATATCTACGAACCGGTTTAATCCTCCTCCGGCTATTCCGCCGATATTCCGGTTATTATCTGAGAAAGTACCTGAAATATAAGAATCCGCAGTGTAATCTTTGATATAGTGAACGGTTCCCACATTATAACAATTCCTGATAATGGTCTTTCTGTCATCGTTATCCGTAATATCTGTTGGTTTTAACGTATCCCAGCTGTAGCTGTCCGGTCTTGGACTGGATGCATAAGCTACGATACCTCCGGCGTAAGAATTTTCTATTGCCTTTTTATTATCCGTATTCGTAGTGACTGCAACATTTCCTGTGTTGTAGCAATTACTCAGTTTCAGCTGGACATCCTGATTCGGTACGGCTGTTCCGCCATACCCGGAAGGAACTGCCACAATACCTGCTGCTGCCAGCGTTCCCTGTACATAACCATTATTTACACAGAGGTCAACAACGGTATGTTTATCTCCATAGTTACTGATTCCGGAAGCAATTTTTCCAAATACACTTCCATTATTCGTACAATAAGAAGCTTCACTTACATAGTTTCCGATTCCGCTTGCCAGTCCGTTGCCGTCCGGCGTCTGTACGATACCGTTATTATAAGAATAAGTAACCTGTATCCTGCTTTCATTTCTGCAGTCTGCCTGCTGTACCGTGTCACCTGTACCAAAGCTGACAATACCCTGCGTGATGCCGTTAGCCTGTTCATGGGCAACAACTGCCCCGTTATTGGATGATTTACGGATTGTTCCAATCTGTCCCACCCGATTTTGGGGATATAATGCCTCGCAGATCATTCCGGCAGATACATTATTTGCAAATACATATCCTTCTTTGTCTACCTGGCACCCATTTACTTCCGCCTCGGTTCTGTAATTCTGATACAGATTCAGACCTGGCTTCGTTTCGTCAATATCTTCTGACTTACGGGTACCGGAAACAAATACTAAGATACCTGCTGATCTGGATGAGTTTCTTGCCAGTGCATCTCCGGCATTCATAAATGGATCATTTCCTCCATAAATACCGTTAATCTTTCCGGCAAAAGTATCATCTGTAAAAGTAACCGCTTTCTTAACTGCCTCTCTTCCGGATGCTGTTGTAGGAACATCCCCGCTTCCGCTGAAACGCCTTGCCGTATACAGTGCAAAACCTCCTGCCCTGCTGGCACTTATCCTTGCAGATACCCTTGTATCATAGATTTTTGCATCTGCGCCGGTTTCCATCGGCAGCTGCGGACTTAAGTTCTCAAATAAAGCATTGTCATAATCCTGATAAGGATCCGGGTTCCTGGCCGTCCTGCCATTACTTACGTAATATGCAAGCCCTGCTGCTTCATCGGCAACAATTTTGCTGTCACTTCCGATATTTAAATTCTTCACCACACCGCCGCTCAAATCATAAATCAGAGCATAATGTGTATTCGGTATGGATGCCCCGGCCTCGAAATTACCGGGATTTTGTATACGGTTTACCCTGATTCTTCCAATGGTATAACCATTTCCGTCCAGAGATCCCGTCATACGGTACATACGTTTATTGGATGCACCAATTACAAATCCATTGTATCCGCCATCACTTGTAGATAACTGGATATTATTCATTAATTCTATATCTCTTGTAAGATATTTCAGATAAGAACTTCCGATTGCTGCATAACCCATGTTTTCACCCAGGTTCATGTTATATAAATGACGTTCATTCCGGATCTGCAGCTTGTTCTCTGTCTCTACCCGGTATGTATCCGGCTGGGCTGCTGTCTCATCTTCTGCAAGCAGTGTACTTCCCAATGCCGCTGTCGTCTGAGGATAATATTCCAGATCATCCAGATCATCAAAATCTATTGATGGGATTTCATCCAGTATACTGTCATTATGAACATCATCTATTTCAGTATTTGAAAAATGCATACTGAACATTCTGCTGGTTCTGTCATATGCCGCTAAATTTTCCGGCTTGATTCCTAATTCCTTATCATAAATCTTGGTTGCCTCTAATGTAAAATAACCACTGGAAGCCGGCAGATAAGAATCCATCTCTTCACAAGGAAGATTTATTCGGATGGTCATATTAGTTGCTCCTGTGAGATTTACGGATACCGTAATATCATCTACAGAATCAAATTTATCCGGATCATTTCCTGCCGTATCTTTTGCATAGAAATAATACAATTCCCCGTTTACCATAATATCCTGTTTTTTATTGGGGACGTCATACTCATAACTGGATGCCTTAGCCAGTGTGTAAACTTTAACCGGCGATTTTGGCAATATCGTATTTGTAAAGACTGTATTATTATAATTATAGGTTCCTCTGCTGTGTCCGTCATAAACGGAGAAGTTCATATAATTTGGCAATGCGCCGCTGCTCAGTTTGAACCTGGCTAATAAATCAACATTTTCCTGTGTAACTCTCTTTACCGGATACTTATCATTGTCTCTGAATTTTATTTCTACTCCGGTATTGTTGGTGTTATCTGCTGTCCAGGTACCGTCTGTATACGCTGAATTGTCATTATTTCCTCCATCATGGTATTCCACGGATGACTGCATATAATCAACGACTTTTGTTGGCCAATAGTTGTAATAATAGGAAACCTTCGTATTATCAAGAGACGTAAACGACTGGTTATTACCCGGCAGTGCCTGTCCTCCGTTTGTTGTAAAACTGCCCAGGCTGACTTCGGATATACCGCTGTCATCCGCAGAAGCACCTGCCAGATCCAGCTGTGGAAATTCATAATCCATTCCCAGAGTTAATTCATCCTCTGTCCATGGATAAACAAATTTAGCCGATCTTGCCTTTTGGGCTGCAAGGCTGCCTGAAGAAGCTGCCACATCTGCCGAACCGGTTCCCGTAATTTTATTGTTAAGAGGGGTTTTCAAATTTTCTTCCCCTTTGGCCGGATATTCCATAGATACGCTGACGCTGGAATTTACCTTTGCATACTGGCGTACCATATTGCTGTAATTTCGCAGACCATATTCACTGTCCGTTCTCTTTTCATCCAACGGAGTTGTATTATCTGCCGGATCTCCATCCTTTTTCAACTGCTGCGTTTTCTGTACAAATGTTTCATAGTCTGTACTGCTTGGCAGTGAAATTGGTTTTAACCCATAGTTGAAGGTGGAGTCGATCTGTGAGGTGGAACTATTCCAATACTTCAGTTCGTTGTCACTGAGATAATAGCTGTTCTCAATACGTTCTGATTTAATTACTTCATCGGTATATCCTTCCAGGAATCCAATCAGGGTTCCCCGGTCGTTGGTACCTATTATTTCTCCTGTGTTATAGCTGTTTGTTATTTTTATGGTCTTGCTGCGGTCCTGGGCCATTACGCCTACCAGCCCGCCTACTTTTGTACCGGATACTCCTAAGTCATCCAGTCCGGTATCCGTCTGTTTTGCAGATATGGTTGCACTGTTATAAGATACATCCACAGGACCGACTGCATAACCTGCAATACCGCCTATGTAACTGGCTCCTCTGACAATCTGCGAACTGTTGAATACACTCTGGATATAGACACCTGTCTCCGGCTTCTGAACAATTCCGTTGCCGGTACGTTCACCAAGCTCACCGGCTATCCCGCCGATATGTGTTGCCTGTGTATATTCTGTCAATGTTGAATTTCCCGGAACATGTCCTACATCATGAATGTAAATCACCCTGTTTTCACCAATCACATCGCCCGTGTTGTATGTATTTGTGATCCGGTAACCGCTTCCGCTGATACCGCCTGCACGCTGCACCGCAGATATCTGTCCGGTATTGACTGTATAATTGATAATACCGTATGCTCCTGTGATACCGCCTACATAGCTTTTTCCACTGACTGCGTTAGACTGGTTGCCGCCAAGGGTATACTTTCCGGCAAACTTTGCATCTTCCTGTAAATCTTTAAATTCTTCGGTGATCAGCGGGTCATTTTTACTCATGGTAACAATAACACTATTGTCACCCCGGCCCACGATTCCACCGATATAGCTTCCGTCTACATTACTTTTATCAAGCTGTGCAGATTCGTAACCCGGCAAAGTTATGGAAGCAGTATCCGTTTTTAAATCTTCGGCGCTGTATGCCTTACCGGTAACAGCTTTCAGATTCTGGGCAAGCGTTACTTCTACGCTTGTTCCTGCATATCCAATGATACCGCCTACATTTGTTCTTCCGGTTACGCTGTTGTAATTCCGGGTATCCAGTACCTGAGTTCCATCATAGGCATAACCGATGATACCGCCCACATTCCGGCTTCCCCTCTGAATAAAGTTTCCGCTTCCCTTTGCAGCTTTCGTTGTAAGGGATATGTCTTCTCCATCCATTCTGGTAACCTGTTTCACAAGTGCATTCTTTGCAAATCCTACTACTCCGCCTACATTTTCCGGAGAAACAACTTCTCCCTTCAGCGAATAAACTCTTTCAATTCTGCCGCCTTCCATATATCCGACTGCACCGCCTGCGTTCTGACTGGTCAGGTTATACTGGTCTCCTGTACTAAAATCAACCAATCCCTGAGCAGTTGTCTGGCTGGCACCCTTGTCTATGGAACTTGCCCTTACCTGGGCATTGTTGGCAACCATGTGAAGTCCGGTCATGCTCCCGCCAATACGGATTGCATACGGATCTTTACGTACTGCTTCATCGTTAAACGCCGGTGCAAATGTACTGTGATCGCCTTTATCTGTAGTATTCAGATTTGACGGTCCGGGATTAATATCAAATGTGTAGGTAATATCTGCATAAACTGAATTTCCTACCAAACCTCCGGCATTGCTGTTTCTCGCACGAATACCGCAGATTGCATTGCCGCTCTTCTCCGCACCTGTGTTAAAGGTGTTCTCAACGCGGATATTTCCCGGATTACCAGTAACGAATCCTACAATTCCTCCGGCATTATTGTTGCCTGCCGTTATATTATCCTCTGCCGATGCTTTTACTGTTGCAGCTTTCGGAGCATTGGTATAACGGTTCTGATAAGGTGCATCCGGTGTATCCGGACCTGTCGTGATTGTCTGATAGGTAATATAGCTGACTTTTTTGGCTTTTTTCAGATCCTTAACAGCAGTACCTCCTATATTGGTATCTTCTGCCTTCACGGTCTGATTTAATTTCACATCAATTCCGCTTAAGTCTGCCACATCTTTGTCTGCGCTGTCTTTTTTGTCGCTGACAATATCTCCGGTTCCCTTATCATATAATTGTCCGGCAATTCCTCCGGCATTATTTCTTCCTGCGGTGATCTGGCCCATATTATAGGTATCCAGCAGCTGCACACTTCCTCTTCCGTTACCGATGATTCCTCCGGCATTGTCCCTTCCTGCACGTATATTAGCCAGGTTGGTGTAGACATATGCACGGTTATTTATGATCTGATCTGATATTAATTTGGAATAGGAAATGCTCATTGCATCTGCTCTTCCCACCAGACCTCCGGCATTGTCCTGGCCGGCACTGATCACTCCCTGAGTACCGCTGTTCTGAACCTGTTCATAGGTTCCTGTCATTCCGCTGTTAAATACATCCTGTAAAATACAGATGTCCGCATCGCCAATGATTCCTCCGGCGTTGTCATAATCTGCGGTTACCCGATTTGTATTCGTAAAAAGGAAATTATCAGGATCATTCGCATTCATAGCATCTGTCAGTACTTTCCTGGAATATTTCAGATCCAGCTTTACCGCTTTTCCTGCTACTCCTCCGGCATTGTACTGTGCCCTGATGCTTCCTCTGTTAAATAAATCGGTGATATCTGCATCTGTATCATTTCCCTGATAATCTTTTGCGGTTGTGGAAATCTCAAACTTTTCACTTGCATAACCGAAGATTCCTCCGGCATTTGCAATTTTCGCCCAGACATTTCCTGTATTCGTACTCATACCCTTTGCAATCATGTTTACCACACGATTGTCCTTATTACTGTATTTTCCGTCACCGCCTATACCGAAGATTCCCCCGGCATTCATCCTTTCCGCAGTAACATTTCCTGCGTTATAGACATCAGAGATGTTAAAGCTGTTCTGTTCCAGTCCGGAACCTGTCTTGATGCTGTCTATTCCTGCGTATGACATATTATTAAATCTGTCATCTGCTCTGTCCCTGCCATCCGCATTGCCGACAATTCCTCCGGCATTGCTGCGGCTTGCTGTTACAGTAGAATTATTTGTGTAAATTCCTTTACTGATTGCTGTATCTACACTGACATCGTTTGTAATATCAGTATCGATCAGTCTTCCTACCATACCGCCTGCATTGCTTCTGGCATTTACGCTAAGCGGCAATGCTCCAGCCGCTGTTGAAATTCCACTGTAGACATCTTTTATGATCGCTCTGTCTGCATCTGCTGAACCAACGCCGACTACCTTACCTGCAATTCCTCCGGCGTTGTCTCCGCCTGCGGTGACGCTTGCCTGGTTGGTCATGAAGTAATCATTAATTACATTATGAATTCCATCGATCACGACGTTCTTACTGTGCTCAATGGTACCTTTTCCGCTCAAGAATCCTGCAACGCCTCCGGCGTTATTTCCGTATCGTGCATTTACAGTTCCACGGTTAAATACATCCTTTATCGTTACATTTCCTTCGGCACTTCCGGCAATTCCTCCGGCATTATCCCTAGAAGCAGTTACAGTTCCCTGATTGGTACATACTTTTTCTTCCACAGATTTCTTAGCCGTAGCTTCTCTGCTTTCGATATGTATTTCTCCAATCACCTGCCCTGCAATACCTCCGGCATTGCTATTGTTTGTTGCTGTCACAGTACCACTGTTATAAGTATCTGTAATGGAAACAACATTTGTAGCCCTGCCTGTGATTCCACCGGCATTACTGCCACCGGCTATTACATTTCCCTGGTTGGTATACATCTTGTTAACAACCATGTCTAATGCAATCGCTGCATCACTGCTGACAGCAGCATCTTGTGTATTCGCCTGTAAGTTACCGGCGATTCCTCCGGCATTATCTCCGATTTCGGCTGTAACTGCACCTCTGTTAAATACATTTGTTATATGAATATCTGCACCGGTACCAATCACACCTCCGGCATTGCTGACCCTTGCCTTAACATCTCCCAGATTTGTATACATACTGTTTGCGATCATATTGGATGCAATATTGCCATCTATACTTATCACAACAGTTTGTGCATTTCCCCGAAGATCTCCGGCAATTCCACCAGCGTTACTGCCAGTTGACGCTGTTACCTTGCCCCTGTTAAATACATTACTGATATTAACATCTACACCAGTTCCGATCACACCGCCGGCATTATTAACACCTGCTGTGACATTTCCCTGGTTACTGTAGATCATACCTGCAAATACTTCCGTGGCTACGGATCTATCGTGGTTGATATTACCTTTTGCAATACTTCCCGCGATTCCACCGGCGTTACTGTTGTTGTTGGCAGTTACTGCCCCCTGGTTGAACATATTTATAATATCGGTATTTTCACCATGACCGGCAACTCCGCCAGCATTTTTCCCAAAAGACTGAATCGTACCTGCATTATTATATATAGGCGTAACCCCGGTAGTTATATGTGAAATAATTCTTTTCGCGATCCCTTCATCATTTGCAATAACCATTGCATCAGTATCAGAGTCTTTGTTCATATTGCCGACTATTCCTCCGGCATTATCTCCATTTCGTGATGTTACCGCTCCGCGGTTAAACACATTCTTCACATCTGTATGTGAGTCTCCAATAATTCCTCCGGCGTTATTTGCCGCCTGAACTGAACCGCTGTTTGTATAAAAAATTCTTTTGCCCGCGTCTGCAGGTATCACAACATCATCTAAGATATTCTGGCTGTATGTCAGGATAAATCTGTCCTGCTGTGCAGTGGAACCCCCTGGCTGCCTTACCTGGATCAGCCCTGCAATTCCTCCGGCATCTTCATTAGTCGCTGTAATATTTCCACGGTTAAATGCATTATGAATAACTGCATTCCCATCTGAAATATTTCCTGCGATTCCTCCGGCATTTCTGTATGCATTTACTGATCCTTCATTTGTGGCCATGGAGTTGGTATGATTCATTCTGGCTTCAATTAATTTCTCATCATATGTGATCGTAACTGCAGAACTGATGTAACCGGCTATTCCACCTGCATTTGCCTGTGATGCGGATACAACTCCGGCATTAAATACATTTCTGATTTCTTCTGTGGTATTTAGTTTTCCCGCAATACCTCCGGCATTATTGCCGACTGTACCGGTTGTGCTAACCGGCATTGTATTTGTGTAATACCCCAGAACAGGATCTATTTCATCTGTTATAGGATCCACCGTAATACTTGGCAGACTTTTTAAGACTAGAATCTTTACTTCGGTATCTGTTGATTCGGTGTCCCCCGGGAACAAACCTGCATCTGCTTCGGAAGTGACACTGCCTGCGATTCCTCCGGCATAACTGCCGGCAGCTTCAATCTTAGGTGTGGTCACCGTATTATAACGGTTCTCCACATTTTGAATCTCAACTTTTCCGGCTGCCACACCTGTGATTCCTCCGGCATAACTGCCTCCGGCACTAACCGTTCCTTCATTATAGACCGGTTTTTCCTGCACCTGAGTAGTCCCCACATTAAGTTTTACATTTTTTGTCAAAGCACCGGCGATCCCTCCGGCATAACTGCCCTGAGTGGTTACATTCGCACTGTTGCTGACCTGAATTATGGCATTTGCCGTCAGGTTTCCAATATTATAAGGTAATGAAAGGTTTGATATTTCCACCTGATCATCTGCCAAGCCTATAATTCCTCCGGCATACGATACCGCTGAAATACCAGGCTTCATAACAGGCACTGTTCCGATTTTAATATCTTCAATGATCTTTCCTGTTTCCGTTTTCAGATTTACAGCTCCGCTTATTAAAAACTCATTTCCTGCGGCTGCTGTAATACCTCCGGCATAACCTTTTATTCCTGCTCCACCAGTCGCTGTCAAACCAACAGCAGCCACATCGGCCTTATTTACCACATTCTGCAGAGATACCTGATAACCTTGTATCTGTCCTGCAATTCCTCCGGCATAACTGTCTGTTGCCAGCACCGGACCGGCATTTGCTGTATTTTCGATTACTACATCATAATGCAGTTTTGGATTCAACGGTCCTTCTGCAGAACCTGTAATTCCTCCGGCATTTATTTCAGCCTGAATAATTCCATAATTGGAATATTCACTTTTGTAAGTCTTCACCGCAGTCGTCCCGGCACCCGTAATATATTCGTAATCCCGGATAACATATTGCTCATTGGTTGAACCCGCTGCTTTATCAAGTCCAGAAAAAGTGCTTCCTTCTTCTATACTTCCGGCGATTCCTCCGGCATTATACTGCTTAGCTGTAACTTCTCCGGTGTTAACCGCTTTCGTTATGACTGTCTTTTTGTCTGCAACACCGGCGATTCCTCCGGCATTGTTATCTGCCTTTACGGATATACCATTCAAATCTTTTCGGCTGGCATTTCCAAGAGCAGGATTCTGGGTTTGATTTTCTTCGTTAATCTTACCATCATACAGACTGATGAAACGGGTTCCGTTTGCAGTATCTACCAGCATTCCTGATTTTGCATCACCCGGAACTGTGTCCTCAATTCCTATTGCAAGTATACCTGCAATTCCCCCGGCATAATTACCTGCTGCTTTTATGGTATTGCCGTTAAATCCAGGATCCGCTGCTCCATATGCGTAAGGTTTTAGAACAATTTCATTTCCACTGCTATCCTTCAGTCGTTCTTCACTTTTTTCTCCGCTTGCCGATTCTACCATTTTCGTGTGATAATTATTTTTCTCGTTTTTCAGGAGTGTAATATTCTTTCCAAATCCCTGAAACTCGCCGGCAACACTGCCTACATAATCATTTCCCTTAGCCGTGATGCCTTCAATGGTAAAATTCTTAACAGATGCATTTTGTCCAACAATTTCAAAAAGACCTACTCTGTTTTCCTTTGCTGTATCAGCCGGATTACCCGGATCTGTATATGTATTACTTATTTTTAAGTTTGATAATTTATAGTTGTGATAAACAGGAATTTTTTCCTTTTTCTTCACACCCAGCGAATCCAAAACTTCAATCTCAAGATAATTTCCATCCGCCTTTTTCTGGTATTCAATTTTCCCGGCAGTATCTTTTTTAACCGTGGAAGTAAATGATCCTTCAAACCCTCTTGTTCTGTCTGGCTCTAACGCATCATGTTCATTTGCCGATATCGGCTGTAAAATCCGCAGTTTTGAGACATCTGTTGTAGTCAGATCATTACCTGACGCATTTGACACTACCAGCCGGTGATATACTTTGTTACCACCTCCGGGCTGTATAACCTCTTCTCTTCCAAGCTTCTGTAAACTCCAGTCAATGTCATCATTTAGCATAAAGTTCTGGAAATTGCCATCTTTATTTGGTTTATAATCCGGGGCTGTCGGATCTGATTTGTAATTCAGTATGTACCGAAGATTGCTCAGATGTCGTGCATACCCTAAACCGTACCACATGTTAGATAACGCTGTTTTGTTACGATTTTCCAGATATGCCATTGCTTCTTCAAAAACCGTACCGCCGCGTACACCTGTGATATAGATGTTTTCTGCGGGATTGACCGTCTTTGCTTCCGTATAGGCATTTTCTTCTCCGGATGAAACACTCATGGATCCGGTAAATCCTTCACCTTTATACTTTCCTTCTACTATGACTTTAAAGTTTTCATTCCATGGTATTGAGGGATATTTTTTATTGACCGATAATTTATCATCACTGTCATCCGTTATACTGTCGAGAACAAGCCGGAACACTCCATATTGTTTCTTCCCTGCTTTATCCGCAGGTACATAGTATGACAGCCGGTGCTTAAAGGTACTGGTCTCATCAGAGCCGTCATAGCTCTTCATTGTTCCATCACCCTGGAGTTCTTCCGTATAAAAAGGAACCATTAAATTCGTTTTCAGAGCGTTATTCACGCCTTTATTTTTATCATAAGAATACAGATCATAAACCGGCATTGGACCACGGACATCGCCGGATGCTCCTGTTGTCACAGTACTTCCTGGCGTTATATAACCATCTCCGCTGTTATATGCGGTAACGTCTTTTATCTTATAATAGACCTTCGACGTATCCACAGCATTTACAATGGATATATCATAAGTCATTTTGGTGAATTTTTTCCTCTTATCATCCGTTACTCCACCTGCATCATTTTCCGGACCGATTTCACCCCACTCAATAGTAAGCATATCATCATTATTAACTTTTACATATGCATTCTCCAAAAGTCCTAAATTTTCCGGTTCTCCAATCCCCTGAGCGCCATAGTAGCCCTGTCTTTTATCTTCCAGGGCACCCCGGTCCCTCAGAAGCACATTTTCTTTACTCTTTAATACACTTTCGCTTAAACTTGTTTCATTATAAGATAAGCTATCTGTACGTTCTGAATAAAATGCGCAACGAACCGTTTTATTATTTAGATTAACTTCTACCAGAATGCTGTAATCGAGAATACTCTTATCACTGATATAAGGTTCTAACAGACGGTAAAGCAAAGCAGATTCATCCGAGTCATCTTTGCTCAATTCCATGTAAACTAAATTTTTTGAATCGATCAGTTCTTGCTTTTTAGCAGTTTCATCTGCACTGCCTTCGGCAACTCCAGGAAATGTCACGCCGGGATAATCAACTCCATCCACAGTACCTCCCTTAATCGCCTCCTCGGGAACATCAAAGAATTCCGTTCCCCGGTTTGCATCCGAAAACTCCTCATCAAACTTGCCCTGAACTTTCAGATCTGTCAGCGAAGACTGCATCGCCATATAAATTACCTGAGAAGTATCATCTGCCCTTGCCATGTATGCCTGATTAGCGATTCTCACTGCATTAAATGCAACTATACCAATCAATATACTAAGCACACCTAAAACTACAGCTAATTCAGTAATTGTAAAGCCTTTTTTATTTTTAACCCTTTTCTTGTACCTGTGCATAAATGGCATCATATACAGTCACCTCCTTTCAAAGCAGTCAGCGCTGCATTTTTTAGATGCTGATAATTTCTGTCACATGCCATTTTGTTACACTTGAGTTGCTGGCTTTAAATGAATGCTCTGCCCTCCCCGTTGTACAGGGAGAAAGGGGAAGATTTGCGAAACATTCATTTAAAGCCAGCAAATATCTTCTAATTTATATTATCAGAAGATATTTGCCAAATTTAATATTATCTAACGTTATCAGAATGTATTTAAGAAATAACACCATTAGCAGGATTAAATGTCTTATCCTTTAATGTTGCTGAATCAAAGTTGTCTGCAGTTACCCCTGTTGGAGCAAAACCAGCAACAGCTTTAACTCTTGTTCCATTTACATATACCATTCCCATAACTGCGCCTTCATTACTGATATATGCATATAACTTATCGTCTCCACTTACCACATTTGTGTTCAAATATGCATCACCTGATTGGCTCATAAACTCATCAGTTGAAGCTGTTGCTGTACCACCACCAGCAGGAGTTACAGTATAAGCCGCTTTCATCTTGTCATCTGTTAATTCGATTACAAATGCAGTTGCAGGAGTAGCAGTTCCTACACCAGATCCTGCAGCTGGAGTAGCTGAACGTCCTGCTGCCACCTGACGTGTAGCATAAGCCTGTGCTGCAGTTAATGCTGTCTTTGCTTTAGCAGCATCGGATGTTTCCTGCCCATCTTTAATAATTCTTGCCATATTTGGTGCGACCAAAGCAATCAAAATACCGATAATTGCTAATACTACGATCATTTCAACCAACGTGAAACCCTTTTTGTTTTTCAATTTTTCTCTTAATTTTTGCATATTAATATTTCCTCCGTTTTTTTACTATTTTTTTATAATTATTTGTACCTGCAATTCTTTATTTTCCTTTCCTCCCTCCGTCATACTTCTTCAGATACATCTCTTGCTTCAGTAAAATGATTACTGTCAGCTACATATATAAAATAGCAAAAAAAACCATTTTTTTATCATTTTTGTATTCAAATGCTCTTTAACCGTTATATATTTGTTTGTCATGTATTGAAAAGCTGTTTTTTCGACATAAAATGAACAGTTCATCATTTCACATGTCAAAATTGGCTGCTTTTTTACTTATTAACCAAGTATTTATTCACCATTTGCTTATCAACACACCTTTCAATACCTGCATCATAAGTTATAATATTAGCCTGTATCAGTTTCGCAATATGGTAATCCAATGACTGCATCCCTACTTTTTGACCTGTTTGAAGCACTGATGCAATCTGATGGCATTTATTTTCCCTTATCATATTAGAAACTGCATCATTACACAGCAAAATCTCAAATGCTGCCACCCTGCCTGTCCCATCCGCTTTCGGAATCAAAGTCTGAGTAATAACACCACATAAAACCTGTGCTAAAAGTATCCGTATTTCGTCTTGCTGGCTTGCAGGGTATTGGTCTATGATACGGCTAAGCGTACTGGCAGCGCCGGTTGTATGTAAAGTAGACAATACATAATGCCCTGTTTCTGCGGCAGTTATGGCTGATGATGTAGTTTCGAGGTCTCGCATTTCTCCTACCTGTATGACATCAGGATCTTCTCGAAGGGCACTTTTCAATGCACCTGCAAAAGACTCCACATCCCTTCCTACCTCTCTTTGATTAACCATAGACCGCTTGTGCTCATGTTTATACTCTATCGGATCCTCAAATGTCAAAATATGGCATTGTTTATTCATGTTAATATAATTAATCATAGATGCCAGTGTAGTGGATTTACCGCTCCCGGTGGGTCCTGTAACCAAAAGCAGCCCTCTCGGGAACATTGCCAGCTTTTTAAACAGCTCAGGAAGATGCAGTTCATCAATTGTGGGAATCGTATCATTTAGCAAACGTATTGCTATACCAGGACTCCCATACTGTGTGTAAATATTGACACGATTCCGGTTACCGTCAGCTGAAACATAACAAAAGTCCACATCCTGTCCAAATACATATCTTTTTTTTACCTGAACCAGCATAGAATCAGCCAAAGCACGTATCTGATTTTCATTCAGAATACCCACTTCTTTCATTTTCTCCAAACTCCCATGAATTCTCATAATAGGCGGAAGTCCTTTTGTAAAATGCAGGTCAGATACCTTCCATTCCCTGCAGGTCTCCAAAAGAATATCAATTATCTGCCTTTTTTCAATTTCGTTACCCATGATTCCAACCCCTTTTAGTCTAATGATGTTTTTATTTTTTTCATTTCCTGAGTAGTTGTAACGCCCTGGTTCACCAGCTCCTGCATATGTAATCCCAGATCCAGAAATCCCTTTTCCTCCTTCAGGTATTCTTTTATGACATTACTCTCTGCCTTTTGTACAACAAACCTTTTTACCTTATTATCTATTTCTATGATTTCATAGACTGCCATTCTGCCAAGATAGCCAGTATTATTACACATTGGACATCCTCTTCCATGGTGTAATTTTTCAGGTTTCTCTCCTTCCCATTCCTCCAACTCCTCTGGTTCAGGAGAATACTCTTCTTTACAGTATTTGCAGATTTTTTTTACCAGTCTCTGCGCCACAACACAGGCAATTGAGGATGCAACCATATATGGCTCCACCCCCATATCTATTAAACGCATAAATGCCGATGCCGCATCATTTGTATGCATGGTTGCAATAACCAGGTGACCGGTTATCGCCGCACGTGCTCCTATCTCGGCAGTCTCTGCATCTCTGATTTCACCTATCATTACAATATCCGGATCCTGCCTTAGTATTGATCTCAGTCCGGCTGCAAACGTAAGACCGCTTTTTATATTTACCTGCACCTGATTAATTTTCGGTAATATTTTTTCCACAGGATCTTCTACCGTAATTACATTAATAGTAGGTTTTGCCAGCATTTTCAAAGCTGCATATACGGTTGTGGTCTTACCACTTCCGGTAGGTCCTGTAATCAGCACAATCCCATTCGGCGCACTCAGTCCCTTTTCAAACTTTTTTTGATTCTGACCCATATGAAGATCCTCTATTCCGAGAATATCCTCAGGGTTACTGGTCCCCAGAATTCGAATAACAATCTTCTCCCCGAATATCGTCGGGAGAGTGGAAATTCTCATGTTTACTTTTTCTCCATCTAAAAGCACATTCATTCTACCATCCTGGGGCAGTCTTTTTTCTGCAATGTCTAATCCCCCTAGCACCTTAAAGCGGCTCAACAGATGCCCAAAAGCTGTTTTGGCAAAAGACATCGTCTCTATTAGTTCTCCATCTATCCTGAGCCTTACAGTTACATGATTTTCTACAGGCTCAATATGGATGTCGCTTGCTTTTCTCTGATATCCCTGTTCCAGAATAACTCCTACCGCCTTTACAATAGAATCATTCTGGAGGCTTTCATCATCAAATGCAAAGATTTCTTCCTGTTCTTCTTCTCCTTTTCCAAACTCATCCTCAATCTGTGCCATTATATTATTAACACTTTGTTGTATATAATTTTGCCGGATAGCTTCTTCAATATCGTTCTTAGTGGCCAGGAGCACAGAAACCTGTTTACCGCATAACTGACTGAGTTTTTCAAATAATACCTGCTTAAAAGGATTGTCGGTAGCAACATGCAGCATATATTCTGTTTCATGTACAGGAATAATTACATTCTTTTTGGCATCTTCTTCCGAAATATACCGCAGTATGACAGGAGATATTTTCTGGGCTGCAAGATTAACCAGCGGAAGATTATATTTAACACCCATAGCCCGTATATAATCAAACTCAGATATTATATTTTTTTCCAGTAAAATAGTACTCAGCGTCTTCTTCGGGTAAGCTTTTTTTGCCTCAGCAGCTTTCAGCAGTCCCTCTTCATTTAGAAGACCCATTTTAACCAGAATCATTTCCAAACTTTGATTTTGTTCTTTTTCCATCGTTACCTCTCCTTAATATAATCCCAGATACCAGTCAAAAATCATATTTCCCCAGATTGAGGCTATTATCAGGCCAAAAGAAAGAAAAGGTCCAAACGGCATCTTCAATTTTCTTTTTTTCTTATGAATGAGTATCATAATTCCATAGATTCCAGCGATAATTACTGCTGCCATCATAGCAACAATATTTGCCTTCCACCCAAGCAGGAATCCGGCAACAGCCATTAGCTGGATATCTCCTCCTCCAAATCCTCCGCATAACAGAGTGATGAGAATCATAGGCACACTGATTGCAAATATACCAATTACTTTATCCCAAATGTTATCTGTTCCATTTATAAAAACGGAAGCTATACCTAATCCAATAATGATGAATTCAAACCTGTATGGAATCTCCATCGTATCCCAGTCAATCATACAGATTACAATCAATACAGAAAAGAAAATACAGTATAGAACTGTATTTAAACTCTTTCCCCAAATATATGCAGCCGCTCCCCACAGAACGCCATTTAAAAGTTCAATAACCGGATAACGAAGGGAAATATGCGTTTTGCAAAATCTGCATTTTCCGCCTAGAACACAATAGCTGATTACCGGTACCAGATCATACCATTTTAGTGTCTTTTTACAATAAGTACACATGGACCTTCCATGATTTCCATTAACTGAAATTTCTCTTGGAATTCTGTATATACATACATTTAAAAAACTGCCGACGATAATTCCTGCTATAACTGCATATGCAATGATATAATTCAAATCCATTACTGTTTTTCCTCCTCTATCGGCGGCGGTGTCATCCCATACATATTTACCTGCAATGACACTTCTCTGACTGTTTCCCCCTGAGGTTCAAATTCGACAGTAGGTATCTGAAGACAGTAGCGCTCTTTATTTTTTTCTCCTAATCCTTCCGGTGGTATATTATTAATAGCATTAATTACCTGCAGACACTGGGAATCGTTTACATCCAATGATATAGATATTTGTGAAACGAGAAAAAGATTAATTAATTCTCCTCCCATATCCGCCTGCATCTTTGTATAGTCCTTAGCATTCTTTGGCTGTACAATACTGCTTTCATAGGTAACAGCATCGACTTCTGTATAAGGAGATATATTTATGGAATTCAGTTTCAATCCCAGGCTGGTAACAATTTCTTCGATTTTTTCATTAGCCTTAAAGCTTTTATAATTCTGTTCAAAGGTCATTTTACTGTCTTTTTTGATCTTTTCATAATTGGGTTCTATCGTAACATCTTCAATTACGCTGCGGATTCCGTCTTCCTGGATCTTTAAGGTCTCCAGCTCTTCTTTATTTAATTTAATTTTGTCATAGACGGACTGAACACCCATTGTGATAATCAAAGCACTGAACATAATCGTAAACAGCAGCATGATAAGCTTTTTTTGACTCTCCGTAATAGAAAAACTCAATATTTAACCCCCTTTCTTTATTGTACCGTTTCAGATTGAACTTGTGTTTCAGCAACTGCTGGTTCAGATTCTTCTGCTGTCTCAGTATCCACTTGCCAAAGCGTTATTTTTAAATCATAAATATAAACCATATCGCCAAAGACATCAGTCTGATTTTTAAACCCTGTGTACTGCACATCCGAGAACATCTGTGTTCCGTCCTTTTTCTTCAATTCACTTAAATGCTGGGCAAAAAGCTTAGGCTTTTTCTCATCATCAGCAGAGCAATTTAACGTTAAGGAATTACCTCCATAATTATAATTCGTAATTTCACTGCCATTTCCAATTGCCTTATCCATTTCTGCAGTAAAAAAATCCACCCATTTACTTGAGAACCGGGCACTGTCTTCTAACTGCTTCAAATATTGTGAAGAAGCATTATTATAATCTTCTATTTTTTTTGTTTTTGCTTTTATTGCCAGTTTTTCATTATACTGTTTGACGTTATTTTCATCCTGTATGTACTCTTTAGATGCTGTAATATCGCGTTCTACCATCAGGTTTTGATTCCACGCCATTGCATATACGATCAAAACGCTTCCCAGCATTAATGCACAAACGAGAAATACTGCATTACTGGAACGGCGTGCTTTAAATTTATCCGGATTTTCATTCTCATGCAAACTGACATAAAAATTAATATCTTTATCTCTTCTATTTATTTTCATAATTTATAACCCATGCATATAGCAAAGCATCTGCTATACTGCCACAAATAAATTGAGTTGGAAAAACAACAGCGTGGCTTCCTTCCATTTACATATTTTTCTTCCAACCTGTTAACTTTTTAAAAGACAGCCAATTGCCCCTGCGTACTTTGGATAATCTGTTTCATATATCCCTCTTACCCCTTTGGGAACAGGAAGATGGGAGGTGGGGATATCGACCATTGCTGCGGTCAGTTCACACATTCTAGACAGCATGGAAAATTCACCGTATAGATAGATGCTCTCCACAGGCTGATCCGGTAATACACTTTTCTGAAATGCCAGGAATTGTTTTATTTCTTTCATATAAAGTATCATCATATTCTTTTCCTCCTCCATCTCTGATTCGTACTCTGTATCACCTCCAAGATCCAGATTCATCCCCTCCAGCATGATTGTTTTTGTAAAGATATCTCCATCGATGCCATTTGTCATTATTTTAATTTTTTCATAATAAAGACCAATCCATAATTTCACCTGTCCTTCGATCCGGACATTCTGAAATTCATCTGTTTCATCATCTATTTCCTGATCTTCATGAAAACTATCCGTCAATCCTGCTTTCTTTTTCCTGGGTTTCTTTACTTTCTTCTTTTTTTTAGGCTCTGAAAACTCTTTAATTATGCCAATGTCCTTTTTGTCTAACTGCTTAATAATGGATTCATTTAATGTATCAATACTTTTTAAATTTAACCGGCTCTCTTCACAAAGCCCCTGATAATCCTTGAGAAAGATTTTGGGAATTGCATACAAAATGCACTTCATATATTTCTTATTATTTTTTTTGTATATATCTTTTACAATATAGTCCAGAATGTGATCTTCATCTGCAATAAGCTCCCCCATCTCACGCTGCATGAGCTGAAGTACTATTTCCCTTTTTTCAAAGGGTACCTCTACTTCTTTCCTTTTTAACGCAGTACCATCTACCACAAAACAAATTTGCCTTTCTCTTATCAGGTTATGATCCAGCAAAGCCCCCCTGATCTCTTCAGCCAGTCCCTTTATATTTTTAATATATCCGTTTCTAAGTGCTCCCCATGGGGTGGTTATGCTGAATGAATCTAATATCCGGACTCCCCTTACGCTAAGGACGCCGGATACAATATGTATATTACTGCCTGTCATTTCAATACCAATCATGATCTGCCTCCTTAACTTGCCTTTGCTTTTTCGGTAACCTGAGATGCAAGTGAAAATGATGGAACGATTACGGCTGCAATTACAACCAGTAACAATACTCCAATGATAACCAGAATTACCGGTTCAATCACTGTTACCATTCTCGCAATTGCTTCTTCTGCTTCACTCATATAGAACACGGAGATTTCCTGCAGGATATGTTCCAGATTACCGGCTTCTTCACCAACAAACATCAGTGAAGTAAACATCGGTTCAAATATTTGTTCTTTTTCCAAAGCTGCGGAAAGCATTTTCCCCGACTCCACCGCCTTGATAACCGATTTAAAACGTTCTTCATAATATTTATTATTCAAAATGGAAGATGCTATCTCCAACGAATCCAGCATAGAAACACCACTTCCGTAAAGTACAGCCATCGTACTGCTAAAATTGGCTATCGCCACTTTTTCTGTAGCTACTCTGACTATAGGGAGCTGCGTTTTTATCTGGTCAATATAATAAGCAAATTGATAATTTGTCATTAAAATAACGAATAATAACCAGACTGCTGCAACTGCAATTACGATGTACAGCCATTTGTTTATAAAAAAATCACTGATTGCAATAACTGCCTGAGTAACTGCAGGAAGTTCAACATCTAACTGATCAAATACAACAAAAAACTTTGGTAAAATAAAAGTAAACAGACCGACAACAATAATTACCAACAGCACTAACAAAATTTTCGGATACAGTAATCCCGTTTTTATTTTGTTTTTTAACCTATGCTGAGATTCGAAATATACTCCGCATTTATCAATAACAATATCCAGATTACCACTGGCTTCACCGGCTCTAACCATATTTACCAGCATAGGAGGAAACACATCCCCTTCTGCCCTCATACATTCATTTAAGGACATACCTTTTTGAATATTCTGGTATATATTTCCGTATATTCTATACAACTGCCTTTGCCCTGTCTGTTTTGCCTGAACAGTAAGGATATCAAAAGCTTTAACCAGGGGAATTCCGGCTGATAACATAGAACCAAACTGCCTGCAGAACAAGGTAACTGTTTTTAATGATAATTTTTTAGCTTTCGTCTGCTTTTCCTGCTTATCCAATTGTAAAATTTTGATAGGCTGCAATCCATTTTTTTCTATGCTTTCATATACATCCGCATAATTGGCTGCTTCCACATATTTTTTAACAACTTTTCCTTCCATGTCCCTTGCCGTATAACGAAATTTTGCCATGTACTATTTCCCCTTTCTTTCAGGATTTTTGAAAAAGATGTCTCCTTGTACCATTGCCCCCTGTGTAATCCTTACATCGGATGAATAGATATTTCCCAAAACTAATGCATCATTTTTAATGACTACTTTTCCTCTTGCTTCTATTTCGCCAAATACCGTTCCTTCCACAACGATGGAATCACAGCTTACTTTCCCCATGATAGCTGCTCCAGATAAACAAAGAACCTTTCCCTGGGCAATGACATCCTTCTTTACAACTGCCAGCGGATTCAGCGTCACGTTATCTCCGCTGACTGAACCGGTAATTAATCCATTAATAAAGGTCTCTTTTTCCTGACTTTTATAAACGTTACTCTCTTCCATAACAGCCTCTTGGCTGACAATCTCCAATTTAGGCTTTTTCTTAAATAGTTCTCGAATTTTTTGTATCAGCCTGGACAACAGGCTCTGCCGCTTTTCCTCTGTCAGCACTTTTACTGCATGACTGGAAGAATCTGCTTTTACTATTTCAGCAGTTGTCTGTTTTTGTTCTTTCGTTAACTTCTCTTTTGTTAACTTCTCTTTTGTTATCCTTTCCTCCGGAACTTTTTTTGCCGCAGGTTTTTTATTATTTTCTTCCTTAGCTGCTTTCCCAACTATTTTCTTTTTTTCCGGTACAGCCACAGATACCGGATCGGATATCTTTTTATGTATTACCTTCTGCATGTCCGCTGCATGATCCTCCTGAAAATAAGCGGCAATTCCATCTTCCATTCTTTTTTCTGCAGAGACAGGTTTTGTGGGTTCTGTCTTCTTTTTCTCTTCTGCAGAATCCTTGTCCTCATCTATATATTCCAGGCTTTCTATGTCCTGTTTTTCTATGTTTAGCTTTTTTATGTTCTCCTTTTCTATGTTCTGCTTTTCTATGTTCTGTTTTTCTATGTTTTGCTTTTCATTATTCTGTAAATCAGACTGACCAACCTGCGTATCTTCCATTAATAAATTCAAGATATCTTCTATGTTATTTGTATTACTGGAGGATTTACCTTTTAACTGTTCTGCATGTTCACCTGTGCCAATTACCGAAGCAGTTTCCATTTCATTAATTTTTCCAACGTCACTCTTTTGCTCTGAATCATTATGAAACAGTCCGGATGATTCCATGTCCATGCACTCTTCAACAGCTTCGGCTTCCTGATCAATGCCAGAATCGGATCCCCCTAATAACGAATTCAATAAATCTTCCATGACTTCAAACTGATCTGTTGTTTCATCACCAATAGAACTGTTAATTCCCAGGTTGTCGCTGTCTGTTTCTTCATTATCCTCCGATTCACTCTTCCTCCTTTCCATTTCCACTTTTAGAATTTCATCTGCATTTTCTCCTGAAACGATTTTGATTTCATCACTATATTCATCTAATTGCACTTGCTTTTCCCGCGAATTTTCCGGGGAATGATTTTCTGATACATTATCTTTGTTCTCAGTTCCATCGGTAATCACTTCTTCACTTGTGTTACTTTCCTCAGATTCATCTTCCACATGTGCATTACTTTGTGTCTTTGCTGATTCCATATCATGATTGGCGGAAGATTCATCTTCACCACTGGTTATCGGATTTGTTTGCCCCTCTGATCCAGAATCAGGCACGATTTCCTGTTTTAAACTATTATCCATAGAAACAGGTGCCGGGCTTTCACTTTTTCTTTCTAAATCATCAGATAAATCTTGATTATCCGGTCCTTCTCCAGCAAGACCATCAAAGTCTATTTCTATCTGCTCCTCTCCATTTTCACCATACTCCTGGAGGATTACCGTGTCACCTGGTTTGTTCCTAGCTTTTTCATTACCATGCCCTCCAACTCTACCATCCTCTGCAGACTCCGGCCGAGGCATATTTTTGTCCGCTTTGACAGAAGATATAAAAACTTTGTTACGGTATTCCTCAGTATCATCTGTATCTGTCTCCGGTGATTCATCCGCTTCACTTATCTGATCATTAGATAACAAATTGCTAAATAAATCAGATAAATTGCTGTCATGGACTTCTCCCGGTTCCTCGGTATTCAAGCTTTCATGCTCTCCATCAGACCTAGTGTCTGTAATTTCAATGCTTTCATCTTCATCTTCTGCTTTTTCTGTATTTTCTGCAGATTCCATATTCAGTCCCGGTATATAAACATCTCCATTATCTTCCTGATTGTCCTTGCTATGCAGATCTGCCTCTAATTTACCCTCTGATAAAAGGCGGCTCAACAGATCACTCATACTCTGAGTTTCATCATCCATCTGTCCCACGAACGCTTCCTGCTCTGCCTGCTCAATATGCCCGGATTCCTCACCGGAATGATTGCTTTTATATTTTGATGAGTCCTGATGAGTGAAAACTCTGTTTTTCAATTCCGAATCCTGGCCTTCTTCCATGCGCAGTTCCTGCAATTGTTTGAGCAGATCCTGGTCCAGGCTGTCTTTCACAGAATTAAGATCTGCTGTATTTTCATTTACTTTATCTTCAACGATAATATTCTGCGCTTCATCCTTCGCAGTTTCTCCCATTTCCTGATATAGTTCTTCACCGAATAACTCTCTGATTGTATCCGCATTAGTCTTCTCATCACTACGTTCAACAACGGTATCCTGCTCCTCCATAACATCCGTTTCTACAATATCCGGTGAAAACACCTGGCTTCTGTATTCATCTGGGAGATCATATTCCTTCATCCGGCTGAAATCTAAGGGATTTGATCCTGCCGGTCCGTCCTGCTCAATCATATTCTTTATAACAATTTCATCTTCCACTACTTTTTTGGGAATATGTTCTGTTATCTTTTCTTCCAGTTCATTCATATCTTTCACATATATTTTATCCGGCATGGAAGGATCTTTATCCGGATGTTCCAGATAGAACGCTTTTATTTCTGCTCTTAACTGTTCTATCTCCTGTGCAATATCCTGTTGTTCAATATCCAGCACTTCTTCCTGTTCCAGTTCATCCCTGGACTTAAAGATTTTTTTTGCAGAGGTAAATATCTTATTTTTATTCATCTTACTTTTCGCCATCCTTATTTGTATTCCTTTCTTCTATTCTGCCCTCCTGCATCCGCATGTCCGAGGCCAATTGCTGTATTCGCTCATCCATTATGTTTATCTGACGCTTCAATGTATAATATTGTCCAGCGATATAAGTAAACTGAACGCTGACAAATAGCAGCAGAACAAGCATTAATATTATTCCAATCCCGATGATTCCCCTCTTCCTATGTACTTTCTTTTTTATCTCTAACTGCTGTTTTACTTCTAATTCACGCAGTCTGTTAATCTTAGCTTCTATATCATTCTGAATCTGTTCAGACATGGGATGTCTCCTTTCCTGCATCTAGTTCTTATTTAAGCCTTCTACCGATACCTCCGATAATGCCACAGCCATATTTCCGGTTCCGGTGAGTTTAATCATATAAATCCCTTTTTTACCAGCATCCCCTGCCACAACACCCTTGTCTCTGATTTGAAGTTTCAAATTTAACCCTCTGTAATATTTACCGCCAAAAGACAGCCCATAAATGGATTCCCCCTGATAATTATCGGCTGCTATTTTTTTACTCACTAAATAAATTTTTTTATATCCCAGATCTATTCCGTTACCATAAAATTCTGCACCTGAGACTAACTGTCCGGTAACACCGGAACCAGGTAAAGCAACAGCATTTTTGGTTCCGTTCATATCGTCAAAGATTAACCGGTTATCGTCCTTAGGATCCAGATAAACCTCAGTTCCTTCTGCAAACCAGCTGGCGGCTGCCCCTGCCACGGTTTTTCCGGACACTTTCGTCTCTCCCTCTGACAAACGGTAGAAGACCCTCACATCTTCGCCATACATCACATAATTAGTGATATCATCCATAATCGTGGTGACAGCCTCCTGATTATTTCCTGCGACTGTTTCTGTAAGGTAAATCTTGCTGCCTGAAGTTAATATCAGAGTGACTCCTAAGAAAAATATGGACATTACAGCCATCGTTACAATAAATTCCACTATGGTAAATCCATGTTTATCCATGTATTTTTGTTTTATTTTCATCACCTTCTCTATACTAAATTTATGTATCTGCAGGATCGTTTACCTGTTATCAATTGTATAAATATATGCATTGCCGCCAGATACGGAAGCTTCTGATTTTACAGGTTCCTCATACCTGCAGAACACTTTATCTCTCAGCATGATTACCGTTGGAATCATCCCACTATTTACAGTAGATACATCAATCGTTCCTGTACCCAAAGGGGAGTTGTCTGCAAGAATAATGTCTTCTCTGTTAATATTGTTCATAACCATTACTACATTAAATGCCGGTGTACTTTTTGTAAACGAAGTTGAAAAATCCTTTTCAACTGTTTTACTGAATATCCTCTCCCATTCACTGGATATCACAGCCGATTTACGAAATAACGTAGATGCACTGATTACACTCAGGCTGAAAAAAGAAATTACAATTGTCAGAACAGCAAATGCGCATAAAGTTTCAATCAAAACAGAACCTTTACTATTACGGAAAATGTTAATAATTTTATTGAACACACTATCCCTCCAATCGAATTTAAGTTGTATATAGTTTTCCGGTATATTTATTTAACTGCCATTTCATGTTTATAAAAGGTTCCAGAGATGGCGGAGGCTCCACATCCGATCCATCGGGATTTTTATTCGCATTAGCAGAACAATAGTAATCAGCTGCTATGCGATATTCCATATCCGTCAGCTTTATCCGGTATTCTACTTTTAAGCGGTCTCCAATTCTTATATAATTCTTTGCATCATCCGGAAGTATCTGGCCGGCACCCTGGGGTTCATAAGCAACCGACATATCCATGTAAACTTTCCCAAGATCATTCTGTATAAAGGAATTTGTTAAATACTTTTTATCTCCGCCTGCATTTTCCCCCAGGTCAAACTGAAACTTATAGACTTTTGCATACTGGGACAATTTACCCGGATCTGTAACAATAATATTTTTTACCATCTGCGCAATCTGCTGGTTTAACTTCCCCTCTTCAATTGTTTTAGTCGCATCCTCAACTAATGCCGTTGCATATAAATATAATTGATCCTGTTTTTGACGCACGAATGTACTTTGATATCTGTAGCTGGCAACCAAAAGAAGGCTGCCTGCAAATGCCATTAACAACAGCATTAATGCCAACGCCATTGGAACCGTATACCCTTTCTTGTTTAGCATGCTCCTCCTACCTTCCTTTTTCACTTTACAGCAGTATTGTCTTTTCCTGCTGTATCATCCTCTCCACAAGATCTTGTTTATAATTTCTCGCAACAGGTAATTTTTCCCCGGTCATAAGATAAAGTTCACCTTTATCTACGCAGTCCACATAGTTTAAATTCACAATATAGCCCCTGTGAATCCTGACAAAGTTCTCATTTTTAATGCTTTGCTCTACATTTTTTAAGCTTTCATAAAAAGAATATTCCTGATTGTCCTGGCAATAAATCTGCGTTACCCTATGCTCTACTTTCATATAAACGATCCGATTCATATTAATCCGGTTCAACTTTCCATTTTGAGTAAAACACAGGGAATTATTTTTTTTGTCTAGAATTAACCGAAAGCATTTCATAATTACTTCTTCGAATTTTCCATGAGTGACTTCCTTTTCTATAAAATAGTAAAAAGGATTCACCTGAAAGGAATCCAATATATTTTCAATTTCCATCCCTAAAAAAATAATTTCAGCCTCACATTCATTTTTCCGAAAAGCCCTGGCAATATTTATCCCTCTTAAATACCTGTATTCCCATCCAATCATAATCAGATCGAGTGTTTTTGCCCTGTCCTCTTCACAAAACAGGGCTTCTTTTCCACTCTCATATAAGGCAAACGTCACATCATACCCATTTTTTTCAGCAATATATATGAGCAGATTTTTATATGTTTTCATCAGGCTTTCGTTTTCATTGCAAATTAAAATATTAATATTCTGCTCTATATTCTGCTCATCCTGCTTTTGTATCTTTTTTTCTTTATCCTTCATAGCCTCATTTCTTCCCAATTTCTTTAAGACATTATTCTAACAAAAAATAGTGGTTCTATTGATCTATATGTACTGAATAGAAAATTAATCGACATATTTTTATTATTTGCGATGTAAATTGCGGTATATCAACTTCTTATCTATGTTTTAATACACAAAATGTGCTTTTTAATACATTTTCATGCATTGTATTTTTAAATTATGTTATTTTTGTACTATATTTTTGAAATATCTCAGATTTGATTCCATTGCAAATAAATCAATTTATCTCAAACTACATATCAATAATTCAGTTTATAAAAAACAAAAGGAGCATAATAATGAATCAGGAAAACCAAAAACAAGAACAAAAAAGCATGTTATCTCAAAATACGGATTTATCAGTAAAAAAAGAAAATCAAATACCTGTTGAAGCTGAAACTAAGGATACCACTTATCCCACCGTACAAAGCAGCATTATTCCCTCTATGAATGATTCAAAAAAAGAAGAGACAAATAGTCCCACGGTTGAAATCAATCCCCAAAAGAAACCCGAAGCATCACAGAATAATATTAATAATAATGAATCCATTAAAGAAAAATCACCGGACTCAGAATCCAGAAAACCTTTTACTGCAGGCCAGGACATTACATGCAGACCGCCTAAATATGATCCTGAAAGAATGAATAACCATATACAGAATTTAATTAAAGAAAAAAAGGCTCATTTAAAAAAGATTGCTAATTTGGAAGACCAGGTGAATCAGTTAAGAAAAGATTTATCAGCAAATAATACACGTGTTCCGAAGACTGAAAAAATGATTGATATTTTTTCTACTGCTCAGGAAAATGCAGAAAAATATTTTGATAATATTAAGAATCTTGCAGATGCAGAAATGGCAAAAGCGAAAAAAAGTGCAGAAGAAACTATAACAAACGCTAACCAAAAAGCTCAGAAAGTTTTAGCTTTAGCTGAAAAGAAAGCTCTTTACATACAGGAAAAAGCCTCTGAACAAGCACTGGAACTACAGAAAAAAAATGGAATAATGATGCAGGAGACAGAGCGTTATAAATCCTCTATTGAAGCTCAGTTAAACGAAGCAAAAGCCAAAATAGAGACTTCCGAAAATCAGGCAAATGAAAAAGCAGAGCGGATTATAATTAAGGCAAAAGAAGATGCAGCAAATATATTAACTGAAGCAAACATGAAACTGGAACTGGCTAATAAAAAGCATGATCAGATTATCGGCCGTGCCGAAGATCAGGTTGAACATATTGTAAGCTGTGCTCGTACTGAGTATGAGGGTCTCCGTTCATTGATTGATAAAAGTTCACTTCAATATATTGAATTGTGTAAAGATTTGTCTGATTTTGACTATCTGTACAGTTTTACTGAAACTATAAATTCACAGCCTGATGAAGATGATTCAGAATCTGACAGCGGCGAGACAAAAGAGAATTAATTTTTTATCCTGTAATGAAAACGGCTTGCCACAAAAATGAGAATGGCTTGCCACAAAGTGGGATATGCAGATGTGGGAAATAGATAGTACCAAACAAGGCAGGGTGTGACCAATGCTGTTCACACCCTGCCTTCAACTTTATCCCCCAGAAAAATGATGATGGAATCAGATTAGAACCGGGTATAATCCAATCATGCTGTATGCTGTCTTTTTACTAATCATTTATGCAAAATCTGGGTTTTTCTTCTTTTTTATTAATCTGTACAAATGTCTATAACATTGTATAACTTCCCGTTTTTCTTTTCCGGATACCAGCGTTTTTCCATACGTGCTTCGGTCAAATATCTGTCCGATTACAGTGCAGTCATATCCATATCCACGTTGAACACTCTGGATTAAATCGTTACTTCCCAGTATTGCTTTTTTCTTCATTTTTTTTAAAATAATCTTCCATAATCTATGATATACCATTTTTACAGACTGCTCATTTGTACAAAATAATATATGGAACCGAAACCATAATTCACTCCCTAATGTCCGGATAATCATAAGAAGGCTGAGACCTATTGACACAAAAGCTATGATAACCAGTATATTTTGAAAGGTAATGTTTTCCCACCATTTTGTTACTGTATCTGCCGGTTTATCTTCATATTCCTGGCTTAAGGATACTGTGGGTTCAAAAACCATCCAGCCCAGACCTTTAATAAATATTTCCACAAACGCATGGGAGTTTTTTGTCCTGACAACATATGCACCTTTTTTCTCATCATATTCACTGACCTTAAAACCTTCCATGTATCTGACATTCAAGCCAAGTGTCTGAGCCATTAACGCCATGGACGTTGCATATTGGGTACAGGCTCCACGTTTACTGTTCTCCATGAAATACTCTGGTCCGTAATCCGGCGGTACATAGGAAGCATCATAGATATAATCTCCTTCATGAAAATATTTTTCCAGGGCTTTTGCTTTATCATAATCGGTTTTGGAGTCTGATGTAATTTCCAATGCCTTTTCTTTTAAATAATCCGGATAATAGTCAAACTGTCTTTTGATATGATCTGAATAGGCAAAAGAAAATGCTTCATAATAGTCCACATATTCATCATCAAATACTTTTATTAATCTGTTATATGCATCCTCATTCAGTTCAGATAGAAAATTTAATATATTATCCGGTTCTGTCAGTTCGTTCTTCATATATTTCACTGTGTAAGGGTATGATGTACTTCCATTGACTGCCATCATTTTGTTCGCATCCCATAACACCGGCTGCTGTAATTCCATCTCCAATTTACCCGCATAAGAATACGGCGGGTGAGGCAGCATGGTAAAGTTCATCAGTGGCTCCAGGTAAACCGTTTTTTCAACAGAGTTTATTGCTTTAGAAAGTTCCGGCTGCACACCTGGGAAACTTTGCTTCAGCTCCTTTTTATTTAATAAAATTTCATCTATTTTAGTATACAATTCTTCCATATTAAAAGGATTCTGCTGAATATCAAGCCCCTCAAAACTATCGCTTTCTTTCATTTCCCAGCTATGGTTGTCCCAGTTATAAAAAGTATAAAACTGGCGTTCCAGGTAAAGCGGTTCATCCGCATATACATATAGTAAAATCTGATCATCTAAATCCTCATTTCCATTGCTGTTCCCTGACTGTTTATTCAGGTGTCCCAGATTTGCATTTGAGTTTACATCCATCTGAAACATCACCAGGTTTCTAAATTCCTCTCCAAAGGGCGCCAGATATCCTTTTGGCATCAAAGAAGCCGGAAGAATAAGAATGCCAAGCAGTAAAAATGCGTACCATTTATACTCTTTCGTAATTATATATGTATAATTGCTCTCTTCCCGCATCTGGCGGCAATGCAGGATTGTCATAAAGTACATGAAGCATAGAGTTATGATATATACACTGGAAAATATTCTGCCTGTTTTAAGAAAAAGCAGCATAGGCATAATTACAATCAAAAAATTAAGCAGACTATTTTGTATCACATTGGAACAGTAATAAACCAGCGATCCGATCACAAAACATATAAATACCATGATTCCAGTCTGCAGAAAAATATTCGTCGTATAAACGCCGCCAAAAATAATGTCTTTGAATTCATTGACCGTTTTACCTGCTGCCATACAGCACACCCATACGATGATAAACACGGAAGCTAATCCCAGACAATAGTATAGCGTTCCTCTCCTGGTATTATCTTCTTCAATAAAATAAAAGAAACAAAATAACACTGCCTGAAATAATAAGACAACGATACTCCAAACCAGGATATTTTGTATGTATAAAGTCAGGATAATACCGCAGACAAACGTTGCATATACAAGGGGTACTCCGTTCTTTTTCATTGTGTTCAGCATAAATGTTTCCTTTCTTCCCTTATCCAGTAATTCTTTGTAAATGAAATTCTTCCGTAATCAGAAACATATCCGGCACAGTAAGCAGATTTTCTCCGCCGATAACCGTTATCACCTGATTACCCAAAATTTTAATTTGGGATTTCAGCCTTGCATTCATGCCTGCCGTAAAGATTATATATCCGCCTCTGCTATCCGGAATCCGATCATATAAATTGAAACTGCGATAGCTGTTATGCTCAAATTGAAACCTGGACATCTTCCATTGCAGAGCTCCCAGATCTTCCATTGCATTTAAAGATATCTGCTGGATTTCTCCTTCAAAAAAGCAGTACAGTTCACAGCCAGATCCATTTTCTATAAATTCCTTTATCGTTCCCAGCATCCCCTCAAGAACCCGCTGCTGCATATAAATTATCTGGCTTCTCTGGATCTCCGGCCAGGCATCCGTATCCACATATGCATCCAGTATAAAGACCGGGGGGGAACACATGGCGTAGTCATCCAAACGCAGCATATATTTTCCTCTGCGCTCTGATAATTTCCAGTTAATTCTTTTGATGGGATCTCCCGGCTGATATTCCCGGTATTCATATCCGGGCATGGCTGATCTTTGATCTAAAGATTCCCTGGATTCTTTTTCATCCTGAGTATCATCTGCAATCCTGAAGCAGTTCCATATACACTCATCTTCTATCAGTACATCCGGAATATCCGGTACAATCTTGATTGTTTTTTTAATCTTCTCATGATCAGCAACCGCTTCCTGAAAACTGATAAATCCAAATAAATCTGTTACGGTTACATATGCTGCTTTCAGATTACACTCTCCCCACATGACAGCCTGGTATTCTTTATCATATGACAGGCTTTGCCTGCCGCCAATTGATAAATGATACCGGTCTTTACCCAAATATTGTATATGGTTCTCTTCGGTTAAGATAACCTCCAGACCGAGAACCGGCGGCAGGCTGTGATTCGTTACGGTAACCGATATTTTCCCTTTCTCCCCTTTTAGGAGAACAGTTTTCTGAATGTCTATGGAAACTTCAAGCTTCTTCACTACTGCAAACGCACCGCCAATTGACAGGATCGGAGCAGCCAGATACATCCCTAAGAAAACCAGTGAAAAATCCATATCAATAAACAAGCCGATTATAATAATTCCAAGACCGGTAAGTAAGTATTCTTTTAATTTATATATTTTAATTTTTCCCATAATTTTTCTTTTCTAAGATGTCACTGAAATATTTTCCAGTAAATAGTTAATAAATGCTCTGGAATCTTTAAATTTTACCTTTCCTTTTCTGGAAAGGATCATTCGATGAGCCAGGATATCAACCGCAATCGCCCTTACATCATTGGGCGTTGCATAGTCACGGTCATCCATATAGGCAAGGCCTTTTGCCGCTTTAAAGAGACTGATGCTCCCTCTTGGGCTGATTGCCAGGGAGACATTCTCATTAGACCTGGTTGCCTGAACCAGATCCAGAATATATTTCTTAACCTCGTCCTGGACCCGGACCTGCTCAACCTCCTTTTGCATAGCCGTTACATCTTCAATGCTCCATACCGGATTCAATGCTGCTTTTAAGCTTCTCACGCTGTTTTTATTCAAAATTTCCATTTCACTTGCATGATTTGGATAACCTATGGATAATCTCATGAAAAACCGGTCCATCTGAGCTTCCGGCAAATGATAAGTACCATAGTTTTCAACGGGATTCTGAGTAGCAAAAGTGATAAAGGGTTCTGGAAGCGGATAAGTTTTTCCATCAACACTGATCTGATTTTCTTCCATGACCTCCAATAATCCCGACTGCACTTTTGGCGAAGCCCGGTTGATCTCATCCGCCAGAAGGAAATTACAATTGACCACACCTTCCCGATACACCATCTTCTTTGTCTCGGGATCAATCATGGTATAACCGATAATGTCTGAAGGCATAATATCGGGCGTCAGCTGCAACCGGTGAAATACACCGGCAACCGACTGGGATAAAGCAAGTATTAGTTGAGTTTTCCCGGTACCTGGCACATCTTCTATCAATACATGTCCATTGCACAACATTGCAAGAACTACTTTTATGACAGAGAGTTTTTTCCCGACGATTACTTGTTCAATATTTCCGACTAACTGTAGAATTTTTTGATTCATTTGCTTTCCTCTTTTCAAAAATTTATAATACAATTTTTCCACTTAATTATTATATTTTATTGTAATATAATTTTTCTATTATATACTATACTGATGATATACGGCTTTATAATGTATTGAAAGGTAGACTTTATGTCATATTTATCAAACAAGCCAGAGTATACAGCTATACGTGCCGAAAATTGATTGGTTAGCTGACTTTTGAATTTCTTGCTTAATGTATAAAAATAAGGCGTTGAAAAATAGATACCAGTTCTATTTTCCAACGCCCCTAACATATTACCTATATCAAAACCCGCTCTTCCATCGCCAGCATAGCCGCCTGTCTGGCATGTATATAAGTAGTATCAAACACAGGAATCTCTGTATCCTCCTGTTTCACTAATAAACCGATTTCCGTACATCCAAGAATAATACCCTGAGCACCCTTTTTCATTAGTCCGCCGATAATTCTCAAGTATTCTCTTTTGGACTTCTCCGATATAATTCCCAGGCATAACTCCTTGTAAATGACCGAATTAACTATTTCCATATCCTGGATATCGGGGATGATTACATCCACCTGCTTCTCTTTCAGGTTCTCCTTATAAAAGTCCTGCTGCATAGTATACTTCGTCCCCAAAAGGCCCACCTTATCAATCCCCTGTCTTCTTAATTCCACCGCAGCAGTTTTTGCAATGTGAAGAATTGGTATCTCTATTTCCTTTTCTATCTGGGGTACTACTTTATGCATTGTATTGGTACAGATGATAATAAAATCAGCACCTGCTTTTTCAAGATTTTTTGCTGCTTCCGCCAGTATACTACCGCTTTTTTCCCATTCACCGTTAGCCTGGCATTCTTCTATTTCCTGAAAATCTACACTGTATAATAAACATTTGGCAGAATGAAGACCACCTAATTTATCTTTCACCACTCTGTTCAGGATCTGATAATATGTAACCGTGCTCTCCCAACTCATGCCTCCAATTAAACCAATTGTTTTCATTATTAAAAATCCTCCTATTAATCAGGCTTTTTACAGCCCTTTTCCTGTTCTCTATCTTTGTGAATTCAATTATAGAAAACATCTCCGATATCTTTTTGCAAATACGTTATTACATCATATTTCCAATAAAAAGTATAACTTTTTATGAAACCTGTGTCAATGCACAGCCGGATAAATAATTGTAATTATGCATAAGATAAAAATAATTAATAGAAGAAAGCAAGATCACAAAAAGCCTTCAACGCCCTTTCACTGTACTCATATAGTGCTGCCCGAAAAATATTCTCCGGCATTTGCTCCAGATCATAAGGATTTCTAAGGGCTGCTACTGCCATAGGTTTTCCCGCCTTTTCCAGTTTAGCCGCCAGTCTGGCAACCAGTTCGGCCTGCCCGGGATTCATATGGGCATTTAAAGTGCCCACCGCTATAGCACTGCATGAATTTGTTTTGCTTAATATAATGTCTATTTCATCCAGGGTTGGATTTAATGACATATATACAGCATCACCGCCATACTTCGCTTTCAGATAGGATGAAAAAGCGAAGCTGCTGTCCGCTTCATTTTGCACCAGGGCAGTCCTTGCCGGATATGGTCCGATCCATAACGGCATTCGTCCGACTTTCATTTTATCCATTCCTTCTGGTTTATAGAGATCAATGCATTTTCTGTAAAATTCTTCCATGAACTTTTTCTGGTCAGCTGTTCCCACAAGCTTTAAATCCATCGGCTGACCAGAGTTGAAGTCAGCTTGTGCAGTGTGATTTTTTTTAATTTTTGTCCCATGTTTTTTTTCTGGGGGTTCTCCGGCATATAATGCTTTATATTGCAAAACCCGCTGCAGCGCTTCATCTATTCTGCTCATTTCAATTCTGCCGTCATCTACAGCATTCTTGATTTCCTGTATGGACTCATGGACTACCGATGCTGTATGGGATATAAAGATTAGATCTGCCCCTGCCCGCAGAGCTTCTACTGCACCTGCCGGTGTCCCGTAATACTTCCGGATGGCATCCATTTCCATACAATCGGTAATTACCAGCCCTTTAAACTGCAGCTCATCCCGGAGTAAACCAGTTATGACTTTCTTAGACATTGTACATGGGATTTTTTCAGGTTCATATGCCGGCAGAAGCATATGTGCAATCGTAAGGGCAGGAATCCCTTTTGCAATGGCAGTTCGAAAGGGCAAAAGTTCCTCCCTCTCTAACTGCTCCCGGTTCTTATCTACAGAAGGCAAGCCCAGATGGGAATCGACATCCGTGTCCCCATGTCCCGGAAAATGCTTTCCTGAGCATAGAATCCCGGCATCCTGATATCCACGTACCGCCTGTACAGCACATTTGCTGACTAAAGCGGGATCATTTCCAAAACTTCTGACTCCAATTACGGGATTTCGCGGATTGCTGTTTATATCCAGTACCGGAGCCAGGTTAAAATTTATGCCTAGTGCTTTTAATTCTTCTCCTACAATTTTAGACCCATGATAAATGGGATCCCATTCCCCGGGGTGTGCCTGTAAATCGTTTTCTGGCATCTGCGGGTCATACATTGCAGGCTGCAAACACGCTTCAGCTCTCCCCTGCGCCATTGCAGATGGAAGCACAGCTGCATCTTCAGGCAGTCTGGATACCACGCCTCCTTCTTCGTCAACGCTAAGAAAGGGCAAAACCCCGGTCTCTTCCAGGATGAAATCCTGCAATTGCCTGCACAGAGCTGCCGCCTGTTCCTTACTCTTTATGTTGTAAGAGAAGAAAATAACATTTCCAACCTTATCCTTTTTCACTAAATCCAAAAATGCTTGATCCGGTTTACTGCCCGGGAATCCGGTAACAATCAACTGTCCTATTTTCTGATCTAAATTTTCCAATTTTTTTAAATCCATCATAATCTCCTTGTATTCCTTAAAGCTATTTCATGGTGTACCGGGGGGGGGTCTGAGACTGCTTTCTGACGCTTCCCTTCTGCTTCATTTAATACCTGTGAAATTTAGATTTTCTTTTATAAAATTTACTGCTGTCTCTGGCAAGTCCGCAAAGCAGTTCCTCCGCCTGCTGCCCCTCTTCCAGGATTTTTCCGCTGCCAAAAAGTAACTCTATCATGCTTCTTGCACCATCCTGATAGGGTGGCAGAAAGGCAAACTCTCCCGGATAATAATCCCGGAAAGCAAACAACAATTGCAGACCGGTTTCCACCGGACAAAATGCATTCCTGTCCGTAATGTGTATATGGACTCCTTCGCATGCCGTTCCCTGGTGCTTTGAGCTAAAAGGTGTGAAATATGCCGGCGAAAATATGGTTCCAGGCAAATTTTTCATGTTCATATGCTTTGCCAGCTTATATCCGTCTGCAAAAGGTGCTCCGATTATTTCAAAAGGTGCAGATGTCCCCCTGCCTTCAGAGAGATTGGTTCCTTCAAACAAGCAGGTCCCGGGATATAAAAGTGCTGTATCGAACCTGGGTATCCCAAGGCTGGGCATTACCCATATGCTATCTGTATCGGGAAACATCCAATTCCTCTCCCAGCCTTGTACCGGGACAACCTTCAGCTCAAAATGATAACCCTGTTCCTGATATATCATATCTGCCAGTTCTCCTATAGTCAGTCCGTACCGCATACAGAGCGTATATGCACCGACAAAGCTCTCATATTCTTCCCGGAGCAAAGTCCCCTCCGCTTTGTCCCCAAGGGGATTTATGCGGTCCAGAATAATCAATTCCTTCTGGTATCTCTCGCATTCCTGCATTGCATAATACATCGTTGAAATAAACGTATAATATCTCACCCCCAGGTCCTGAATATCATAGACCAGAGTATCTGCCCGATCCAGCATTTCCTTTGTAAACCGCTTAGAATCTTTGCGATATAAACTGTAAACCGGAATCTTTGTATAAGGATCCACATAGGCCCCCACATCGCCTCCTGCATCCACATTTCCCCGGACACCATGTTCCGGGCTGTAAAGCGCTGTCAGCATAAATTTCTCCCGTAAAATATCAATAGTGGATACCAGCCTTTTATCTACACCGGAAACCGAAGTAATCAGCCCAAGCCTTTTACCAGTAAACCACCCCTTGTAATCATCAATAGAATCTATACCATTTCGAATCATTTTCTCTCAAACCTCCCATCTCTTTATCATAAAACACCCCCAAGAACACCTAAAACCTAAAACTCCTGCAAAACCAGTTTCTTAGCTTCTTCCTCTACGGTAAATGCCTGAGCATATTCTTTTCTTGCGAGACACCCGTTGCATCTCATCAAATGCGCATAGTATTCCATATATGGAAAACTGGGGCTGTTTACAGCAAACCAATGTTTCGATATAGCCTCTTTCCATAAAGCAAACCCCTCATTTGTTACTTCCATATATAAATATGGAGTATAATGTGCTGCGTCTTCCCAGTTCTGGGCATAATAAGGACCTTTTGCAAACCAGGCATCCTCTGTTCTTTCCAGACCTGCAAGCCCTGCATAAAACCATGCATCTTTTACTATTTTATGGGTCAGCTCATGGTCCTTGTGCATACTGTATTTCCAGTGTGTCATAATTGCTGCCGGTTTATATTTCCGGATATCATCACAAAGCCTGAGTCTCACTTCTTCACTGTCAGGCAGTTCCCCATCCACATAGGGATAAACCAGAGCCTCACCCTTTAATATCTGTGCAAATTCTGCTGCTTCACTCTCTTTCTGTATGCGGTATTCCTGTGGAGAAAGATGGGGCGGATTTCCCCGCTCTCCTCCGGTCAATGCCACCGTAACGATCCGGTATCCCCTTAAAGACAGGCTCGCCAACACGCCTCCGCAAGTTAATTCCGCATCGCCCACATGACCGCCTATTGCCATAATTGTTTTTTGCTTTTTATTCGTCTCCATACATATACGCACAAGAGCGTTTCTTAAAATTGCTTTCTGGCAGCTTTGCGTCACAAATCAAATTGAAAGAATCACTCCGTGGCTTCCTTTCCTAATTATCTTTCAACCTTTTCAACCTTGATCCTCCCTATAAATAACGTTTTCTCATATCTGCCCACGTATGTATTATGGAAAATCCCACGGATTCATAAATATTTCTTGCCGGGTTATTTTCCCCTGTAAACAGCGTCATATATTCTGCACCTTTTTCCTTCAGCCCGCTGCATAAGAAGCAAAACAAAACTTTAGCCAGACCTTTTCCCCGGAACGCCTCATCAATGCCGATACCGGCAAAATACCCTCTTTTACTTTCCTCCACATCCAGAGGTCCTGCAAATCCACAGACCCGCCCCTGATACACCGGAACCAGAATCGGCCTCCCTCCTTTATTTCCGTGTGCATTAATATTGCTGTCTGACAGAGTTGCGTTTAGTATCTCCTTTTCCCACAGAGGATTCTGAAAATCCTGCATCATCTTTTCCATGCCCCGGTGAACGCTGGGATCAAAGAAGGTAAATGAAAATCCTTCTTCAGACAGTTGGATACTTTTCTCATCCATTTCATTGGGAGCCTGATAATCATACAGATTCAGATAATAACTATTCTGCATGGCAAAATCCCGGTATCCGCAGTTTTTCAGGAATATATATGCATCCGATTGAATGTCCACGCCGGGTGTGTTCGGATGGGTTACTGCTTCTTTCCCCGGAACGCCCCAGGGCAGCCCTACCGGACTAAAAAAGGATATTTCCAGCTCCGTCTTATGCCCGCGTTCCATTAACTGCTTTTCTAAAGCAGACAATACTGCTCTGCCAAAGCCTTTTCTTCGGCAGGATTTATCAGTTATTACCATTGTTACAAACAGCTTCCCTGTGAGATGGTCCACAACGCCTGATGCAAATGCAATACCGTCATCCAGAAGGAGTGTAATTTTCTCCATCCCCTCTTTCTGCTTCAGAAACTTATCCTCAAATGTTTCTCTTGACAGGGGCAAATGGAGCATTTCTTTTTCTTTGCAAGCCTGGCTAAACATCATGTATGCCTGTTCCGACTCCCTGCTCCCGGTTACTATTTCTGTTATTTTCATTGAATACCTCCCCTAGATCGTGTCTTAAAATTCATTCCAGCCATCTTCACACTCTAAACTGCGGAAGATAATCTCTGTGCGCCTCAAATAATTCATCCATGACTGCCCGGGCTGTCTTCTGGGACATGACCAGTGGATTAATCATCAGCGCCAGCAGAACTTTTTTCTTATCTCCCATAAATGCCGCCTCACATCCTGCGATTTCAAAGGATTTAATCTGCTGAATGAGGCCATTTACCGCTCCCGGCAGCCTGCCAATTTTAATCGGTAGCGGTCCATTGGCGGTAATGCGGCAGCTCACCTCTACAATTTCATCCTCTTCAAAGTTTTCGATGGCACCACGGTTCACCGTATTTACCACCTGAATATCCCCTGTGTCATTATAAATGGAACTGATCAGACTGCATGCAGCATCACTGTAATAAGCCCCTCCACGTTTTTCAAGCTGCTTTGGCTTCTCACAGAGTGCAGGATCCTTATACAGCGCAAACAATTCATCCTCAACAGCTTTGACAAATTCAGCCCGTACTTCATGCTTTTTGTATTTCTCCAAAGCCTCCTCCAGATATTCTTTTGTCATATAATAATACCGGTGATAGGAACAGGGAATGACTCCCAGTTCTTCCACAAAATCAGGGTCCCAGGATATGGAAGTTATATTCTGAACGCTCTGGTCTCCCCAAAGCTTTAACACTTCTTTGGTTACATCCATTCCGTCCACTTCTACTCTGGTGCCAAATACCATGTGGTTCAATCCCCCAAAATCAACCCGTACTTCTTCCACAGGGCGTTCCAGCAGATCTGCAATTGCTTTATGCATGCCTATCGGCACATTACAAAGACCGATGATTTTCTGAAAGTCCGTATACCGGTGAATTCCTTCCATCACCATGCCCACCGGATTTGTAAAATTAATCAGCCATGCATCGGGACATATTTCCTTTATATCACGGCATATATCAGCAATGACGGGAATCGTTCTCAAGCCTTTAAAAAGCCCGCCGGCTCCGTTGGTTTCCTGCCCGAGTATACCGTGGGCCAGAGGAATCCTTTCATCCTTTATCCGCGCTTCCAGCTGCCCCACCCGAAGCTGGGTGGTGACGAAATCCGCTCCTGCCAATGCCGATCTCCGGTCCAGGGTTGTATGTATCTCCATAGGGATTTGTGCCCGCTTTACCATCCTTCTTGCAAGTCCGGCAACCGTATTCATTTTTTCTGATCCCTCCTGAATATCAACCAGCCATAGTTCTCTGACCGGCAGTACATCATATCGTTTTATAAAACCATCCACCAGCTCCGGCGTATAGCTGGAACCACCACCGATGGTAACTACTTTGATACCCCGGGGGGTCTGCTTTTCTGACTTCTGCATTCCTGACTTCTGCATTCCTGATTTCTGCATTCCTGACTTTTGCATTCCTGATTTCTGCATTCCGGATTTCTGCATTCCTGATTTCTGTGTTTCTGACTCCCCTGAACGCTGTGAAAATTCCTTCTTTTCATTCTTCTCTGCCAAGATTCTTTACCTCCACTTCATATGCCATCCTGTACAAATACAAAGCACCTATTCTTCCCGCCTGATTGCCCAGGCGGCACGCCTCAATTTTCGTATATTCCTTTAACTGGGGATAAAGGCAATAGACCGCCTCTGAGAGATCCGTGAGGAACCTCGGCTGGTGGGAAACTGCGCCGCCAATCAGCATTTTTTCGGGATCCAGAAGCATCGCCACATTGCCGGTAACCATTGCCGTTTTATCCAGCCACGCACGGTAAATACGTGATATCTCCGGATCATCTAAATGGGCAAAGACATAGATCCCATCCACTTCTCTTTCCAGCGCAAGGGATACTTTCCTGACCAGCGCTGAAGTGGCTCCCGCACTTTCCAAATCAGTTGACGTATGTCCAAGTTTCACTAACCCTGCTTCTGCAGCCTTAAAATGGCTTCCCCGGTACAACTGTCCATTTATAATCATTGCCCCGCCGATACCAGTTCCAAAGGTGAGCATACAAAAGTTTTGTATGTTCTGACCAGAACCTTTTACCAACTCTCCTACAGCGGCGCAATTACTGTCATTTTCAATCATCACAGGTATTTTAAAGATATCTGCCAGTTCTTTTTTCAGATTGTACTTCCTGAAATTTTCCCCTACACTGTAATCCGTATTTTCTCCCGTTACCGGATTAATAAATCCAGCCATGCAGACAGCCACCCCGCAAATTTCCTGCTGATATGGTTTCACCACCATTTTTATCTGTTCCAGGAACTGTTCCGGATTCTTTAAAGTAGGTTCCTCCCCTTCCTCTAAGACCTGATAATTACGGTTCATCAGGCTGTATTTCAAAAAGGTGCCTCCTATGTCCACTGCCAGATATTTCTTCATTTTGTCTCCGCCTTTCTTTTCAACAGCATTCTCAAAGTTCCTTCTGCCGATTCCGTCTCTGCCAGTTTCACACGAAGGTCCGGGAATTCCAGCAGTATCCGTTCCTTTGTCTGTCGGCAGATATCTTTATTTTTCAGCAGGACGCTTCCGGCAAATACCAGATTATGTTCCTCCGGCATCCGGCGCAGCACAGATTTTGCAAGCTTTGCAAGTTCTTCTGCGCTTCTGTTTTGTATTTCACAGGCTGTTTTATCCATTTTTTCAGCTGCTTCCCCGCACAAAACCGCCAGTGAAGCAATTTCGCCTTTGGTTCTTTTTTCCTGATAAACCCAGCGGATCATTTCTTCTATACCGGTTATCTGTAAATGATCATAAACCATCTGTCCAAGCAGGGTTTTCTTCTCTCTGCAATCTTCACTTTGTACAACTGCAGACAGAATCTCTCTCCCAATAAAATAAGCGCTTCCGCCATCATCAATCAAATGCCCATAGCCCCCCGCCCTGTACAAAATGCCATTTGCGCCTATCCCCATGCAGACAGACCCTGTGCCGGCGACTAATATGCAGCCTTTACACGAAGGAAATGACGCCGCCAATGCAGTCTCATGATCTCCAAATAAGACAACTTCACATAAAAAACCTGCTTTTTTACAGGTTTCTTCTAAAAAACCGGATACCACCGGGTTACTGATCCCAGCGGTTCCAATACCAATCTTCATACAATTATCCGGCGGAAAACCCTGCTGCTTCAAACAGGCTAATGCCCCCAGCAGCATGCTCTGCACTGCCTCTTCTTTCTGACCATTCATGTTCAGGGGGCCGGCTTCCAGTCTGGAAATAATTCTGCCCATACAGTCAGCCGTTAAAATTACCGTTTTCGTTCCCCCTCCATCAATTGCCAGCAGGTACTGCTCTTCCCATGCTTTTTCATACATTTCTGTCATATCCCCCTTCCTGGCTGAACCAGGCTCTCTCTTTCACTGCTCTCATTTACGACTCACACTTTCACTACTCACACTTTCAGACCTTACCCTTTCACTGCCCCCACGGTTACTCCTTCCAGAAAGTATCTCTGAAGTGCGAAGAACAGGATAAACATCGGTAGTGCCGAAACTGTTGCACCTGCCATCATCGGAGCAAAATAAGTCGTATTTGCGAAGCTGAAATTCTTAAGCCCCACCTGAATCGTCTGCATAAATTCCTGGTTCGAAACCAGAAACGGCCAGAAGAACGTATTCCATTCTCCTAAAAATGTCATAATCGCCATAACAGACAATATGGTCTTTGAGAGTGGTACCACAATCTTCCACACAATCATCGGCTGGCTGCATCCCTCTATCCTGGCCGATTCCATAATCGATGTAGGAAGTGATGTAAAGAACTGTTTCGCCAGAAATACGTTATAACAGGTAATCAGCGTTGGTGCGATTAAAGCAACATAAGTATCCTGTATCTTCAGTACATTCACCACCAGAATATAGAGGGGTACCTGGGTAACCTGATAGGGCACCATCATCGCCACTAATAACAGGAAAAAGAAAAATTTGCACCCTGGAAAACGCAGCTTCGCAAATGCATACCCGGCCAGACTTGCAAAAATTACATTGCTTACCGTCACAGCGGACGCCACAATCAGTGAATTTAAAATCCACCTGAGAGAGTATTTGCTGTAGCCGAAGAAAAACTTATAAGAATCCAGTGAAAAACTCCTGGGGATCAGTGAATAGCTGGCTCCCCCGGCTTCCGTCGGCGCTCCAAAGGAGGAAATTACCATATAATAAATCGGAAAAATGGTAAGCACTGCAATGGTAACGAGCAAAAGAGCCAGCAGCAAATTTCTAAGGATTTTCCGATATCTTTGATTCTTTCCGTAGTTTTTATATAATCCCATCTTTGTGGCTTCCTTTCTATATCATAATATTCTTTCAATTTTCAGACACGCTAATATTCCACGTCATTGGCACTTAGTTTGAACTGGAATACTGCAAATACCGCAATAATTACAGCCAGAATTAATGCCTGGGCACAGGCTTCCCCATATTCAAAGTATTTGAATGCACGGTTAAAAATCAAAAGTCCAGCCATGGTGGTCGCGTTATCCGGTCCTCCGCCAGTCATCAGGTATGCATTCTGAAATGACTGGAACCCATTTATGACACCGGTAATAGCAAGAAATACTGTGGTCGGTTTCACCATGGGCCACACCACATAGCGCACCTTCTGGAAAAAGGATGCCCCGTCGATATCCGCAGCTTCATAATATGTAGAATCAATTCCAAGAAGAGCCGCGATATAAATAATAATGCTGGTGCCCAGACCGGAAAAAACAGCCATAATAATCAGCGATGCCATTGCTGTCTTAGAACTTCCCAGCCAGTTCTGGTTACTGATACCCAGAATATGAAGTATGCTGTTTAACAGCCCGGTGGGCAGGGGATCATAAATCCATTTCCACACAAAAGAAAGTGCCACTCCGGAGGCAATTGCCGGAAGGTAGAACACCGCTTTGAATACGGTCTGTGTCCTTTTCTTAAATGGCAGAATAAATAAAGAGATGGCAAAGGATAAAAACATGGAAATGGGAACTGCAAAGACCGTATAAACCAGCGTGTTTTTCAGTGCTTTATAAAACAATGCATTCTTAAAAGTGGACACATAATTTTGGGCGCCCACCCAGGTCGTATTCAGCGGTTTATAATGCTGAAAACTGGTGACAGCCGCAGAAATAACCGGATACAGGGTGAAAATAATAAAGGTTGTAAGGGGTACCAGAATGAAAATATAACCCCAGAGAGCATCTTTTTTCAGTTTATGTTTTTTATTCGTCATCGTCTTCTCTCTTTCCAGGGGATGCTGCACAAACCAACGCCAGTAAGTGTCGAAATGCCTGCCGCAGCACCCCCTTATGCTTAATTATTTACACAGCCATCCTCGCCAAACCTTTCATATGCCGCATCCTTAATCGCCTGATACATCTCTTCCGGTGATACTTCACCAGCCAGTAATCCCTGGAATTTAGGTACAATGACTTCATCTTCGATTTTGATTGCATTTGCACTTAATTCAGCCGGGATATCCGGTCTTGCTTCACCAACCTGTGTCAAAAGCTTCTGCACTGCTTTCGTATTATCTTCATTCTTATTTTCAATCGGAGTAAGCGCTTCATATGCTTTACGACCGCTTTCACAGATTGGATTCAGGTATAATTCCTGACAGGTCTGCGCTGCACGTTCCCCGCTTGCCAGGTAATAAGCTGCATTTGCCACATTTTTCAGATGGGCTTCATCCGGATTTCTTTCTCCGGTAAGGCAGATGTATCCGTCCACTGCTCCATATGCCTGTTGTTCTCCGCCTTCAAAAACCGGTACAGGAAGAACAATGTAGTCTAATTCCATACTGTCTTCTACTGCACTGCTGTCCTTATTTTTCAGTTTTTCATTATTGTCGGATGCACTTTTTTCAAAAGAGGACAGCCCTTTTCCGGTAATCATTGTCTGTCCGGTTAGAAACATATTCCAACGTTTTCCGGCATCTATACTTCCCAGTTCTTTTGGCATAGATCCATCATCAATTAAAGCACGCAGATCCTCCAGATAGCTTTTCATTTTAGAACTGGTATATGCATATTTTAAATCCTTATCAAATGCTGACGGCATCCCTGCATTTCTCACAAAAATACTGAAATAATCCTTTGCCGCCACGCCTGAGCATGCAAACAGGAACCCATAACGGCTGACGGCATCCCCATCTTTCACTACCCCCTTACTGATCGATTCCCGAAATTCGTCATAACTCCATCCCTCTTGCTGTACTTTCTTCCATTCAATACCTGCATCCTCCAGGAACTGACGGTTGCCGCCGATACACTGCACCTCACAATAGGCCGGGAACCCATACATTCCATCCCCATTTTTGAAGTAATTCAAAATATCCGGATCAAAATCACTCATCATTTCTTCATCAGCATACTTGGAAATATCCACTGCCATGCCGGAATCTACATATTTGGAAAGGCCGTCAGAACCTATGAATGCAATATCTGGCGGAGATCCTGCATTTACCTGCACATCTAATTTCTGAGTTACATCTTCCCAGCTTGCCGTTGTCACCTGGATCTCTACATCCGGATTTTCTTTGTTAAATGCTTCCACATAAGAATTGATTTTGTCCTGATAGGTAGCGGAAACCGGAGGCAGTAAAGCTGTTACTACATCTTTTTCACCGGAAGTACTTTCTTTTGCTGCCTCACTCTCCTTTGTACTGTCAGCGGCATTCCCCGCTTTGACATCCGTCTGCGTACTGTCTTTTGTACTATCTTTTGTACCATCTTTCGTATCCCCCATTGTGGACGCCCCACAACCTGAAATGATTGACAATGTCATCACTGCTGCCATACCAAGTCCCCATAATTTTTTACCTTTCATTTTGATACCCTTTTCGTATTGCAGGCAAGCCGGCAATACGGCCACAATTAATCCGGTTGAAAGAATCGCTCCGTGGCTTCCTTTCTATCTTATAATTTTCTCTCAACCTTATCCCCATGAACAGCGCAAGCGAGCTTGTGCTATTCCCATATCAGCTGTGTGAACATCATTCACACTGTGTTTCCTTTTTCCCATTCATAACTGCTAAACGGATCTTTCCATTTGCAGCCTCTAACAGCTTGCGGGCTCTTGCAATATTACAGTTCACCAGCATCCTTGTAATTGCCAGTTTCGCATCCCCATCTGCTTCCCTTAAAGCTTCTTTTGCATCTTCTCTGCTACAGTTCACTGCTTCCATAACAATGTTTTCCGCACGGCATACCAGCTTTTCATTGGTCTGCTGTACATCCACCATCAGGTTCTCATATACCTTTCCGATTCCAACCATGCTTGCAGTAGAAATCATGTTCAGAACCATTTTTTCAGCAGTTCCTGCTTTCAGCCTGGTGGAACCGGTCAGTATCTCAGGACCCGTCAAAAGTTCGATTCCAATATCTGCTGCCCTGCTCATTTCCATATTTTCATTACAGACAATAGCCACCGTCCTGCACCCGGTTTCTTTGGCATATGCCATAGCCCCCAACACATATGGCGTTCGTCCGCTGGCAGCAATCCCGATCACCGTGTCTTTACTGGTCAGATGAATATGAATCAGATCATCTCTTCCAAGACCGGGATTATCTTCTGCCCCCTCAGCCGCTTTGATAAATGCCTCCTTTCCTCCTGCAATAATCCCTACTACACAGTCATAAGATACACCAAAAGTAGGCGGGCACTCAGAGGCATCCAGTATACCAAGCCTTCCGCTGGTCCCCGCTCCTATGTAAACGATCCTTCCCCCGGTCTGCAGGCTTTTTGTTGTCCACTCAATCACCTTTGCGACCTCCGGAAGCGCCCTTTTCACCACCTTAGCCACACCTTCATCCTCATGATTCATAATGGTGATAATTTCCAAAGGTGTCATTTCATCCAATGCCATCGTTTTGGCATTGCGCATTTCTGTTGCCATTTTTTCCAAATCTACCACTTTTCTGTACATCTCATCCCTCTCCTTCACTCCTGTCTGTTTTTGATATATAAGTTTTTTTTAAGGAAACCATACAGGTGTCATAATTTCTCTGAATATAAGCCACATACAGAATATCAATTACATTCAGCTGTGCAAGCCTTGACGCCAGCTTTCCCGTTTTAAAAGCATACTCCGTTGCCGTTACGTAAAGGTTATAATCCGTAAGCTTCGACAGGGGTGATTCTTTAAAGCAGGTAATTGCAATCATGGGAACCTGTGCACTCTTTAATATCTTTGCACAGGATATTATCTCACTTGTCTGTCCGGAGTAGCTGATAATAATTGCCACATCCTGACGCCCCATTATTTTAGCCTGCACAAGCTGGGCATGAAAATCTTCACATACCTGACATGGTTTGTTGATCCTCAAAAACTTAAGATAAGCATCTTTTGCCACCAAAAGTGACGCCCCAATTCCGAAAAAAGAAACCATACGCGCATTTTGGAGCAAATCAAGGCATTTCTCCAGTGTACCAATATCGATTAAGCTTCTGGTATCTTCCAAAGAAGCGATGCTCTTATAGGTGATCTTATCCACCAGATTTTCCAGTGCATCATCACGATGAATCTCATAATCCAGTCCCAGCACATTTTCTTTGCGAACAGCCAGTTCGTAAAGCAGGGATTTCTGAAACCGCTTATACTGCGGAAAACCCGTTTTGTGGCATAGCCTTGTGATGGTAGATGCAGATGCGTAAACTCTGTCCGCCAGCTGATGAATGCTCATCTCTGCAGCCTCCTCCGGATTCTCCAGCAGAAAAGAAATGATACTCTTCTCTGTATTACTTGCCTGATCATAATACTCACGAAGCCTCACCAAAACACTTTCCATGCATTTTGACCAATCCTTTCTATACATTTTCAGCATTGCAAAAATTTTATTATGCAATACCACCTATATATTTGTTTTTTTGTTTATTTAATGTGTTCATTATACATAGATGAAACATTTCTGTCTATATTTCTGTCTACTTATGGTACTTTGTTTCATCTATTGGTACTTTCCCCTAATTTACATCCTAAATTGTGCAATTTCGCTATCGGACTTGGTCACCGAAGAACAGAAAAAGTGCCGGCACGCATCTGTGAACCGCTCCCTGTCTACTTGACAGGAGCATATCACTGCTGCGCACCGGCACTTTTTTCTTTTATTAAATTTTCTGGTACCCATTTCATCTTCAAGGATCCTACGGAATTATTATATTTGGGTTTAGTTGAGAAGGGGACGCTTTGTAGATAGAGGTAGTGCGCGGAAAGATGGGAGTGGGAAACTTGTATGGACTCCGTCAGCTGGCCGCAGAACTGGTATTTTCTAACCTTTCCGAAATCCAGGTTTTTGCCACAAAGCTGGTTTTCTCAGCAGGGTGTAGACCCCCCGGGCAGTGACCAACTGTTCGTTTTTGGATGCAGCAAAGTGTGTTTCAGCAATTCAGTATGAAATGTGGACAATAAGATTAAAGTATACTTGCTATCCTGTTCATAGACCTAACTGACAGTAGTGCTGTAACCAAAACATATGTAGTAGAATGAAGAAAAAAACTGCAGTGAGAAGATCCGCTGCTTTATGCTTTTATATGTTCTATGCCTATAGCGTACAGCATGCCACATCCCCGGGGGCCCATCATGCTGAGAAAACCAGCTTTGTATCAATAAACTGGATCCCGGAAAGAGAAGGGGGCGGACCATGGCAGGCGTTTGGAAGGCGTATAGCAGATCTGAGCATTTACTTACCTTGCCGGAGTGTTTTTTGGCGGATAGTATTCGACTGGCTCCCATCGGATACTAAGCGGGCAGTGAGCTGCGAAATGCATCAGGATTTCGGAGCGAATGCCCGCGTGCCGCCAAAAAGCGCTCCGGGAAGGTTAGAAAATGCCAGTTCTGCGCTAAGCCTTCCAAACGCCTGCCATGGTTCGCCCACTTCTCTTTTCGAACACTATCTCCAGCTACAAAGCGTCCCCTTCCTCAGCTCCCCCCCCAATTCCAACCTGAAATTGCACACTCTAAAGCTACCTGGATTCAAATAAAAACTGGTTATAGCGTTCCATCATCTCCTGCTTCCGATGTCTGGATACCTGCAGTTCTTTTCCATTTTTCAATAAAAGCCTGTCCTTCTCCAAAACTTTTATGTAAGACATATTTACGATATAACTGCGGTAAGGCTGTATAAAACAAGCCGATTTCAATTCCTGATAAAGCATACTCAGGTTTTCATAGGTGGTAAACTCCTGGTTTTCCGTATGGATTATCACTTTATTGTTAAAAGATTCAATATACTCAATTGCTTTTAGTGGTATGGAAACCTTATGGTATCCGCAAAGTACCTGGATACAGGCTTCCGAGCAGGAAATACTCAGCCTGGCAAAGCAGTCACATATCTGAAAATAATCCACCGGCTTTATCAGATAATTTACTGCATATAAGCGGAATGCTTCCACTGCGTAATCACATAATCCCGTTACAAATATTAATTTCCCACGATAATCTTCACATATTTCTTCAGCCAGCCTTTTACCCTCATTTTCTTCTATTCCTACGTCCAGAAAAATAACATCATAACAGTATCGTTTCAACGCATTTTTCATGGTAAATATCGATTGATGTATATGTACTTTGATATTCAAAGAATTTTCATATCCATACCTAAAAATGTAAGACTGTAGAACCTCAGAATCCTCAAAAACTGCATCACAAACAGCAATCAGCATTACTCAACACCTCCCTTATTACAAACAGATTAAATACTGTATAATTGTAATAAAACAGATTTTCCATAAATTCTCAATTCACTTGTAATAAAGCGCAGATTTTTGTAATAAAAATCACGAAAATAAACGAAAACATGTTATAATAATACGGAATAAAAAACAGGAGAAACAAACATGAAAATAGCTATCTGTGATGACAATATACAAGATTTAGACAACTTGACGAGACTTCTGGAAGGTTATTGCAGAAATCAGCAAATACCTATTGAACTTTCTGACTATACATGTTCCAGAGAACTGCTTGCGGACTTTGACAAAATCAGATTTCCCCTTATTTTTCTTGACATCTATATGAAATCTCCGGACGGCATGCAGACAGCAAAATTGCTGCGCAAAAAAGATACTGGCTTTCATCTGATTTTTACAACAACCAGCCTTGAACATCCTTTACAGGCATTTAGCGTATCCGCTACCGATTATCTCATTAAGCCTATTACATATGAATCTCTGGACGTTTCCATGAAAAAATGTCAGAATCTTCTGAACCAGACGGCACATTATCTTGTTGTAAAAGATAAAAAACTGGTACGCAACATTTTAATACACGACATTTTCTGGACAGAAAGCAGAGGGCGGCTAACCTTATTGCATCTCGAAGATGAGATTATTGAGACATATCTCTCATATCGCGAACTGAAAAAACAGGCTGCCGGATTGCCCTTTCTGGAATGCATCAGGGGCTGTCTTGTAAATATGAATGATATAGACGCGGTTTTGGAACATGATTTTCTGTTGAAAAACAAAGATAAGGTTCCCATCCGGCTGCGTGGCTCTCTGGCAGTAAAACAGTCTTACTATGACTATCTGTGGAGCCGTACAAGGAAGGAGTCAATCTAAATGAATCATGGTTTTGCACGAATATATGGTGCCTTTATCACCTTGTTACTGCTTCTCTCTCTTGTATATCTACCGGTATCTGCAAGTGAAATAGAACATTCAGCTACCGGCAATAAGGATATCGTATATTCCGGAAATGAGCTTATGAACTGGTTTGCCGAACACCCAAACGGCGGAGTAGTAACCTTAGGCTGCACGATTAATACTGGCAGATATCTGTCGCTGAATACCACTTCCCCCGTTACCATACATATGAACGGTTATGGCATTAAAGTTCTGAGCTCAATTAGTATATTCGGCCCGGTCAGAATGGTCAGTATTGATAATCCGGTACCTGTATTAGATATAGCCCCCGATACAAGCATCTCTTTTACTAAGGACGTGCGTATAGAAGCGGTAAACAGCTGCGGGCTATATTTTGAGGGCGATGCAAATGCCGATTTACCGGATAACTCCAACAGTAGTTTTAGCAGTAGTTTTTTTAATATATCTGTTTCCGGGCCTAAGGGTATTGGTATTAAATGCAATGGTAATCTTTCTCTGGATTCCTTTAATATCCGATTAGAGAAAGGCGCCTGCGGTATGGAAGTGCTGGGAAATACCTCTTTATTTTTAACTGGTATTGCAGGCAATGGCATACCTCTGCGTACAGCCGGGGATGTCTCTTTAGATTGCTGCGGCATATCTGATGTACCGGCAAATGCAAAAGTCATTAACCGAATCGTGTCATTAAGCGATTCCGCTGTTAATTATATTATATCGCCGGGTACTTCAGACGAACTACTAGCCCGGATCCCGCAATTAATGCAATATGCATTTCAGTCTGATGACCCAACCGTACCAAAAAGGACAGCTTTATTACCCATCACCTGGAACATTGAAAATGTAGATCCTGAGACACCTGGAATTTACAAGTTTTCAACTTACCCGGAAGCCTTTCCTGTCCTTGGATTGGATATAGATTTCCCTCAGATAACCTGCTCTGTTTTAGTTACTGAACCCGGAAAATTCTATTTGTACGGCGCATCCTCTACGAATAATAATGTCCGTCTTTACTTTTATAATACTCCGCCATACAAGTCCGCCATTGAGCTTTTTTACTCCACAGATGCTGGTTCCAACTGGCAGCCTTTTGAGAACTTTTCGTTTTTACATCCAGGAGAACTGTATCTGGAGACTCCCCTGGATAAAAGCTTAAGTTATTTATTCCAGGCAGATATTACTGCTGACGGCATTACAACCAGAACCAATATACTGAAAGTGGCATATGGTCCGGATGGGCACATCACCCCTCAGATTACGGATGGCGACCGGGATGGAAGTGACCGGGATGATCAGCCTGTAATACCTCCGGATAGCGGAATTAAGCCACCAAATGAATCATATCCTCCAAACGATATGCTGCCATCACCGTCCCCCGGAGATAACAGCAATTCTTCCGAGGAATCCGAGTCATCCGCTTTGGACGTTGAAACAGAACCGTTACCCTCCGCTAAACCGCCTTCCACAAAATTGCCTTCCACAAAATCGCCCTCCACGAAACCGCCCTCCACTAAGCCGTTCCCTTCCAAGCCGTCGCCCGCTAAACCGCCCTCCACTGAAGAGATCGTAATTGATTCTCCAGGGGATGAGGGTAGTTCTTCAGCGAAAACACCAGCTTCGCAGCAAGGCAGCATACCAGAAAATAATAACCGCTCTGATATGACTGAAACAGAATCTGCCTCGGACAAAACGGCTGATAATGTGAAAAAAGAATCTTTTATGCCGGAAACATCACCGGTTCTGAAAGCAGCTCCGAATACCGGCACCGACTCTGCCCAAAACAATATCATTAATCCCATGCCCGTAGGAAAGTCCGGGCATGTACTGCCAAAGTTATTACTTTTATGTTCCGCAGTTATTCTGGCATGTCTGACTCTGTATTGGAGAGGCAAACGGAAATATTAAGACAAACACCCAAAATCTCTTAGAAAGGAGCCTCCTACATTGCAGATATCAGGCAAACACAAAGACAAATATCCCCTACTGCTGGCGGTGGCTATTCTTACCGGCATCCTTCTGTTTTCATTCAATGCCGTTCATAATAACAAGTATGCACTGCAAACGCCACAGGGCAAAAACGGAGTGCTGGATCTGCGAAATACCGAAACGGATTATTTATATCTCATCAGCGGCTGGGAATTCTATCAATACCGGCTTCTTACACCCGACGAACTCCATTCCCAGTCCCCAGCCTGCAGCGACTATGTATCCATCGGTCAGCATGGAGGCTTTGAATTGGGAGATAAAGCAAAGAATCCCCATGGAAGCGCAACTTACCGCCTGACTATCCTGAACAACGCTGATACTCCCCAAATGCTGGAGGTTCCTGAGATTTATTCCTCCTGCCGCATCTGGGTTAACGGGAAATTAGTTACTTCGTTTGGATCTGTAGATCCATCCAGTTATCAGAGAGGGATTGCCAACACCCTGATCACCATTCCACCATCGGATAAAACAGAAATTGTAATTCAGGCAACCGATCCGGACAGTCTTTACAGCGGTCTTACCTATCCTCCCGCTTTTGGTAATCCCGCCAAAGTCACAAAATTTTTTATCCTGCGGCTGTTGATATACACCATGGCATTCACGGTTACTATTCTCATAGGTATTTTTTATCTGTTCACTCAGACGAAAACAAAGCAGAAAAAGACTGCTGTAATGTTCTTCTTACTCTGTGTCTTTTATGCTGGATATATCAGCTATCCACTGGTTCATGCCATTGGATTTGACAGTTACTTCTGGTACCGTTTAGAATCATTTAGTCTGTATGCCATGTTATTAATACTGATTATACAGCAGGGGGGTATCTGCCGGATCCCCGGGAAATGCCGCTATCCAATGGCTGCTGCCAGCTTTCTGATCTGTCTGGCAGTTCTGATTATGCCCACGTTATGGAAAGATAACATAAATATCATGCTGCTTTACAGTAAATTGTTAATGTACTACAAATGGATTGCGGCAGGTTACCTGATTCTCAGTACAATGGCTGCCGTATTAGATAAAACCAGATATTCCAGACGACTGTTGATAGGTTTTGGTCTTATGGGTTCCGCTTTGGCAATAGACCGGATCTTTCCGTTATATGAGCCCATTGTCGCCGGATGGCCACTGGAAATAGCAGGATTTATTGTAGTTCTTCTGCTATGCAGTATCTTATTTTCGGAGACCGTATCCATATACCGCAGCATGCTGGTATTAAAAGAACAGGAGAAATATAACAGGCGCCAGTTAGCGGTTCAGCAGGAACAATACCAGCGCCTGATCTCATCCATAGAAGCAACAGCTAAAAACCGCCACGACCTGCGCCACCACATCCTGGCAATTCGTTCCCTGGCTGAAAACCAGGAACAGGAGAAACTTCTTAATTACCTGAATCAGTTTGAAAATCATTTTAAAACCGCATCTAATCTCATAGTTTGTCAGAATCATGCTGTTAATTCCATCCTGGTTCATTACCTTATTCTTGCCAGGGAGGAAGCAATCCCCACTAGAACAGATATCAGTCTGCCGGATGACCTGGGCGGAATATCAGATATTAATTTGTGCGTGATATTAGGTAACAGCCTGGAAAATGCATTAGAAGCATCAAGACGTATGGTAAATGGAGAAGCCCTCTTGCAGATCTGCATTCAGCCAATGGGTTCCATGCTCTCCATCACAATAGATAACAACTGTGAAAATATCGCTCTTCCCGATGCAAAAGGCGGGTTTTTATCTGACAAAAGGAACCGGAAATTATCCGGTTTGGGCGTTTTAAATATTCGGACCGCTGTAGAACAATGCAATGGAATAGTAAAATTTGAAAATTTGCAAAAAGAATTCCGAACCTCAATCTTGCTGCCTATAAAAAACGGCCGATGTTAGCTGATCAGAGTTTTGCATAGCGGGCTATGTATTACACTATTGTCAGGATATCGCTGAACCCTGTCATATCAAAAACATCCTGTACTTCTTCACATACATGATGCAGTTCCATAGAACCCTGCTGATTCATCTGCTTCTGGGCTCCCAATAAAACACGTAATCCTGCCGAAGAAATGTAATCCAGGTTTTCCATATCCAGAACCAGCTCTGCAGTATTCGAAAGCGATGCCTCCAGTTCCTTCTCCAGCTGGGGCGCCGTCATCGTGTCCAGACGCCCTTCTAATTCTAATACTAATTTACTTTCATCTATTTTCTTTATAATATTCATAGTTATCCCCATGATGTACTGCGCATTGTTTGCAATACAGCCACTCTCAGACAGGTTGAAAGAATCACAAGTGGCATCCTTTCTTCATCTTTATTTTCTTTCAACCTTTATGTTACAAATGCAATTACAGAAAATCACGGCACTTCCACTATTTCTCCGACCCTATCTGCTGTCTTTTCACCAGTTCTGAGAAAAATCCGCCTTTTGCATTTAATTCCTCATAGGTTCCATCTTCAATGATCCGCCCTCTATCCAATACAATGATCCGGTCACATGCTTTAATGGTAGAAAGCCTGTGTGCAATTACGATTCTGGTACTTTTTAGTTCTGCAAGCGCATCTGACACCTGTCTCTGGGTAATATTATCAAGTGCAGATGTGGCCTCATCCAGCATCAGTATCTTTGGTTTTGGCGCAATGGCTCTGGCAATCATTAACCTCTGACGCTGTCCGCCCGATATTCCCCCGGCTCCTTCACCAATCATTGTAAACATTCCCATGGGCATTTCCCGGATATCCCGGGCGATTCCTGCTTTTTCGGCAGCATCCCAGGCATCCGGCAAAGTCAGCCACGGTGCCGAAATTGTAATATTCGCAAAGATATCTCCGCTAAAAAGCTTTCCGTTCTGCATTACCACGCCGATCTGCCGCCTGAGAGATTTCAGATCCACTTTCTGAATATCCCTGCCGTCATAATAGACAGCTCCGGTATCCGGCTTTTCGAATCCCAGCATAAGACGCATCAGCGTAGACTTTCCACAGCCGGTGGTTCCCACAATCGCCACATACTGACCCCTGTTTATTTTGAGACTCAGGTTGTCAATGATTAACGGCGTGTCCTCCTGGTATCGGAAAGATACCTGGTTTAATTCAATGGTTCCTGAAACAGATTTAACAATTTCTTTGTTTTCACTGATTTCCGGGGGAGTCTGCAATATTGGCTGTGACAGTTCCAGGATGGGTTTAATCATGGCTACGGTTGAAACCGTCGCTACCAGTGACAGAATCGCTGTGCTAACCATACCGTATGCCACATTAAAAGCAACATAATTGGCTACCGTAATTGCACTTTTCACGGATACCCAGTAGATCAGCAGCGTCCCGAGCAATGCTGCAGCCGGTGAAACTGCTTTTTGAATCTTAACCAACAGAGGCGGATTGTAATCTGCATCTGCTTCCTCATGATACAAATTCGCCCATTTTACAAATGCCCTCTTTTCACTACCCGACATCTTAATTTTCTGAATACCGGAATAGAGAGCAAAAACCACCCCTTCGACTTTGGAGGACGAACGGATCTTTTTTCGCAGCACCCGGATCTGCCCCCATGCTCCCAGAAAAGCAATGATCAGCTGCATTAAGATTACAAGAAATGCAGTAGCTGCCAACTGTGGAGAAATCCGAATGATTTGCAGAATATAGCTCAGTGAAAAAACCGCCATTAATCCTATCCCCAGCACCCCGTTTGCCAGAATACTGCATATATTCTCCAGGGCACGCACCCTGTTTGCCAGATCTCCGGAATTATAATTCTTAAAAAACTGAACAGGCATATTAATTACCCGTCCCATTACGGCACTTTCCAGTATAACACTCATTTTCGTCTCTATTTTTGTCTGAACCAGCGTTTTGGTTATATTCATTAAAAATGTTGAGATTGCGGCACCGAAAAGTAAAAACGATACTGACAACACCATGGACATCTGACCTGCCGGAATAATATGGCTGAAAATCAGGGTATTAGCAGCCGGTGTGATTAATCCCAGCTGTGTTACCGCAAGTGCTGCAAATCCTAGAAGCAATTTATCATCCATCCCTATATTCCCCAGCAAAAAGATAATTAAATCCTTTCCGGATAGTTCCTTTTGGGGAAGTGGTTTGTAAAAACAAATGGCATCTTCTTTCAGCCGCTCATTAATGCGGGCATCCACTTTTAGCTCATTCCCGCTCTCATAATCAAAATAACGGTAGCCATTAAAAGCTTTTGGTATCAAAGCCACCGGCCGTCCTTCCTTCGTTTCTCCCAGGACAGGTCCCATACTGTCTTTCCACCATTTTCCCCGAAGACGCATATGCCGCCACATTACTCCGGACGGTTCAAAGAGATATTGAATCTGTTCATGTATTTCAACTATATTTTCAGGAATTTCTGTTTTATCTATTCGATAGTATTTACAGATTTTTGTGAGTGCATCTTTCCCCTGTCCCTCTTCTGCAAGATGACCATAGTCAATTTTTTCTTTCCTCCCAACGACTTCGGCAAGCTTTGCATAGGATTTCTTCATCTCGCCTGCATCGTATTGCAGCCGCTCTTTTACCTGACTGTCAAACCAACCCATAACCTGCCCTCCTATTCTGTGGTAATTAACCGTGTATAGTAACCGTTCAAATGATATAGTTCTTCATGTGTCCCCCGTTCCATGACCCTGCCGTGATCAAGAACAATAATTTCATCACAGTCACGAATCGTAGACAAACGGTGTGCAACAATAATACAGGTAATCCCGCGCTTTTGAATTGCTTTGACAACTTCATATTCTGTTTTTGCATCCAGCGCTGATGTAGCCTCATCCAGTATAGCAATCGTCGGGTCCTGTGCCAGAACACGTGCGATCTCAAACCGCTGGCGCTGTCCTCCGCTGAAATTTTTGCCTCCTTCGGAAACAGGATGCCCGTATCCGCCTTTTCTCATCATAATATCAGAATGAATCTGCGCATCTCTTGCTGCAATAATCATTTCAAAATCTTCGATGGATTTATCCCACATTTTAATATTATCTGCAATACTATCTTCAAACATGGTTATGTCCTGGTCTACCACGGATAAAGATGCATTAAAAATTTCTTTCGGAATAGCCTTCATCGGTTTCCCCTGAAACAAAATCTCACCTGACCATGGTTCATATAATCCGCAGGCAAGTTTGGCTATTGTAGATTTACCACATCCTGACGAACCAACCAGTGCTACTTTGGATCCACTTTTTACCGTTAGATTAAAGTCTTTTAAAAGAGGCTCTTCTAACCTGGAATATCCAAACGTAACATTACGGAACTCTACGCTGCCATCCAGCTTTTCAAACACATCATCCGTATTTTGGATGGAAGAAAATACAACATCTTCTTTATATTTCATTACATCATCCACGCGTTCCATTGAAGTCCGCATTTCCTGTAATTTTTGTCCCGTTTCCAGCAAATCGTTCACCGGCATTAAAAACTGTGTCATATAGGACTGGAAAGCCAACAGCATACCAACAGTAAAATTACCTTTTATGATCATCCAAACGCCCAGTGCCAGGATTATAATCCCGGAAAGCTGCTGTACTAAAGCAGGAATTCCCCCCAGAAACTGATTCGTCAATGCAAATTCTACCTTTGCCTTATTTACAGAAGCCTGAAATCCGGACCAGCGTTCAAAAAATCCACTTTCTGCACCTGCTGCCTTGATTGTCTCTATCATCTCAATTCCGGATACCGTAGAAGCGTCCAGCTTGCCCTGGTCACGCATCCTTGTTCTGGTAATGTGTATTCTCTTTTGGGAAATAATATTTGCCAGCACCAGGTTAACAGCAATTGCCGCAAAGCCAACCAGTGACAATACGACACTATAACGAAGCATGATGATCAGATAAAATATCAAAAGTACCATATTTATCAGCATCGGCGCAATCCGTCCAACCAGAGTTTCCGCAATATCATCATTTAAAAGCTGTCTGCTGGCAATATCGCCTGCCATTCTCTGTGAAAAAAACGTCATCGGCAGATGCAGAGTATGCCAGATAAAAGACGAGTTAGATACAATTGCCATCTTGCCTTTGATCTTATATATGTAAATTTCATTTATCATGCCTACCACTAACAGGAATACGATGATAACTGCCAAAAATGCAAGAAAATCAGACAGCCATTGTGTATTCTGTCCGGTTAGAATATTATCGGTAAATATCCTTGAAAATACTGGGGTTAATAAGCTTACAAATGCTGTCAGTACCGTAGTCATCATTACAAAAACTATAGATAATTTACTTCCCTGCAGTCTTTTTTTTGCAAATTCCAATACACTTTCTTTTTTACCGTCAGCAGCAAAGTGCTCACACGGTTCAAACTCCAGACACACTCCGGTAAATGACTTATCAAATTCTTCCGGAGATATTTCTACAACTCCACGTGCCGGATCATTGATAATCGCTTTCCCCCTCTTAAATCCGTCCAGTACCACAAAATGATTAAAATTCCAATGAATGATAGCCGGATAGGTTACCTTGGTACGCACCGATGCCACACTATAGCGATGGGCTTTTACCTGCAATCCATATGCACCTGCTGCCTTTGCCATATTGGATGCTTTACTCCCGTCCCTGGATACTCCGCAATCTACTCTTACCTGTTCCAGCGGCACCCATTTTTTATAATATGCCATAACCATTGTCAGACATGCTGCTCCGCATTCCAAAGCTTCCATCTGCATGATTACGGGCACTTTAACACATTTCTTTTGTTTATCTGCCACGGGCGCACCTCCTAATTCAGTAAAAATACAATGGGCTTCACTTCCGCTGTTACCAGTGTCACATTTGCCAGAACATCCTGCCTCACTTCTTCCGGGAGTTCTACATCTACCTGATAAGCATAGTTTCCAACAGCCACATTTTCCACTACCCAGTCACTTTTTAAGGACTGTGCTATCTCTTCCAATGAATACGGATTATTGCTTACTGATTTTACAACCCCTTCCACGCTGGCACCGTCCGGAAGCACAACATTTGCCTTACATCCCGTCAGATCTTCATTTAATTTTGACGCATCTACATAGCACTGTACCATATTTTTGGAAACCGTAACGCCCTTAGCTGCCAAAGTCTCCGGTAATGATCCCACCAGACTCCATACTACAAGGGCCGCAGCAAGAATAACAAGGGCCGACAAAACAATCCAGATACTGGGATTTGATACCCGTATATACTCATCTAACTGCTCGGGAGACTCTACCGTATCAAGGCTCCTTTGTCTGAAAATGCTTTTTTTACTCATATCTTCTCTCCTTTCTGCTACAATACTTTTTTACCTTCTCCTGACTTCTTACTCCTGCTGCCACCATATCAGGATCCTCCGGATCCATTTCTTCCTGGTGTATCCTTTCCTGTAGTTCTTCCCATAGGCTTCTCTTAAATTCCTTTGAATGAATCGCAGGATTCTGAGCTGCCAATAATCCTATTAATGTCTTTTCTAAATCCTCCATCCTCTTTCCCTTCTCTCCCGTATTCAAAACGGCTTAAAATCAGCTAGAAGTATAAATCCGATCCTGGTCTTACTCTTGTCACTATTAATATATACGCATAACACGGGCTTTTCCCTACATGCAAAAATAAAGTTTATTGAAACCGGGTGATGTTCCGTTACCACATCACCCGTCCAATAAACTTTATTTTATGAACAACTCATTATCATAATACTGGAACTTATACGTAAGCTCCGATGATAATGCATCCGCCTTCGGATGTAATTTCTCCAAATAAGCTGCATCCTGCATTGGAAATGAAACAACCACCTGCTCCACCTGCTACCGCTTTCAGATCATCTAAATTTAATTCGCCTTCTTCTGCATTAAAATCTGCTTCACATAATGACAGATCATATTTCTTTGCGGTTTCGATTAACTTTGCTTTGATAGCTGCTTCATCAATTTCTACGCCTTCTGTCTCTTTGTTTAATTTTACTAACTCATCTTTTAATTCTGCATTTTTCTCTACTTCTTCATAGAACTTTTTTAAATTATTCATTCTTAATTCTCCTTTTCTACTTCTATTTTTTTATTTTGATTTTTAAGAAAATCCATTATGCAGCAAGAAATTAACTATAATTTTCTTTCTGATTTAACACCGTTCTTATAATTATTTCTTCCGGTATTGGTGTTATTTAAGACATCCTCTACTACTTTTTCAATAACTTTTTCACCAACAATTTTACCTATTTCACCTGCGGTACCGCCGCCGGATACCTTGTCAAGTTCCTCATCTTTTAAGTTTTCATCTTTTTTTTCTTCGCTCATTACCAATTCCTCCTTATACTCTGCTCTGGATATTTTCAGATCCGTTTTCATTGCTTATATATAAATTTTATTACTTATAAATCAGGCTTTTAATCTGTGACGGATAACCCTTTTTAAAAAAAGTACAAAGAATATCTGCTTTACCCATAACACCATTGCCGGTAAACATGCTCATAGCCCTGCATCCGCCTCCGCAATCGTACCGGTAATCACAAATTCTGCAGTCTTCATTTGCGTAAATTACTTCTTTTAATTTTATAGATGCCAGGCGAAAAAATGGGTTCTCTATATTTCTATAAATTTCTGCTACGGTTGTCTGTAATAAATTTGGCATATTTTCTTCAATCTCAGAATCCGTCATAGACGGGCAGGGAAGAAAGGTCCCGTCCGGCAAAAGATATGGATGAATCCTGCAATTCAGACAGGAACTTGCATTCTCGCATTCCCTGTCCCCACTATATCTTTGATAGGGACTTCCATATCCTTCTATATTTCCTTTTTCACATGCAAAAAATCCATCCAGCTGTATTCCCATTGGTGCCTGATCCGCCTTGTATACCTGCACAATTTTCAGGTATTCTTCATACAATTCTTCTGTCTTTAGGGGTGTTCCCTGATTGTTTTCTTTCCATTTTCCGGCTTCAAATACCAGCGAAGTTTTCCAAAAATCAATTTTCAGGTCTCTAAGAATCTCATAAGTAGTTTTCAATCCATCAATATTTTTTCTGCAAATAGCGGATTCAATCATGACCCGGTATTCATTTTCTTTCAGCTTCCGTATGATCTCTATTGTTTTTTCTTCCGTTCCCACAATCCCACGCATCCAGTCATGCTGCCCAGCTCCATCAAAACTCAGGACAAATTCCGGATTGAAAGAGCGTTTTTTACACTCTTTTAAAATATCATCCGTTATCAGAATTCCATTTGTATAAATTTGTGATATGGCTATTCCCGATTCCAGAATCTTGTCCACAATCTGAAAAAAGTCTTTACGCAGAAATGGCTCTCCGCCGGTTATGGATATCACACTTACATTTGCTTCCCGAAACTGGTCAATCATTGAAAAGCATTCTTCTGTATTCATATCATGGTAACGGTAGTCCGGAGCACTCATGTAACAATGCCTGCATTTCAGGTTACATCTGCCTGTAACAGACCAGTGAATTGCTTTTATGTATGTATTATCCACATTCCGGTATTCCTGTTTTACAGACAGTTCCATTGGATGCGGGGACACAGTAATAATTTCTTTATCCTTTAATTCACAGAAAAATTGTTTCTGCTTTCTGCTAAAAAAAACCGCATCTATATCTATTTTTCCATTGCAAAATTCCAAAACCTGAAAACCATCCTGCTCCAGAAAATTGATTGTACCATTGTCAGTTTTTATAATTGCAAAGGGCAGATTCTTCCATCCCCTTAACGCATATGGTTCTGCTAATTTTGCATACATGTTTTCACCTTCTTATGTTTTCTTTTCTGTATATATATACGTATCAACTTCTGCATTCCCTACATTTTTTTTCAGATTTTTCTAATTTATTTTTTATCTTTTTCAGAGTTCTGCTTGCTGTTACACTGGCACACTTTTCAGATATATCCAATTGCACCGCTATTTCCCCATAAGATAAATTCATATAATAATGAAGAACGATAATCATTCGTTCCCTCTCAGACAAATTTCCAAGTATTCTTTGTATATCTACCTGATTTTCAACCTGGCTGTAAGTTTCATTTTCCCGGGAAACATCCAGATCAATCAGATCATCTATCGAAATAGCCCCTTTCCGATTCTTCCGCAAATAATCCACCCATACATTTTTCGCAATCGTCAATAGCCACGTAATAATTTTAGCCTTTTCTTCGTCATAGAGGTTTCCTTTTTCCAACACTTTCATAAAAGTGGTACTGGTCAGGTCTTCCGTGGCCTCTTTTTGAAAAGTGTGATAGTAAAAATAATTATATATATAGTCATAATAATGTTCATATACCATTTTAAAAGCCTTTTCCTTACGCAAGTCTATCATTTTTACACCTCTCTTTCGCTGTCTTAAATGTTCTTCTGCAAGGTCAGAATGTTCCTTCCCCCTTCATACCGGTAAGATATGTGATCCATCATCTTCTTCACCATCAGTATGCCAAGCCCTCCTATCTGCCTGCGGTCCGCATCCAGGGTAATATCCGGGTCCTCCTTTAGCAGGGGATTATAAGGTGTTCCAAAATCCATAAACTGGATCGCCACATGCTTTGATTCACCTTGAATGAGGCAGCGGATCGTTGCGTTTCCCTCCCTGGGATAATATGCATATTTGCAAATGTTGACGTAGATTTCTTCCACTGCAACTTTGATCTGCATTTTGACTTTTGCAGTACAATCTGTTTTGTTTAATTCTTCTTCAATAAATTCCAGTACCTGATCCAGACAGTCCGGTTTAGCCGGTACGGTTAACTCTTTCATTTCACACCTCCCGCTTTCTCTATTCCCTTTCATGAATCTTTAATGCAAGCATTGTTATATCATCAAATTGAGGAGCACCTTTTACAAACAAATCAATATTCTTTTTGATATTTTTCAGAATTTCTTCTAGCGGGAGGCTTGCATTTTTATCCAAGATTTCCTGCAGCCGCTCTTCTCCATAAAGCTTATTATAAATATCCGTGGCTTCCGTCACTCCGTCTGTATACAGGTATAGCAGGTCCCCCGGGTTTAATTGGATCTGGTACTGCCCGTAACGTATCCCTTCCATACCTGCAAGTACAAATCCTGCACGGCTTTTCAGATAAGTGAAGCGTTCTCCTTTCCTCTTCAGAAGCGGCGGGTTATGTCCTGCATTAACATAGGTAAACATGCCGCTGTCTATTTCCAGAATGCCCATCCACGCAGTCACAAACATCCCCGCCTGATTATTTTCACACAACTGTTTATTCACATTGGTAAAAACATCGCAGGGCGCCTCAAAATTCTGGGTATGGTTTTTAATCAAAGTCTTGGCAATAACCATGAACAGCGCAGCCGGAACTCCTTTGCCGGATACATCCGCCATCACAACTGCCAGATGGTTATCATCGATCAGAAAGAAATCATAGAAGTCTCCGCCGACTTCTTTTGCAGGCTGCATCGTAGCATATACGTTAAATTCTTTGTGCTCCGGAAATGCCGGAAAGATACAAGGCAGCATACTTGCCTGTATCTGTGTTGCCACATTTAACTCTGCTCCTATCCGTTCTTTTTCTGCTGTCACTGCTGTCAGATTCCTGATGTACTCTTTTAATTTCAATGTCATTTCCTGAAATGCATTGGAAAGCTCTTCCGTTTCATCTCCTGTATGGATTTCCAGATTATATTCCAGATCTCCGTCTCCCACTTCTTGTACAGCCCGGGTCACGCTCACAATAGGATCCGTTATTTTTTTGGAAACAGAGTTACTCAGGAAGAAGATTGCCAGTAATACAATCAGGATTAATACGATTAAGATCACAAATACCATCCTGATATTCTGATTAATCTGGCTGATAGCACCATTCGTCAGCTTCATAATACCGTCCTGGCTCTCAATCGCCGGAGCAATAACCTCTTCCTGCTCAATGACAGTTGCAAAGCTCCAGCCCAGAGTTGTCAGTGGTTCATATGCCAGATATACCTTTTTTCCATCTATAGTTACTTCAGCAATACCGCTTTCACCTGCTGCCATATTCCGGACCGCATCTGCCAGTTCTTTATTTTCGCTCCGGCGAAGATCCGTTACGTGATCAGGATCAGCCCCCACCTCTCCGCTCTCTTTGGAAGATATATTCACCTTGCCGCCGCTGTCGATTAGAAATGCATAGCCGGATTTCCCTACTTCCGTATTCATTACCACATCGTTGATATCCGTCAGGTAGGAGCCTACCCCTGCAACACCCATGAATTCTCCACCTTTATAAAAAGGCTTAGCACAGATAATTGCGGAACCTCCTCCGTGAATGTCCTTAATGATGTCAGTGAAAATTAGCTTCTGTTCATCCACTGCTTTTTGATACCAGGGACGCAAAAATGCTTCATATGGATTGGGCACATCCGAACCATCATCAAACTTAGCGGAAGAAATATAATCAGCCATAATTACAATTCCGGATTTTGTAGCAACATAAGTGGAAGCCACTACCTCGTCATGCCCATTAATCTGCACCAGAATATCCCGGATGTTGGCTATTTTATGTATTTCAGTTTGAATTGCCGGATCGTTTTTATCCTTTACGGTTGAAGAAAACATCAACTGGGCTGTAAGGTTTGTGTTTCCTTTGACCGGCTCCTTCACAGACCGATCGGGATATTCATCCGGATTATCATAAATAGATGTCATGGTATCCGCTATGGTCTCCACATAAGTCTTTGTGAAATTGAATTTTGTTTCTATATATTTTGCTTTTTCTTTGGCAACGTCTGCAATTTTTTGTTTCGCCTGACTGATCAGCGCCACCTTGGAATCAGCTCCCGCCTGATGGCCCAGTTCTTTACTTGTCTGAACCGTGTGGGATTTCATGGAAAGCATTCCATAAACCGTTACTCCACTGATGATAATAATTGCTGTCATTGCTACAAGAATCGTTGCAGCCGTAACCTTTTTCCTGATATTATGCTTCATACTTCCTGCCTCCCATACAATGGCACCGCTGCCGTTCCTCATAAAACACTTCCACATACTGGCTCAGGTCACGGAATTCTTCTGTTAATATATAATCATCAAAATTAATCGGAACTGCCAGGGGATTGTGCATAACCATAAATTCATTTTCACTGCAGAGGGGCTTAAATCCTGCAAAAAAGAAGCCATAATCTTTCAGCAGGTAATAAGCAGCAACCGCTCCCGGATCATTTACATTCAGAAATACATTCAACGTAAAATGCGGCAGCCTTCCGTACTCTTCCAGTATCATCTCCACATACTCCTTAAGCCCGCTGCCGGTTCTATAGATCGTAATGGCGGCGCTGCTCTGTATCCAGTCGATCGTCTTCATAACCTGGCAGGGAGCATGCCGGTCTCCTGTATTCCACTCCCTATCCTCCGGCACATCCGCCAAATGGCAGGTCACGCCCAGCTTTTTATACAGCCATCCGGTAAAGCCTTTTTGCTCCGATGGAATATACAGTGTTCCCCCATTGGTTTTATCCTTAGCCAGAATCTGAATTCCCTGTGAATGCTTGAGGTTCCTGCGCTTACCATAAGACTGTTGTATTTTCCCCATATCAAATACTGAAAAAATAAAGCCGCAGCCGATCAGCCCTCTCATCCGCAATAACCGCTGGGATATGGCGTGAAAAGTAACGGGAAGAGAATAGACTGCTGAACATGGCATCTCCTGGAGTATAGTCATTCCATAATCAAACATATGCTCAGCCATCCCATATCCCCGATACTTCTTTTTGAAAATCTGCGTTGCAATCTCGATCATAAACTCATAGGGAAAAAACTCTTTTAAAATCATAACACCTGCCACATCTGCCATATCCGTAACCGCCACGAGAAAAGTAATAATTCCCTCCCTGTGTTCTTTCCGAATAAATTCAGGATTATAAAAATCCCTTTTAAAATAGGTATCCCCATACTCATCCCGAATGCACTCAACAACTCCCTCTGCATCCCTTTCCTCTAAGGTCCGAAAGGTTACTTCCAAACGTTCACCGGTTTCTCTATGATATAATTGCATCTTTTTATCTGCTCCTTTCCTATATGAACATAAGGCTTTCACAGTAACGTCTCCTGACTGTTATCTAAAAAGCTATACAACCTGAATTACAGTCTTAATTACAATCTTCAGGTTATTGACACCAATTTCTTTGTCTTCAAAACAATGGTCAAAAATGATAATCAGCATTTCTTCTAAAGACAGACTAAGCATCATTGCCGTCTTCCCATCCAGCTGGTTTTCTTTACAAAAAGCATTGATCTTTATTGAAGCATCCACCGCCTCTTCTACTTTATTGGGTACCGAAAAAGAAAGATATTTTCCCTTGTCCTCATAAGTCCTGTCCAATAAGTACAACCCGGAAAATTTATTATTTCTGATGCACACGACCCCCACCCACATGAGCATCACAAGAAAAGCTGCTGCTTCCGCAAGAATAAAGCAAGACCACACTCCCATTAAAAAACCTGCTCTGGAAAAGAGCATTGCAAAAACCGTAACAAACCCAAAAGCCCTGGAAAATGTAATTGCATTCGCCAGCAGATTTCTACCGGTTGTAAAGAATAGAAAAATAAATATATTATTTACCATAGACAAAGCCAGGCTAAGAGCATAGCAGACCAGCGCAGCTGCAGATAAGGCAAGTACTTCCCCTTCCTGTATCCCGAACATTCGGCAGATTTGCTGTGGAAAAATCACAAGCACTATGGTTACAGCCTCAATAATGCCAATGCCGCTCTGGAAAGCCATTTTCATCGTCGTTCGGATACTGGTAATAGACAGATGCATTTGCCGCCGCCCCCACGCTGATCAGAGAACCCAATGTCATAAATGTAAAATATACCGGTTTTACCAGATTAAGTGCCGCCAATCCTTTTTCACCTAAGAAATTACCAATAATAATACTATCAATTAAGACCGTAATCGTAGTTCCAAGAAGCGCCAGAATAGTGGGTATCAGATAAGTCCGGAAAGTGGATCGAATAAAAAAGTCATTATTTCTTTCCATATCAATATTTCCCCAGATTTAATTTTGATTTTATCAATTTATGTCAGTGATACTTTACCAACGAATTTTTTAACTATTTTATATTTAAAGAGAATTATTTTTTTCTAATATCTAATAACTATTATACAAGAAAGGACCTTCTGCCAATTTACCATTTACCACGAAAGTGTGCTATTTACCATGTAATAGCAGCGGGAAGTCGTGCATTAAAAAACCAGGCATATATGATAATTGGTTATCATATATGCCTGGTGATTTTTTGCTGTTTCTCTTAATCTTACCCTCTCCTAACGCTTTAACTCAGTTCTCCCTATGAATGCTAACCTTTACTGTACCTCTACCGTTACCCCTAATATTGCCTTTTCCTTCATTTTCCCCATATCCTTCTCTTTCATGGTATCTATCCCATCCTTTCCAATATACACTTGCAGTTGGCTGATATCATTATTTTGAACTGCAAAAGTAGCACTCTTTTCACTCTGGGAAATTGGCATAAGCCTTTTTCCATCCTGCGTAAACACGGAAACGCCAAACTCTTCATAGATTTTATCCATTAAATAATCATCATAGAGAACTTCACTTTCCCCCTGCGCTTGGATTTCTTTATTTTTCTCCCCCCATAACTCCTCAAATTCCTCTTTCGTAATTTCAGAATCATCCCGGGTCGTGTATGGAACCGTTGTCAGAACTTTGACCTGGTATGGTGTAACAATCACCTGATCTATAGAAAATCCCATCTCATTTTTTTCATTCACGTCGATTACCTTGATATCTGTTTCATCTGCCTGCACGGGGATATCTATATTCCAGGTTCCGAGAATGGTATTTGTGACACCTTCATTTTCCAGCATTTCCGGTGTGAATTCCTTATTGTCAAACCCTATCTGCGTCATTTGCAGAGAAAGTGTATCTTCCGTAATCCTTCCATCATCGGGAAGATCCAGCTTCATCATTCCGATAAATTCTGTATCAGAAACCACCTTCCCTTCTATTAAATTGTTGACAAAGGGAATACCTGCACCATTTGAATTAACCAGCCATACTCCCTGAATATACAACGTCTGCGCAGTATTCTGATCATCCGCTGTATAGTGGCTTGGCATTTTATCAAATCCACCGGACTCTGACTGCACATCTAGTGTGAGATAAATGGAATAACCATCACTGTATATTTCGGAAGCTGTCATAGTAACTCCATTATCTTCTACTGAATATTGCGTGTTGACAGGCATCCCTGTACTCTCATCCTCCGCAGTCAGTACATTATCCTTTTTCGAGTATTCCCCTGAAAAAGTAACATCCTGTTCCACGCGGTCAAAAATAGCACCTATAATGGGAATCTTCGCTGCCAGTGCCGGATTGCTGGCGCACAGCAAAACTCCTCCCGCCAACACTGCCGCAGTCACAGTCAATCCCTTTTTAATTACCGAAAACCTACTGCCAGACTTCTTCCTCCCCGCTTTATTATTAACAGATTTCCCGCCTGCCCCTATCTGCTGATAAACATCCTGAAGTCTTTGATTTACTATTTCTGAAGGCTCATATTTTTTCCCTAATGTTTCTCTCATTTCCTGTTCTGTATAATTTTTATCCATAGATGACTCCTCCTCATAAACTTTCAACGATTGTTTTACGCAGCCTGTCCCTGCTGCGCCGCAGCTTGCTTCGAATTGTATTTTCATTCATATCCAGGATTTGACTGATCTCCTTTACCGTAAACTGCTCCCCGTAATATAAAAGTAAAATCATCCTGCAGTCTTCCGGGAATGCATTCAACATTTCCTGAAACTCTACAATTTCCAGTTCCCTGTCTATGTAATTGATCTCCGGGAAAAATTCAATCACCTCACATCGTTTTCTTTCCCGGATACACATATTGCAATGATTAATCAGAATCCTGATCAGCCATGTTTTGAAATAACCCGGATTTTTCAAACTTCCTATATGTTCGTATGCCGACAGAACACTGTCTGCTATGGCATCAGCCACATCCTCCTCATTCATAAAAAACCCTTTTGCAACCTTATACATACTGCTTTTACTCTGCTCAATTAGGGTCACAAAGGCATCTGCATCACCTCTTTGTGCCTTTTTCACTAGAAAATCCAAATTTTTACCCCCTTTCTGCGTTTTCATTGTTCTGAATTATTGGTTCCTATATATTAGATGGGGATTGGGGCAGATATTGTGCATAAAAATAATATTTTATTTTGGATAAGAAAATGGGCGGAGCCATTTTTTACACGCTTTCGTACAACAGCGAACAATAGTTGCTTTTCGCCAATCGCGTCCAGCATGCCACACACCCAGGGTCTCATCATGCTGAGAAAACCAGCTTTGTATCAACGAATGCTATCTCGGAAAGAGAAGGGGGCGGACAGCTACAAAGCGTCCCCTTCCTAGCTATTGTTATATACAAAAAAATCCCGTACCATGACCATCCCCTCATGATACGGAATCCACAAACATCTCTTTTATTTTTACATATATTTCATTATTTCTTCAACACAACCGTACCAAACGGATCAATCCCTCCATCCGCTTCCCAATTACCTGCTAACACCGTAAACCCATCCGGCAGTTTCAGTTTCACACTCCCAGAATTAAAATTCTGCACAAACAGATATACCGACGTATCCGAGCTGCGGGCAGTAATCTCAATTCCTTTTGGCACTTTCTTCATAAACTTTGTAAGCTTCACTTCTTCCCCGATGTGGCTGCATAATTCACTGCAGAAATCCTGCTCAGCGTCCGTACACACATAGTAGGCTTTGCCTTTACCGAACTGGTTGCAGGTCAGTGCCGGATATCCCTTATAGAAATCCTGTTCATATACAGCCAGTACTTCCGCCGTTGACACTTTCACCAGGTCGCATAGATGTCGGCACTCATATGTTCCTTCCCCCAGAGTTTCTTTTTGCCCGGTTATCTGAATCCGATTCGTTTCATGATCATACAACCCGTCAATTTCCATACTGCGCAGTCCCAGTACATCCATCAATCCATAAGGTGTGCCGCCAAGATAACACCGGTCTGTTTCATCTACAATTCCGGACCAGAAAGTCATGATAAAATGACCGCCATTTTCCACAAATCTGCGGATTTTATCCGCAAAGTCTTCCCTGTACAGATAGAGCATTGGTGCTGCTACCACTTTATAACCGTCCAGATTCCGCCCGCTGCCGATTACGTCCACATTTACTCCCTGTTCCCTAAATGCACGGTAATATTTCTGAACGGTTTCTTTATAATAAAGCCCCTGGTTTCTGGGACCCTGGGCATCTTCCATCGCCCATTTATTTTCCCAGTCATAGATAACCGCTGCTTCGGAAACTGTATCCGTACTGCAGGTTTCCTTGATTTCTTCCAGTGTGTTTCCCACATCTGTCACCTCACGGAACACTCTGGTATCATTCCCGCCATAATGATCAATCACGGCACCATGAAATTTCTCGGATGCTCCGCGGCTCTGACGGATCTGGAAATAAAGCACGCTGTCCGAACCATGGGCAACTGCCTGAAGTGACGAGAGCTGATGCATCCCTGGTTTTTTCAGTTTGCTCACCTTCTGCCAGTTGGTTGCACTGGGACAGGACTCCATCAATAAAAATGGTTTCTTTTGCACACAGCGCAGCAGATCGTGCATCATTGCAGTATCCATAGCGGTTACAGATTCATCTGCCTTATGCCATGTAGGATAAGAATCCCAGGAAAGGACATCCACCACGTCGTTAAACTTAGCATAATCCAGTTCATTATAATAGTACATACAATTAACTGTTGTAGGAATCTTTGAACCTGTCTGACGGATTGCCGCCGCCTCCGCTTTTATGAAATCGATAGTCTGATGGGTAACGAACCGCTTCCAGTCCAGATTCAGTCCATGAAGCTGCATCTCTCCCCTTGGTGAAGGGCTTTCGATCTGGTCAAAATCCTGATAAATATGGCTCCAAAAGGTAGTGCTCCACCGGCGGTTTAATTCATCAATTGTCTTATATTTCTCCTGAAGCCAGTTTCTAAATGCTTCCTGGCAGAGCGGACAGTGGCAGTCCCCTCCATATTCATTTGATAAATGCCACAGTATCACACCGGGATGAGCACCGAAGCGTTTCCCCAGTTCCTGATTCATGATACTTACTTTTTCACGGTAAACCGGGGACGTGTAGCAGTGATTGTGGCGTCCGCCAAACAGATTGCGCTGACGGTTCCCATCCACCCTGAGTACCTCGGGATATTTGTCTGCCATCCATTTGGGCCTTGCGCCGGAAGGAGTTGCCAGAATAACACTGATTCCATTCTCATACAAGCGGTCAATGATATCCTCCATCCACTGAAAATGGAAGACGCCTTCTTCCGGTTCCAGTACCGCCCAGGAAAATACTCCCAGGGTAACGGTATTTATCTTCGCTTCCTTCATATACTCAATGTCTTTTTCCAAAATCCCGGGATCGTCCAGCCACTGTTCCGGGTTGTAGTCCCCACCATGCAAAAGTCCTTCTATGCTAAAATTCATTAAATTTATTCCCCTTCCTTTGTATGTAATGTCTAAAACAATATTAACCTTAGATACATGGAAGCGTCAATACATTTTTTTATCGTCATGTTTATACATTTTTATTATTCCATTTTTATTAATCCATTTTTATTATTCCATTTTTATGTTATTCCATTATTACTGTAACCGGTAAACATAATTGGGCATCACATTGTGTTCATCAGGAACGATTGCATTTGCTGCATACTGCACCTTTCCCCCGCCCAATTCCCGCAGCGTCAGCTCATGGGTAAACGCCCGGTCATTACTTTTCTCCAGGCAGATCACATCTATGGTTAGCGTTACCGTACCATCTGAATTTTTTTTCACCGCTGTTACATCCGGGTCCATATAAGGCATTGCAACACAATTATTGTTGGAGCGAATTTCCTGCCAGGGATAAGCATCTCTCTTTTGTTCAAACATCGCAGCTTTTCTCAGATCCTCCTTTGTAATGGAAAAGTAACTCTGAATGACATTTTCAAATAAATCAGCAGGAATGTACCTGTTTTCATTTGATGGATCAATGGGAAACTGGTCTTTTTCCAGCCGTTTGCCTTCTTTTAAATTATATAAGTTTTCAAACAGGTCATTAAAGTTAAGCTTTGAATAATCCGTCTCTGACCAATTGCTGATCATCAGATTATTACCTCCATAATTGATGGGTTCCACATATTTTTTCTGATAAGACAGACAATTTTCATCCACTGGTTTTACACGGATCATGCGGTATCCATTTCCACTCGCCCAGACTGCATAATCATCCCGGAAAATAAAGTTTTCTTTCTCCGTAAATTTCCATTCCGAGAGAGGTGTTATTTTCATCTCATATACGTCAGGATTCCCTTCTAAATCCAGATTGACAGAAGCGGATAACAGATATTTTCCGGTGTGGTCCATATAGAATTCATAGCGGTAAAACCCTCCATTCTGCCGTATGCGGTAAATGGTAACAGATGCAGCTTCTCCCTTTTGGATCTTTTCCCAGAAGCTATAAAACGCTTCGGTATTTTCCAGACTGCACCTGCCAGCAGTATCGCTTACAGTAATTCCTCTTTTGCCAATCTTCTTTACGATTTCACCGACAGCCTCTTCTGAAATCTGCTTATCTGCCTGAACAATATCAGACGGCTGTTTATCCGTATTAAGATAGGTTTCTTTATAAATGCCGGCAACCTCCAGACACTCTTCCTTCACCCGGTCTGAGACTTCCTTAGAGATACTTCCCTCCATATTCTGAGCCAGAAGATACTCTCCCTTCTGATTTGGTGCGGCATAAAAGACACCTATTATAACCATACAGCATAAAATTCCGGTTACAATTACTATCTTTTTCATCCGGTCTTTCTCCTTCCATCGGTATTCCTAATATTCTTTTTATTCTGCTGAAAAATAATAATCCAAAACAATCTTATCCTTCTCCACAACATAGGTGCTTCCACCGGTTTCTTTTACATCTTCCACCATGCTGATTAACAGGACGGGCTTACTGGAAGCAGGCTCCGGAGTCAATACACCAAACCATCCCAGTTCCGTACCTGTCGTATCAGATACGTCTGCCTTGATTTCCGCAGTTCCTGTTTTCCCTGCTAAAATAGTGGAATCCATTTTTGCTGCCCTGCCTGTGCCTTCCGGCGAGGATATTACTTTTTCCATAGCGTTTTCCACCCTGTCCGCCGTTTCCTTTGAAAATGCCTGGGGAAGCCACACCTGAGGCTCTGGTGAATCCTTGTACTGAAGATAAGGCTTTATGACATTTCCATCATTACAAAATGCCGTATACAATGCCGCAAGATGCAGCGGGTTAATTAAAATCTGTCCCTGGCCATAGCCGCTGTCGGCAAGCAGTACCTCTGATTCTATTTTCTCTGTATTGGAATACTGGGATTGTGCCATGGTAATCTCAAAAGGCATTTCCTGATTAAATCCCAATTTGTCCAGCTGGCTTTCCAACTGATCTGCCCCAATCTTAAGTGCTGCTTTTGCAAAATATATATTATCGGAATAGATCATTGCATTTTCTAATGTGACTGGTTCATATGCATGTAAAGTAGTTACATGATAATCTCCCCAGCTTGTGTCTTTCTGCCAGCTAAGCCCTTCATTTCCAAAGTCCTCATCCGGGTTAACCGCCCCTGTTTCCAGCCCTATTCCGGCGATTACCGGCTTAAAGGATGAACCCGGGCAAAGTACCTGACGGAACCGGTTATACAAAGGATTCCTTTTATCGTCGTTTAATTCCTTCCACTTCTTATCCGACATGCCTTTTATGAAATCATTACTGTCAAAAGTCGGCGTGCTGACAAGGGCCAGCACCTCCCCGGTATACGGATTCATTGCAACAGAACAGCTTTTGTCATCTTTAAATTGCTCATACAGACTTTCCTGAAGCCCGGCATCAATCGTCAGCCTAATATTTTCTCCGTCTTTTTTTGGTATGGATGCAATCACCGCTTTCGTCTTCCCGTTTTCATTTTCAATTACAATCTCATATCCGTCCTGACCCTTTAATTCTTTTTCATACAAGCCTTCCATTCCGCTTTTTCCAATTACACTGTTTTCACTGTATCCTTCATTCGGGTGTGCTTCCAGGTCTTCAGCCGTTACATTCTGAATATATCCGGTCAAATGGGATGCCCCCTTTCCAAGAGGATAACTTCTCACAACCGTATCCGATATCATAACCCCGGGTATCATAATCAGTTCATCCTGAACCTCTTTATTTTTCATAACCTGATCCGGCGGGGAAGCAGACATCAGATCCGTCTCTAACACCTTATCCAATACGGCAACCGGTACCAGTGAATCTCCTTTTACCCAGGTCGCATCCAGCTTTGTCTTGATGGATTCCACGGTAGTATCCAGAAGTTTTGCCAGCCTGATCAGATCATTGCCGGCATCTTCACTCATTTTTCCTGGTACCAGTCCTATGGATACCGCTGTTCCTTCCCCGGCAAGCATTTTTCCATTTCTGTCTGTGATCTCTCCACGTCTGCTTTCCACTACAGATACCCTTACCTTATCCTTCGCCGTCAGCTCTGGGAAAATCAGGCTGTCATTCCATTCCAGTACATATCCCCTCCCCTGCTCTTTGGTAAATACCGCCTGGTTTTCAAACTGCACTTCTCCGGCAGAGCTCTTCATAGCCTGTTGATAACTCACAGTTACCTGCCCCTGGTCTTCCTCCGTATCCAGTATGCTGACCCTGATATCCTCTGCTTCCATTCCCTGATAAATATTTTTATTCCTTTCCGTAAAATATTTTTCGGAATAGCTCTCTTTGCTTTGCCCGCTTATCATGCTGTACATGGTTTGATATTCTGATTTCTCTATATAGGACATATATTTCTGAAGCAGTTGATCAGGCTCTTCTCCCCTGCCGGTTAATTGCTTCAAAAGAGATTCCGGTCCCTTATATCCCTGTGATCTCAGATACATATATCCCGTTGTGATAATCACTCCGGCCACAACAACAGCCAAAAACGCAATGACAGCGATATTCTTTTTCTTCATTTCACATCCTCCTAACAATTCATATTTATTACATTTGTAATATTTAATTACAAAAATTTTTATTTATATATTACATCTGTAGGATTTTAAAGTCAAGTACTTTTCTCATTTACCATGATATTCATAACCCAAAATAAAACCTTTAAATTTTGTCATGATTTCATGTCCGCCCAGGGTCTTCCACTTTACAATACACAAGCAGATTAAAAGCAGATTTGTCTTTTATGCCATACCTGCCACGTTAAATTATGCCGGAAATGTCCGTACTTTCTTCAATAAAGAGTTTAAAACACATACAAAATCTGCATTTCAATACAAATCTGATCCGTATTTTATAAAATCATATATAATGATAATTATGTTTCTATTTCTAAAAGGAAAACTATAGAAAAACCGATTAAAAGTCTAAACAACAACAAAAGGAGAGAATATGAAAAAGAACTTATGGAAATACGGCTGTACTCTATTAGCAGGCAGTATCCTGATTCTAAACATAACAGGATGCGGAAAGGTAACTGCAGAATCACTTATGAACTCCATGTCAGAAAACATGTCAAAAGTAAATGATTATAAAATTGATATGTCGGCAGATCTAAACGCCAGCGGATCCATGAGCGGAGTTACGCTGGATGTCCAGGCAGGTCTGGATATAGCACTTCAGCTAAATGTGGAGCCACAGATACTGTATGCTGATGGTAATATTTGGTTCAAAACACTGGGTATGGAGCAGAAAATAGATGTTGCGTCTTACTCCATGAAAGAAGATCCGGATATCATCAATTATTTTCAAATCGGAAAATCAGAATGGAAAAGGAACACCATTACCAATCCGGAAAATGACCCTGACGTAAATATATATAATGAACTCACAGATTTGTCGGTTAATTTAGAACTGGAGGATCATACATCCCAGCTGGAAGACATAGAATGTTACAAACTCAAAGGTCTTTTAGATACGAATGCCTTGCGTAAAATGGCAGATTCACTATATGATCAGTTCGATGAAGCTGCCAATATTTATAAAGATGTTAACTGGGCGGAAATCGAAATACCTATAGAATTCTACGTTTCCAAAAAAGAAAAAATGCCGGTTAAAATAAGTGTGGAGTTAAAACCATTATTGATGGGTCTGATGAAATCTATTGATGACCAGAAAGACCTAAGCATAAACTGTGATCATTTAACATTAAACTTTATTTATAGTTCTTTCGGAGAAATTGGTACGATTTCCCTCCCACAGGAAATTAAAGATATTCAGACAGAAAAGACTTCGGAAGCCATGAATTCAGAAACAGAAAATATTACAACAAAAACAATATAAATTTATGAAAATAGCAGAAGGCAAATATGTTCTTCTGCTTTTATATCTCTATTTGCACATTTTATGTTATAAAATGTGCATTTCAATACACTCCCGATCCGATCACAAATAAATCATATATAATGACTATCATGTGTTCTTTCTGTCTTAAGAATACAATCACCCATTGAAAAGGGAAAGACAAAGGAGAAAAAAAGTATGAAAAAGAAATTTGTAAGGTATAGCTGTGCTGTATTGGGAAGCAGTATTTTGATTTTAAGCGTGACAGGATGCGGTAAAGCAACATCCGAATCACTTCTAAAATCCATGTCCGAAAATATGTCGAAAGCAGAAAACTATAAAATAGACATGCTTATGGATTTGAAAGCCGGCGGCACTGTTCAGGGAATTTCGGTCGATGTTACCATGAATATGGATATGGGAATGAAGGTAAACACAGATCCCGAAATCATACATGCCGAAGGGAGTATGGCTTTGGGAATGCTTGGTATGGATCAGACATCTCCACTAGAAGTATATACGGTCCGGGACGGTGATAACACAATTTCGTACACCAAAACAGGGGAAGAGGGCTGGACAAAAGAAGTACAAGAAAATCTGGATAAAAGCCTGAATGCTTATGAATTTAAAGAGTTTGAAAAACTGGCAGCAAGTCTGGAATTGGAAAAGAATACAACTGATCTGGAAGGTGTTGAATGCTATGCATTAAAAGGTGTACTGGACGGCGAAGCATTGAGCACAATTCTGGACTCTGCATTAAGTGCAATGAACGATTCTGCGGAGATCATGGGGGATGCAGATTGGGCAGCTATTAAAATTCCGGTAGAATTTTATATTGCAAAAAAAGATTCCATGCCGGTAAAAATGACGCTTGATTTGCAGACTATGATGTTAGAAGCCATGAAATCAGCGGGTGCACAGGAAGATGTAGAATTCAACTGTGAATCATGCACTTTTGATCTTAAATTTGGGTCTTTTGGCGAAGTTGAAACCATTACGCTTCCGGATGATGTCAAAAACTCTGCCATAGAAAAACCTGCAGACAGCGCAGCTTAAAGCGTATTTTTAAACAGATTTTACAAGCTGTACTTTCCATTTACCGGGAAGACGCAGGATGATCTGTTTAAAATGTTCATTTTCTGTAATCAATGTAACCGCAGCAGATAAAACAGGCTGTAATCTTCACACTTTTATTATTTTGTTACAGAAAAACAGCCATTTAGTACAAACATGTTCTAACTGTTTTTAATTTGTGTATAATAGTGATTGCTTAGTATTACATGATTCCCATCCCGCAGCTCCCACAAGCTGCGGCGGGTACTCCCAACAATATAATATTTTCTAAATCCTATATAATTTTATAGATAAAACAGAATCTTATCTGATCTGAAATTCCAACTTCACAGCATCGAGCTCTTCTCCCTTAACCCCTTCTCTCTTAACGTATTTTTAACCTAACAGACCATAACGCTTAAATTCGGGGCTAATCCTTGTCTATTTTCTAACTGCTGCGATGTGGTCAATCGACGTATCCGCTGCGCCTCATTCCTCCGCCTTGCAAACGCTTTGTAGCTGGGGGTAGTGTTCGGAAAGTAGTAAGCTATCTTACCAACCAAAACAACTTGAAAATCTACATTTATTCCCCTATAATAATGTACATAAACTATTACAAAGAGAAAAATAGCTTAAGCTTTAAAAGTGATCCAATTGCTCCATACAACCGCTAAATGGAAAAAAGCATAAGTTATCATAAGGAGAAGTGAATTATGAAATGTGTAATCTGTGGAAACGAGAAAAGTATTTTTTCAGTAATTGGTCTAGACGGCAGCATCTGCAGCAGATGCAACGAACACCTTAATATGTATACCTACGATAATCCGGCTGTTGCAAAAGCTTATTTTGACAAAGTGGCAGAAATCAACGAATTAGGACCAGATACAAAACGCTTTCTGGAACTCAAATACCGGGAACATCAAAGTGATATATCCGAATTTGATGTTGAAAATGCGAAAAAAAATATTTCACTGGAAACGCCTTTGGATACTTGTTACGAAAGTACTTGCAAAGAAGAAAATGTATCACGAAAATCTTCCCATCGGAATCCGGAATCTGAATTACATAATTCCCATGATTGCAGTCTGGAATATAAAGCATTTCATCGCGAATTAGCTAATATAGAAAAAAAACTGGAAGACCAGTATAATAATGTAAGAACCATAAAAAATATACTGATATTCTTTGCAATTATAACTGGAATCGGATTAGTCTGTACATTTATTTATGTTGCCCAGCTGATAAGCGCTATAAATAAAGTATTTTAATTCCAAAAACATTCTATGCCAGAAAACTTACCTTTTAATACAAACATTACCACAACGCTCTGACAATCGTATATAATAAATCTTGAATTTCGTTATTCACAATGTCGGCTCCGCAGCTTCCTCCAACGCTGCGGAGTAACTCCATTTTGCCTGGCTCCGGGGTTATATCCGGAGCCGGTGTATCGTAAAGATCAAAACCCGTTTATAATCTCCAGGAGGTTTCCGTGAAATTTAATCCCCCCAGACTACTGACAAAAGAAAACTGTTCCAATCATAAAATCGAATATTTTGCTTCCGCATTTATAAAACATTATTCCTTTAAAGAAAATTTTGACTACTCGGTCCAAAGCCTTTCCCAGCTGGATCATATCCTGAAAACAATGCCGCCATATGCCAAATTTAATCCGGCGTTCCGGCAAAATACCAGGGTTTTATTTGGCTGCTATATTCTGGAAACAGCCAGACGCTCTTTCGGCGGAAGATATAAGTGGTGGGAGATAAAAGAATTACCCATACTTCTTTCCGGTGAACCCCAAAACGCTATCGGTATTGCACCCTTTGATAAAGTGTTAGAAAGAATGGTTTCTGACGTAACCGAATCGATCCCGGAATTCTTTCAAATATATGTAGACATGATGGAAAAATCAAAAACTGAAAGCCGCCTTTCTTTTATTATCTACTGATAGTTCATCAAAGAAACTGGTAACACAAAAACTGCATTTCAATACATTCGTGAACAAAAAGCCGATGTAATTATATATAATAATTGAGTAATAAACTTCTTTATCATTTTAACTCTGTTTACAGAGAACTCTCTTTTCAAATACCCCGGAGCCAGCCAACCTCCGGGGTATTTCAGCTATATTTTCAGAATCATTTATTTTCTCAAATTAAATCACCCAGAAATTATCATGAAAGATAATTCTGCGGTAAGCCCCAAAATCCATCCACCGGTTTAAAAATTCTGCCTGCCGATTATCTTTTTTTAGCTCCCATTCTTTAAAAAGTTCTGATACTTCATCATCGCTATTTACCTGAATTCCAAATCCTCTGCCATTTAAAACCGGTACACCACTATAATGATATTCCTTTAATGGCTGTATTTCCGCTATCTGTCCTTTGCGTATGCGTACCGCTGTCTTATCGCGAAGTACACAAACATCAAAATCTTCGGGATATGAAAAACTCTCCCCTTCTAACGGGATTTGATCTCCAATAGTATACACCTGCTGTACTTCTCTGCTTTTCATAACAGACAGGCTTTCCAGATTGTAATAATATTCTTCAAAAATATCGCCTCTTGCCCTGAGGTCACCATGGATAAAAGTACTGTCTCTCCCCTCTTTCTCCCCTGCTTCGTCTAACCCACACAGTTCTTCAATAACACCGCAGGCAGAAGTCATATTTGTTATCCTGTCGATCAGAATCAATTCTCCCAGCGTTTTATGCTTATGGAACAGATCGATTACAGCCGGTTCTGTCAAAGCAATTTCACAACGTGCAATTTCATTCTTCACCAGGTGTTCTGCTGCTAAATGTTCCCCTGTATTCACATCTACTTTATACCGGATCGCTTTTACCACTCCCGGTATTAGTTTTGTTCCCGTCTTAACCAGAAATTCTTTTCCGGGAACCAGTCTGGAGTCATCCATCCACAACAGACTTGTCACAAATTGTTTGACTGGTTTTAAATCGGTATCTTTAGTCAGCACACATCCTCTGGAAACATCTACCTCCCGGTCCAGCTGAATGGTCACAGCCTGACCTGCGTATGCTTTGGAAGTTTCCCGGTCTCCCGCATAAATACTCTTTACAACCGCCCTCTGTGCACTTGGCAAAGTAATTAGTTCTTCTCCTGTCTCTATCACACCGGATTCAATCTGACCCTGAAATCCCCGGAAAGTATGATCCGGTCGGCACACTCTTTGTACCGGAAGTACAAATCCCTGTTCCGAAGTTACGGCAACGTCGATATTTTCCAGGCAGGTAAGCAAATCCTGGCCTTCATACCAGGGTGTGTTTGCTGATTTTTTGGTTACATTATCTCCTTCCGTAGCAGATACCGGGATACAAATGATATTTTCAAGCAACAGTTCTTCTTTCAATTCCTGCAATTCACGTTCAATTTCCAGAAAACGATTCTGGTCGTATCCCATGAGATCCATTTTATTTACTGCAAATATAAATGAACGGATACCCATTAACGAACATATTCTGGCATGGCGCCTGGTCTGCACCAGTACACCTTGTTTTGCGTCCACAAGTATTACTGCCAGATCTGCAAATGATGCACCCACTGCCATATTTCTGGTATACTCCTCATGTCCCGGAGTATCTGCCACAATAAAGCTTCTATGATCTGTTGTAAAGTAGCGATATGCTGCATCTATCGTAATTCCCTGTTCCCGCTCAGCCATTAAACCATCCAGAAGAAGGGAATAATCAATCTCACCTCCGCGGCTGCCAACCTTGCTGTCCAGCTCCAGTGCTTTTTCCTGATCTGCATAAAGCAGTTTCGCATCGTATAAAATATGCCCGATCAGGGTTGATTTTCCATCATCCACGCTTCCGCAGGTTATAAATTTTAATAATCCTTTCATTAGAAATATCCCTCCCTTTTTCTTCGCTCCATGCTGCCCGCCTCTTCTTTATCAATCACCCGGGTGGTACGTTCAGAGGAAACTGCACTTAACGTTTCTTCGATAATTTCATCCAGCGTTGCTGCCCTGGATTCACATCCGCCTGTGAGGGGGTAACATCCCAGAGTACGGAATCTTACACTTTTATGCTGAATTTTTTCCTCCGGCAGCAATTCTAATCTGTCATCATCTACCATAATCAGATTGCCATCCCTTTCAATAACCGGACGTTCTGCAGCAAAATATAACGGTACAATGTCAATATTTTCTCTTTTAATATACTGCCAGATATCTTTTTCGGTCCAGTTTGAAATTGGGAATACCCGCATACTTTCTCCCTTATGGATTTTCGTATTATATAATTTCCACATTTCCGGACGCTGGTTCTTGGGATCCCAGGCATGGGCTTCATTTCGAAAAGAAAAGATTCTCTCTTTTGCCCTTGCTTTTTCTTCATCACGGCGTCCGCCTCCAAATGCAGCCGTAAAACCATACTTTGTAAGTGCCTGTTTTAATGCCTGAGTCTTCATAATATCCGTATATGCAGCTCCATGGTCAAAGGGGTTGATTCCCTGGCGTATTCCCTCTTCATTGCTGTATACCAGCATCTCAATCCCCAATTCCTCCGCTTTTCTGTCTCGGAACTCTATCATTTCATGAAACTTCCATGTGGTATCTATATGTAAAAACGGGAATGGCGGTTTCTGCGGATAGAATGCCTTTAATGCCAGATGCAGCATAACGGAACTATCCTTTCCAATGGAGTACAGCATAACCGGTTTCTCACATTCTGCCGCCACTTCCCGTATTATATAAATTGCCTCTGCTTCCAATTCGTCTAAATGAGATAATTCATTTGATATTTTCTTCATATTTATACCCATTACATATTGCAGGATTGCCTGCAATACTGCCACAATAAAACAGGTTGAAAGAATCACACTGTGGCTTCCTTTCTAAATCATAATTTTCTTTCAACCTTTATTCCTCCTAATTGCTGTATGGTCACTGTCTGGAGCGTGTCTTAAAATTCATTCCCTCCATCTGCACTCCTCAATATTGATTTGCATCCTTTTTATTAACTTCGATTGTTACCGTCGTGCCATCTGTTTTCTCTACTTTCCAGTAAAGCAGATCCCCTTTTTCCTCCACAGACAGCAGGCTTCCTTTTCCTCCCATATCCGACCCCAGGTAAAGGGAAATCGCATTTACGGGACACTCTTTTACGCAGGATGCACAGCCCCAGCAGTCTCTGGGATAAGCAATATACGCTTTTCGATCCTGATCTGCCTTCAATAAACTGCCCGGACACACCATACGGCATTTTCCGCATCCGATGCATACATCCCTTTTAATTGTTATGCTCATACTGCTCCCTCCTTCCCGTCAGCTTCCGGTATAAGATTTTAATTTCGCCATCCTCCATGCGGGAATTTACATACTTCATCCATTCAGGATCTTTCCGCGGATAATCCAGATTTTCATTAAAGCTGTTCCACCGGGTCTCCCTGCGTGCCCTGAGGTGCGCAATCAGAGTCAGACAGACCACCAGACGTTCTTTCAGTTCATATACAAACATCACTTCATGCATATCTGCTGCAGACAGATTTTCCGCCAATGCCATTAGTTCCTTTATCTTTCTTTCAGCCAGATTCAGTTGTATCCCATTGTACTGATAATGGTTCGAAATCCCTCCTGCATAAGTATCCATAACCTTCTGCATCGCTTCTTCCAGCTGTTCCGTTGAAAACAGTCCTGGTCTATTCTCCAGTATTTCTTGAATTTCTTTCGCTTTTTCAATACTCACCTGTTCAAATAAACCATCATTATTTTCCGTCAAAGCAGCAGCATTGCACCTTTCTAAATCTTCCAGTATTGCCTGTGCCGCAATCTCGCCTTCCGCCAGTGCTCCGGTTACATATTTCTGGGGACATCCACCAGCCACATCTCCGGCTGCATAAAGTCCTGTTATGGTAGTTCTTCGTTTGGTATCGACCCAATATCCACTTGCTGTGTGTCCCCCGACAATATATGGTTCCGTCCCTTCAATCTCCACATCTGCTGCACTTGGCGGCTTGCCTTCCTCTATCCATTTCAGCGTTTGGGACGGCGCCATATTCAGATAAGCTTTCATTAAATCCAGATCCCGTTCTTTGGAAACTCCAGTTGTCTTAAGATAACAGGGCCCCCGGCCTGCAAGATTTTCTTTTACGGTTCCATAAACCCGCTGAGAGGTAGAAATCCCGTACTTTTCCTCATATAATTCTCCTCGGGCATTCATCTGTTTTGCTCCCGCGCCCTGGGCTATGGTACCGGTCGGTGCGATTGTATCTTTGCAGCGAAGTGCAATAAACCGCATCTCAAAAGTCGTCATCTCTGCCCCGGCACGAATTCCCATAGCATATCCACCGCCTGTATTAAAGGGCGGATACCACATTTTATGTCTTGAAAATCCGGGATTGTTCGGTCGGTACAGCCCTGCAGCGCCTCCTGTAGCACAAAGCACGGCTTTTGCTTCTATCACATAGATCACCGGATCTTCCACTCCAATTCCTACGGCTCCCAGAATTTTATTATCCTTCATGATATAGTCAATGATATGAACCTGGTTCATCACCTGAACATCCTTTAATCCCTGCACCGCATCTGCCAGAAGCGGTTTTATATTTTCTCCGTTAATTTTAATATTCCTTTTTCCCCGGGTGACGTACTCCCCATTTTCATCTTTAAGAATCACAAGTCCCAGGGATTCCAGCTGTTCGGTTACACCATTCAGCCTTTCAGACATGGTCAGCAGCAGGTCTTCCCTTACGATTTCATTTGCATCTTTCTTTGCATAATCAACGTAGTCATCGGGTATCATCCCTTTTGTAACATAAGCATTGAGTGCATTCACTCCTGCTGCAAGGCACCCGCTTCTCTTAATATTTGCCTTTTCGGCAATTAAGACAGATGCATCACCTTCCCGGCGGATGGTCAATGCAGCGTAACATCCGGCAGTTCCGCCGCCAATAATCAAAATGTCGCTTTTAAGTCTTTTTACCTGTAACTTTTTCATAATCGGCTCCTTTTATTCCCGCCGGCAACGAGCCAAAGTCAAGCTTGCCTGGCCTTGACGACTGCCGAGAGGGTTGCTGAACGTCCAATGGACGTTTGTCGTTCATCCATTGCATATTTTCAAACAGAATCTAAAGATAAATCAGATTAGTTTCCTGAAGATTCTGATTTTCTACCAGCCTTGCGCTGCGTTCATCGAATTCATACAGCTTATAGATCAATACACTCACCTCATCACCGGACTTTAGCAATTCCTTCTCCAGAGGCCAGTTTGCCGTGAGAGTAAGATCTCCTACCAGAACCCGGACCTCCTGATAGCTGCCGCGAAATGAACTTTCACACACAACCCCGTCTTCACAGGCATGAACAAACTGTTTCATCTTGCCACGCTTTGCAATTTTGATAAATTCAGGCCGGATTACTGCTTTTCTGGATTCTTTTCCTGCATCAAATCCTTTTAATCGTCCATAATTGTCCAGAACCGCAGACTCTCCTACAAATTGTGCCACAAAAGGCGTTGCAGGGTGTCTGTAAATATTATCCGGAGTCCCCATCTGTTCTACTCTGCCCCGGTTAGTAATTATAATATCATCTGCAACCTCTACCGCCTCATCCTGGTCATGGGTTACAAAGATACTGGTTATTCCCACTGTATTAATCATTTCTTTTAACCAGCTTCGCAGTTCCTTTCGCACCTTTGCATCAATAGCAGCAAAAGGTTCATCCAGGAGCAGCAGCTGGGGATTCGGTGCAAGTGCCCTGGCAAATGCCACACGCTGCCTCTGGCCTCCCGACAATTGATGGGGATACCGCTTTTCCAGGCCATCCAGGCCGATCAGATGCACCAGCTCCATAACCCGGCTATGTATCTTTTCTTTACTCTGTTTTTTTATCCGAAGCCCAAATGCAATATTTTCAAATACAGTCATATACCGGAACAACGCGTAGCTTTGAAATACAAATCCGATTCCCCGCTTACTTGGTTCCTGATCATTGACCCGGATGCCGTCAATGAATATATCCCCGTCATCCGGCGTCTCAAGCCCTGCTATCATACGAAGAATCGTTGTCTTTCCGCTGCCGCTGGGTCCAAGGAGCCCCGCCATTCTGCCCTTTTCGATACCAAAGCTCACCTGATCAGATGCCGTATAGTCGCCAAAGGTTTTCCGAATATTTTTTAACTCCACATACATTAGCGGCCACCTCCTTTTTTCCCTTTATATTCAACCAGATTTCTTAAAATAAGAATAACAACTGCCAGCAGCACCAGAATCGTAGACACTGCAAATGCCTGTGAAAACTTAAATTCATTGTATAAAATCTCCACATGAAGCGGCAATGTGTTGGTTTTCCCTCTCAGATGTCCGGAAATAACGGACACTGCTCCAAACTCTCCTACTGCTCTGGCTGTACATAAAATAATTCCATATAGCAAAGCCCACTTTATATGAGGAAATGTAATCTTACGAAAGATCGTAAAGCCTCCCGCTCCCATAAGTGCTGCCGCCTCTTCCTCATCGGTTCCCTGGGCATTCAGTACCGGTATCAGCTCCCTGGAAATAAAGGGAAATGTAACAAAAATCGTTGCCAGTATAATGCCAGGAATAGCAAATACAATTTTAATATCCGCCGTCTGCAGCAGAGGATATGCCCACCCGATTCTGCCAAAGGTCATAGAAAGCACCAGACCGGCTATAACCGGGGAAATGGCAAATGGAATGTCAATCAGTGTTGTTACAAACTTCTTTCCCCGGAAATGGTACTTGGTCACTGCCCAGGCTGCAAAAACTCCGAACAGGGTATTTACCGCTACCGCAGCCCCCGTCGCTTTTAATGTGAGAAAAAAGGCTTTCAGCGTATATTCATCTGTGATTGCCTTTGTATAAGCTTCCCAGCCGCCCCGCATTGCCTCTCTTACAATTACAAGTAACGGCAGAATCAGCAATACCGTTAAAAAAATAAGACTGATTCCGATCAGTACTATTTTTGTAACCCGGTTTTCCTGTTTTTCTTTCATATCCGCCTTCCTCCTATTCTCCTGCAAACTTTCCCGCATAGATCTGTACCGAGTTAATCAATAATAAAATTAAAAATGAGATCAGAAGCATTACCAACGCAATTGCTGTGGCTCCTTCATAATCGAATTGTTCCAGTTTTCCCATAATCAGCAACGGGGCGATTTCTGTTTTATATGGAATATTTCCTGCAATAAATACCACACTGCCATACTCCCCAAGGGCTCTGGCAAATGCCAAACCAAATCCGGTCAGCAGCGCCGGTGTAATCTCCGGCAGTATAATGCAGAAAAAAGAAACCACTCTTCCGGCACCAAGCATCGCTGCTGCCTCCTCATATTGTCTGTCTAACTTTTCAAGAACAGGTTGAATTGACCTTACGATAAATGGTATCCCGATAAATATCATAGCTATGGTAATTCCAACACGGGTATAGGCAATTTTAATTCCTGCCTTTGCAAACAGTCCGCCAATCCACCCATTATCGGAATACAGCGTCGTTAACGCAATACCTGCTACTGCTGTGGGAATCGCAAATGGCAGTTCAATCAAACCATCTGCAATTCGTTTCAATGGAAAATCATACCTTACCAGAACCCAGGCTAAGACGACCCCAAAAAAACTGTTGATCAGCGCCGCAATCAATGCACACAGAAAACTCACCTTATAGCCGTCCATAATTCTCCTGTCCGTAACAATCCCTACGAATTCGGCAAATCCCAGCCCTGATGCGCTGATCACAATAGACGCCAGGGGAATGATAACGATCAGCCCAAGCAATGCCAGTGTAATACCCATTGTGAGACCGAATCCCGGAATCACTCTTTTTGATCTTTGTTTTCTTTTCATATATTTCCTTTCTCAGGGCGCAAATCCTGATGTCATAAATTTCAGTCACACTCTGGTCTTCTGCCGTTTCAGATCCCCATTTTAATTTGCTTCATAGATCTGGTCAAAGATACCACCGTCATCAAAATGTTTCTTCTGTACTTCTTCCCAACCGCCAAAGATTTTATCATCTATGGTAACCAGATTCATTTTCAGATTAAACTGTTTCCCATACTGAGAAGCAACTTTCTCATCTGAAGGGCGATAGTAATTTTCGGCGGCAATCCGCTGTCCCTCCTCTGAATAGAGGTACTCCAGGTAGGCCTGAGCTGCCTTTCTAGTTCCTCTCTCATCTACCGTCTGATCCACTACTGCCACAGGGGGCTCCGCTTTGATACTGATATCCGGTGTAATTAATTCATATTCATCAGGATGTTCCTTCATCGCCAGATATGCTTCATTCTCCCAGGCGAGAAGAACATCCCCCTGCCCGTTTTCCACAAATGTTGTCGTTGCGCCTCTGGCTCCCGAATCTAAAACCAGCACATTATCATATAACTTTTTGATAAACGATTTCACATTTTCCTCATCTCCCTGATAAGCTTTCTCTGCATAAGCCCATGCTGCAAGATAATTCCACCTGGCTCCGCCTGACGTCTTGGGATTTGGTGTAATGACCTTTACATCTGGCTTGATCAGATCCTGCCATCCGCTGATCTGTGCCGGATTTCCCTTTCTTACGAGAAAAACAATGGTGGATGTATAAGGAGCACTGTTATCCTGCAGCTTACTCTGCCAGCCTTCCTTAATCAGTCCTGCATCCTGAATTGCTGTAATATCTGCTGCCAGTGCAAGTGTAACCACATCTGCCTCATTACCTTCAATAACGGACCTCGCCTGCTTTCCGGAACCCCCATGCGACAGTGTAATCTCGATCTCCTGACCCGTTTTTTCTTTCCAATATTTTGCAAAAGCCTCATTATAACGTTCATACAATTCCCTGGTTGGATCATAGGAAACATTCGTGAGTTCTATCTTCTCCGTATTCGATCCCTCTTTCGCCTCTGCACTGGAAGCTTCTTTTTGGCAGCCCGTTAGTGCTGCTGCCGATAATAAAATAGTTGTTAATAGCATCGTCAATCTGATCTTTCTTCCTTTTATTGCTAAGTCACTCTTCTTTTCATTTTTCATAATTTATCCCCTCTCTTTCTATATTGAAAACTGCAGTACTGTACAAAAAAACTGGAGATTTCGAAAATAATTTTTTCCGAAACCTCCAGTTGACTGGTCAGTTTATCTTAATCTTTCTTTTACATTTTTTTCAATCTGAACGATTCGTCCATCCTGGATGATAACCGAAACGGCACCATACTGCACCGACTCAATTGCCTGTATAACTTTTGTTATATCATCTCTCTGTCCGTAAGAATCCACTTTCTTTTTTTCCATTCATCCACCTCTTAACTTTCATATGCAAATACAGCAGTGCACCTGACAGGAACAACATCGGCACATTCGTGCCTCCTCTATGTATATTTGATTTTGGTTTCTTCGAATATTCATGTGAATTCTCCTTTCATACTTTTCTAATCCCATATAACCTATTAAGTATATCAAGTTAGTATGATATTAGCTATTATATCCTTAATTTTACATTTGTCAAGTGGTTTTTTGAAATTAAATCTGGAAATCAGATCTGATTTCAAATTTGGATTTCAAATCGGGAATTTAAATTAGGAAATACATAATACTCAATAAGCATATGATCGGTTCTAGAAAATATATTCACAATTTTACTAATCGGTTCTATAATTTTGATAGGCATTTTGCTGATTAGGGGTTGCTGATTGAAGACGCTTTAGAGCAGCATCCGACTGGCTCCCATGGGTTGCTAAACGGGCATTGAGCTGCGAAAGCCTTCCGGATTTTACAGCGAATGCCCGACTCAACTACACATCTATTTCACATTTTTCAAGTACTTCCCAGTTCTCACCCTATACACAAAGCATATTGACCGGAAAAGCCAGTCGATAGCCATAGCTGCCCATACTCCCAGGAGCCCCATTTCAAAATGCAGTCCCAGCAGATAACTAAACCCTACCCGAAATATCCACATAGAACCAATGGATACCACCATTGTATAAGGAGCGTCAAAAGATGCCCTTAGTACATTGGGGAGGGAAAATGCCATGGGCCAGAGAAGCGCTGCACAAACGCTGTGAAATATAACGATTTGTTTTGCCATCACAGAAGCTTCCGAGGACACATGATAGATTCCCACAATGGGACCTGCCATGAGAATAATGCCAATATTCAGCAATGCCATGAATAGATAAGCATACTTTATCAGTTTAACTGTATAACGCCTGGATTCGTCATATGCCCCTGCTCCCACAGACTGTCCCACCACGGTAATCAGCGCAGTTCCTACTGCAGATGCCGGAATAACTGCACAGCCGGCTACTACACCTACAATAGCATTGGCAGCAATCGCCGCGGTGCCAAATCCGGCAATCAGGCTTTGTACCAGAATCTTTCCAATCTGAAAGATGCAGTTATCAAGCCCGGTAGGAACCCCTATCCGCAAAATATCCTTAATAATTCCAGGTTGAAACCCCAGTCGGAAATGCCTTTCATAATGTATGTCTTTCTTCTGGTCATGAAGAATCACCAGCATAATCACAGCTCCTGCCGCCCTGGACAATAAAGTAGAAAATGCAACCCCAAATACACCCATATGAAATACAAAAATCAGTATTGCATTTCCGGTTACATTCATGATATTCATCAATATAGAGGTATACATTGCTATTTTGGAATTCCCCATAGACCGCAGCAACGCCGTGCTTGCACTGTATATCCCCAAAAAAGGAAATGACAATGCAGTCAGGTAAAAATAAACTACTGCATTTTCCATTACCGCCTTTTCTACATTTCCAAAAATGGATGCAAGAATTAATCGATTTCCAATCAGTGATATCACCATGATCAAAGATGCCATACCCGTTATGGCTAACAGCAGCTGATCTGCAGTCTTGCAGGCTCTTTGCGTATTTTTCTCGCCCAGCCGGTGCGCAGCCACAACTGCACCACCAGTTGACAGGCATACAAAAATATTAATCAATAATATATTGATGGAATCTACCAGCGAAACTCCGGATACCGCTGCTTCTCCCACACCGGACACCATAACGGTATCCGCCATTCCCACCGTGACTCCAAGTATCTGTTCCAGAATCAAAGGAATAATCAATGCTTTCAACTGCCTGTTTGAAAATATTTCTTTTTTATTTCCCATTTTCAATCTCTGTCTTTCTAACGAATTCTTTATTCGTTGTTGATGATTATGTCTGTGAACTGCATTTGGGTTAAGCTGATTAAGACGCTTTGTAAATGATAGGTAGTGTACAGAAAAATGGGTGCGGGAAACTGGTATGGGCTCCGTCAGCTGGCGCGGATAGCAGGTGCTATATAGTGGCATATTTACACTAGTACCGAAACTCTTCCTTCATTGGCTTAAACCAGGGATTATAATATACACCAAACTGCCGCTTTGCATCCATAATCCTTCTATCGGCATCTGCAATGACATTTGCCCCAACATGCCCGAAACTAAATCCGTCAAAATGCATTGCAGTGAGCTTATCCAGGCTCTCCATCCAAAGCTTTGCATCAGACCCAATCTGTTCACTAAAGCCGCCCCAGATCGTATCCCCTGCAACTAAAAATTGATAACCGGCGCAATCCAAGGCAAAGCAGACGCTTCCTCTTGTATGCCCTGGTGTATGTACCACTGTCATTGTTATCTGGTTTCCAAAGTTTATCTGCTGACCATCCTTTAGGTACCCATTTACTATACAGGGAGGAAATGGATTGCCATAAAGCAATTCACCTGTGGTCAGGATCGGATCGCCCGTTTCCACCTGCCAGGCATCTGCTTCATGAATCATCACCCTGCATTTATATTTTTGCTGAAATAACGCTGCCGCTCCAACATGATCGTAATGCCCGTGGGTTCCATAAATATACCGGATATCATCAGGCGCAAATCCCAGTAATCTGATATTCTCTGTAATCCTGAAAAAGCCATCCGGCGTGCCACAGTCCAACAGGTAAAGTCCCGCATCCCCCTCGATCAGATATGCTGTGGCATCAAAGGAATGGGACAGAGATACACCTGCCACCATGTAAAGATGATTCATTAGTTTCATAGTTCCCCTTCTTTTGCATAAATGTAACAAATATGCCGCTTCTTTTGATGATGATCAGATTTTCCAAGCTTTTGATCCTACGATTACTTCCATTTTCATGGTTCAGGATTTTTCAGAAATTGCCATGTATGCCGCTGATTTATTATTGCGCCGTAACTTCGGCGTATTTCCTTACTGACTCACATAATTATAATTGCTATCATCGCAAATAATACAAAATTTCATTGTCTTCAAATCTGCATCCAGCACCGCTCTGCATCCATTACTTTCCCTTATTATCCTAAGTTTATCATCTGCCGTTTCTTCAGCACAAAAAATATCATCAAATGCCCTGTATTCATTCCGTATCCGCATAAGCCTGCACAGTTCTTTTACCACCGGCTTTTGCACCTCCTGCTCGACTTCCGCAACTGTATAGTTATGTCTGCTGATATTTCTTGGGAAGTCTGTCTTTTTCATTAATTCATAATCATTTTCTCCCGCCAGAAGCCCCATATAATATACTTGTGGGATACCGGGCGCGAAAAACTGGATGGCTCTCGCCAGAAGATAAGCATCATCTTTACATTCCAGCGCCGAATAGTAAGTACAGTTGATCTGATATACCACCGGTTTCTCATTTGCTTTTGCAGAAAAATCCATTTTAAAATTTGCACCGCACTTTTCTGTTACCTTTATTACATGTTCCAGCTCTTCACTGCTCAGTAAATCTTCCACATCCACTGTTCCGATTCCATCATGAGTATCCAGCGTAGTGTATTGATTACACGGGCAGATTTCAAACCAATGTTTTAACCTTTTGACACTGCCTGTATATAGTGTATGCAGCACCAGCACCGGCAGGGCAAAATCATATACCGCATATCCTTTATCCGCGATTTTCATCTGCACTTTATAATGGTCGTGAATTTCAGGAAGCATCGGAATATGCTTTTCATCCAGAATCTTTTGTACCCGTTCCATAAGTTCCCACATCTCAGGCTCTATAAAAAAGCAGGAAGTCTGATATTTCTTTGTAGCAAAGGCAAATGCATCCAAACGAATCAACGCACCACCGTTATCCATTAAAAACCGGAGAGAACGCTCTATAAACTCCCAGGTAATTGATGATTCCATATTTAAATCCATCTGTTCTTCGCTGAAAGTACACCAGATATTTTCATGCGTACCATCCCGAAAAGTGATATCCTCACAGGGTGCATGGTTTTTCCTCTTATTAAGCATTGCTACGTCTGCCGGAGAAGGCTCTCCTTCCGGCCAGAATTCTTTAAAGCGGATAAACATATCTTTATATTCTGACTTATCATGTTTTTCTATAAAATCCTGAAACTGGGCGGATTGTCTGGAAAGATGATTAATCATAAAATCAAACATTAACTCATAATTTTCAGACAACGCATGAATATCGTCCCAATTGCCAAATGCCGGTTCCACTTCTTCATAGGTAGTAGGCGCGAATCCTCTGTCTCCGGTAGATGGGAAAAACGGAAGAATATGAATCGCGCCTATTTCCTGCGAAAAATACATATCCAGCATTTCTTTTAACTCTTTTAAGTTCTTACCAAAGCTGTCAGCATAGGTAATCAGCATTATTTTATTATTCATTTTTATACCCGTTGCATATTGCTGGCTTGCCTGCAATACTGCCACAATATAGCGTGTTTGAAAGAATCAATACCGTGGCTTCCTTTCCATTCATAATTTTCTCAACCTTATTTCCCTTCACTCCGGAATGCTCTGGGGTTCCCCAAGAATCTTAGACATAATGATTGTTTTGGATATGCTTTCCAAAACCTCCATTTTATTGTAGGCCTCTATCAGATCTTTCCCATACGTTAACGCACCATGATTTTTAAGCAAAATTGCATTAGAAACAGATACATCGGGTTCTATCGCATCTGCCAGCGCACGTGTCCCTGGCGTTGCATACTCTGCAAGCGCAATATCCGGCAGCATCATTCTGGTTTCAATCAGATAATTGTCCGGAATATTTATTCCTGCCAGTGCAAATGCTGTTGCGCAGACCGGATGAGTATGAATCACAGCATTTACATCCGGTCTCATCTGATAGATCAATTGATGCATCGGATATTCTTTTGAGGCTCGCCCGTTTCCTTCCAGGGTATTGCCGAAAAGATCCAGCACCATGATATATTCCGGCAGTAACAGACCTTTATTCATTCCCGAAGGTGTCAGTAAAATATGATCTTTAGACACCTTCATACTAATATTGCCATCACATGCAGTTACTAATTGCCGCTCATAAAGCATACGGCAGATATTCACCAATGCTTGTTTTTCATCTATATACACAAAATCCCTCCTCTTTCAATAGAACCTATAATGCTTATGGTCTGATCTGGATTTCCCAGCTGACACGTTATAGCGCATCTTTTGTTTCAATCATCAAAATCACGGTTCCCACTTCCTGCATACAATCAATCTGATACATATATCCCTGGTGATCCAGCTGGTTTGTTTGATCTTTTCCATTGACTAATACCCTGCATATATTCTTTTCGGAATAAAATGCTGCCTTTCCGCCCTGTCTCAAAACTGCCATTGTCATATGGGTGTCGTGTTTTACCTCCATTATGGAATGAAAACTAATATATTTATCAAGCAGGCCAAAGAAAATGATATCCTCCTGATAAGGCAGAATCAAAAAAAATGCAGTCCCTTCTGACTCCACAGTTATTTCTAACTTCTCTTCTCTGTCCATAACCATCGTTTCTTGTCTGAAGTAATCATATACCAGGAACTGATCTCCTTTCAGATCATAAATATCTGCCGGAGAAATGGTGCTTTTCTGGCATCCCGGGCTGATATTAAATGCAGCAATCACCCCCGCCTTACGATTTTCTCCGCATCCTCCGACATTGGTAAGTTTACACAACCCCTCTTTTTGCGGGTCTGTAAAAATACAATCCGGAGATGGCTTGGCTCCCCGGTCCATTTTCAATATTCTTCCATCCCGATAAACAAGTGGCCGCACTGCTTCGCCATCCGTTTCCCCAATCCGGTCGCTGAAATATACAGGGCCTCCGCTGATCGCTCTTAATAAACCATGCTTCCCGGCATCTTTATGTGAAGTCCAGAACATATCCCAATCCAGATAATATAATTCATCATGGTACAGAGCATTGTATGCATTTTGCAGAAGATGTTCTTTGAATCCATCCTCATGATCCGGGACAAAATCATCGCTGTTTCGGGAAATCGCAGATCCCTGGCGTCCTAAGATATTCTCCATAGCCATACCCATACAATTAATAAGTCTGCCTCCCATATAAGCAGCGGCAGCACCTTCCAGTGCCATATGAGTTTGTGCTGCAGCCAATGGAACAGGCCGGTCATTCTCATAATAATTTTTCACAGCACTTTGGCCGTCTACTTTTACAAAATCTATCCCGTCCCTGCGAAGCTGTTCATACCAGTCCCTGAAAAAGCCATATCCCCGCTCCGCTTCCGGATAAGGCAGCAGCTTTCCATTGGTGGTAGAAAACAGATTATCCTTTTCTTCCTCAGCCAGAGGGCTGCCCGGCTCAATGCCGCCCCAGTAACCGCCAAAAGCATGCCAGACCCCAAACCATTTAATATCAGTATTACGTTTAATCTCAGCCGTCATTTCTAAAAATCCCCGGGGGAATTTTTCTGTCTCCGGAGCCATACTGTAGAGCCGCTGGTCATGCACCGACAACCATCCGTCATCCATAAGCATCCATCTTACCGGAACATTTTTTTCTTTTAACTCTTTTGCCTTTTCCTGCACTTTTTCTTCTGTAATATCGGTGTAAAAAGCATCCCAGCTGCACCACCCTAGATACTGGAACATATCCGGATAATTCTTTTTTTCTTTTCCTGGTATTCCTTTTAATTTAACTGCTTCATCAAATGCGCTATTTACCGCAGAATACAGCTCTTTTCCCGTTGTCATTAAAAATACGGGTTCACACAGCTGATTCATTCCGGCCATATAGGAGGTCATCGTCAGTGAAAGAATGCCCTTCTTTTCTCCCTTTGCGTAAGCTTTGAATTGATTTCCGGATAAAGGGAGAAGATAACCTGCTCCGTCATCATATTCCATAAAAACGGATTGTGTTCTGTCCGGGATTTTTCCAAGATCATCTGTAAATTCCGGTCTGGTCCACCAATCACGATGCAGATACATGGCTGTAACCGCCCTGGGTTTTTGTGCTAATTCTATTTCCAATGTAACAGGCTCTATAAGCTCCAGATTATCATTTTCCCGAAACGGCTGATTCCCTAATTTCAGGCTCAGAAAACCCGCTAAGATTTCTCCGTGTTTTCTGATAGTTATTTCTGCCCTTCCCTTATCTTCTTCAAATAAATAGATCTGTTCTCCATCCCGCTCGCTCTTACCGGAACACTCCCACACATGTTCCCCGGATTTCTGACATCTGATTTTTAAAAGTATCTTTATTATGTCCTGTTTCATTTTCCACACCTTTCCAACACGCTCTGCAGCACCGTCACTCTTATATCCCAGTTCTTTCCACCATCCGTATCCTTCAGGTTTTCCACCTCCAAAAAGGTTCCGGCAAATTTGGGAATCAATAAATACTGCATTTTTATTTCTTCCCCCGGAAACAGCAGAACATAATTATCTGTTCCTAAAAGGTAATAGTCATCTCTTACCAATTCAATTCCAACCTCTGCTGCTGCTTCTTTTCCGGTATTTTTTAATACGAGTGTTTTTTCCAATCTGCCATTTCGAAGCTTTTTCGTTTCAGAATGCCGGACTTCCACTTTTCCCGCACCTCCCCGAAGAGGATTTAATATCTCTTTCTCCAGGCTGCTAAATGTATAAGTGTTTTCTGATAAGAACCTGCTGCCGTTTCTCAGCCTGACGGTTACAAAGAAGAGACCCTGCTCTTTCGGTGCATGAAAAACTGCTTTCCCTAAGACAGAAGAACCGTTTTTCAGAATATTTCCGGTCAAAGCGAACCTTGAAATCAATTCACCGGAGATTACCCGTACCAGCACTTCTGCCTCGGCCAGAAATCCTTCGCCGGAATTGGACACCACGATATCTTCTTTGATTTCTTCGTTAGGAGCATAGTTTAATTTCCGATACGTCATAGAAATATGTTGTCTTTCATATGCCCGTTTAACCTGATAATACGCCGATTTCGTTTCCCCGTAATAGTCAATCAGATTTGTGCATGAGGCATTGGGCCAAGGCTCATTTAACTGCCAGATAATCGTACCGCTGTTTTGAAACGCACGCCTTCTGTCCGCTTCAATCATAAAGCGAAGTCCTTCAGACTGCATAAACTGGCTGCATTTCGTAAACAGCATCAGGTTCTCCTTTGTTTTTGCTATCTCTCCGAACATCTCCACATCACGCAGATAAGTTCCCCACCACTCACCGTGGTGCTGCCAGTTCAGATCCCCGGACATAAGCGTGGGTTTCCCAGACTCTTCGGGCAGGAACTTTTCCAGGCTTTTCACGCTGCTGGTACCATCCATGCCGAATTCACTGTGAAACAAATTATCAGACTGTCCGTATAACTCATAGTGTTCCGGATTTCCTTCATATCTCCAGTTTCCATGTACGTCATGGCTGACGCCTTTTTCTCTGGTTATAAATTCCCGGGGTCCGGACGCAGACGTGGGCAGAAACAGACGGGTACCGTCATAAGTATCTACAATGGATTTTAACAGCGCTATATTTTTATTAGCAGCAGAAACTGGTCTGTCTGCCTCTTCCATCAGCTCATTTCCGCCGCTGTATACCATAAGTGCGGTATGATTGCGTTTCTCCAGTACCGCAGCTTTTGCATTTGCTTCCAACAGCTGCAAAAAAGCTGCTTCCTCGCAGGGCTTATTGTCAATCCCGGAACTGGACTGGATAAATTCCTGCCAGATCAGAATGCCGTTTTCGTCACAGAGATCGTAGAATATTTCCTTTTCTATCAGACCTCCTCCCCACACACGAACCATATTTATTCCCGCATTTACCATGGCTGTAATCAAATACGCGTATTGCTCTCTGGTTACATTGCCGTAAATATGATCCAGGGGGGTAATATTGACGCCTTTCACAAATGTTTTCTTACCATTCACAACAAATGTATAGGGCAATGCACCGGCATGTTCTCTTTCATTATGTGCATATGTAAAGGAGCGGATTCCCACGTGTTTTGTACAGGTATATAATTGGTTTTCACCCTCATGGACACTGCATGTAACCGGATAAAGGGGCTGTTCTCCCTCACCGTTAGGATACCATAACTGAGGGTTTATAACTACAATTGGCTTATCAAAACTTCCATCTGCATTCAGACTGACTTCTTCTATTCTTAACGGCGGATCTTCCTCCATCACTTCCGTCAAACCATCTGCGGACACACTATCCTCATCCAGCATTTCATGTTCCCGTATCCATCTTACATCACTGCTGCTTTTATCTCCTGGCGATCCTATACAGACTTTCACAGAGAGCCTCTGTGCTTCTTCTCTATTCCTACTGGTACAGACTTTTCCCGATACCCGGATCATTCCCAGATCATCTTCCATATCGGTACGGATAAACAAATCCTCTATTTGCGCTTCTTCCACAATATCCAGAACCACATCCTGCCAGAAACCGATATTAACCAGATGTGTGGAAAAATCCCATTTATAATTAAACCTGCTTTTCTGGGTGGATGTGGCTGAGGTATATCCGATCTGGCCCATCTCAGAAGGTATTCCTTTGAATATTACTACCAGTTTATTATGTTCCTTTATTTTGCCCGTAAGATCAATGCGCTTGTGTTCATACATTCCTTTGTGGGTACCCAGCAGTTCATCATTGAAATAGATCATTGCTTCATAATCCATACCTTTAAACACCAGGAATACCCGTTCTGAAGTAAGGTCTTCACAGCCAGACTGTCCGTCAAAATCCGTGCGGTACATCCACCAGCGGTTCTCCACCCACTCACAATTCAGGCTGTTTCTCGCATAGTAAGGGTTCTGGATATATCCTGCTTTCCACAAGTCATAATGTACACCTCCCGGAACTTTTGCATCTATCCATGGTGTAACACCATGCAGCGTCTGACCGGTTTCCATGCTTTTTTCTTTGATCGGCACATATGGCCAATACCCTTTTACCTGCCAGTTAAGATTTGATAATGAAATCTCCATCTGACTCCTCCTCTTAATCCTCTATCGCGCACAAATATGCAGTATCCAGCATGGCAGCTATATTTGCAGGCGGAACATTTCCCATAATATTATGTACCTGATTAAATACGAATCCGCTTCCTCTGGCAAAGATCTCTATATTCTTTTTCACATGAGCAGATACTTCCTCCGGTGTTCCCTGCCACAGCACACTTTGTGTGTCACATCCTCCGCCCCAGAAACAAATGGAATCTCCATACGCCTCTTTTAAATGACCGGGCTCCATATGATCCGCAGAGATCTGAACCGGATTGACGATATCAACACCAGCTTCAATAATATCCGGCAGCAGTGCGTCAATAGATCCGCAGGAATGAAGGAAAATCTTAATATCGCTGTTTTCATGTACATGTCTGCAAAAAGCTTTCAGATACGGCAGGCAGCATTCCTCATAACTATCCGGTGAGCACATAGGTGCATTCTGCATTCCCAAATCACTGTTTACCTCAATCGCCTGAATATATTTTCCAAACCTCTGATTCATACGGTCAAATTTCGCTATATTTTTACCCAATTGAGTTTTATTCTGGTACTTACAAGACTCCGGGTCTAATAACATCTCGCAGGCAAACTCCAAACCATGGAAAAAAGCACCATATCCCATGACCATAGTAAACTTATCTGTTTCTTTATAAATTTCCTCTGCTCTCCTGCCAAACAACTCCCATTTATCTTCTTCACTTGAAAATCCATAAAAATCCGGACAAATCCCATCAAAGAAATATCCACCCGCAGGCATATACATCTTTCCCTGCGGGGAATTCATGCGATATCCCCCGTCTGTCTGCTTAACCGGATTGAAATTATCAGGCACCAGAAACTCATACGCTCCCCGGGGATTCCATTTGCGTGTCTTCTCCCAGGGGGGATTTAGAAGCATGGTATCTATGTGAAATCTGTCCAAAATATCCTGATCAACCCTGGCAAGCCCTTGCCCGCAGTCAATCATCTCGATCTTATCAGCAGACAGTCCAAGATATTTCCGAAGTTCATAGTAAGCATACGCTGAAATTCCGGTAGAAAAATGTACCCCCAGATCGATTGGCATCCGGTCAACCGGTTTGTGTTCAATTGCATTTGTCACTCTTTGGCGGCTGCTCATATATTCTTTCTTCATTTTATCGATTCCTCTTCTTTCTTCTGAGTATCACAAAATATAAATCTTAAATGTTTTAATTTCAAAACACCCAATCTCAAATTCAATCTCATTTCCTCTCACTTTAAGTTCCTGCATCTCTTCCTCGCAGAGATTAGTTTCCACCACCCGTTTCACTGGAATATTGAATTTCAGCCGGACACCTGTTTCTTTTGCATTTTTAAATTCATAAAGCCGGATTATATAAGCCTCTTCTGCTTCTGCCTTTTTAACCGTATCAATCACAATATGACCGCAGTCTGTCTCTAGCAATGCGAAAGAAGTCACGTTAGTTCCTTTCTCAGATACGGATACACCTGCTTTTTCTTCATTTTTTGCTGCAGCAGAATATAACAGCGGCATATTAAGCATCATTGCTTCCTTTTGTACCTCACATTCAGTTACATAGCCGGCATGAGGATACAGGGAATAGGTAAACTCATGAATTTTCCTGTCTGCTGTTTCATCCGGACGCACAGCAGATTTGATCAGGGAAAGTCCCAGGGTGTTCTGGTGGATATCATAACCATATTTACAGTCATTCAGAATGGATACACCATAGTTACTTTCCGACAAATCAGCCCACCGGTGTCCGCATACCTCAAATTTTGCAAAATCCCATTCATTATTCGTATGGGTTGGACGCTTAATATTTCCAAACTGTATCTCATACACCGCTTCTTCGCAATGCACATCCACAGGAAAATAAACCTTCAGGAGCACCTGTTCTTCTTTCCAGTCTGCTGTTGTCTTAAAATCAATTCTTCTGCTGTTGTGATATAAAATCATATCCTGGGTTATCACCGAACGGTTGAAAATCCAAACATGCCGTAAGACACCTCTTATCTCACCCTGCTCCACCACTTCCGTCTTTACCAGTTGAAATGGTTCATATGGTTTTTCTTTGTAATATACATCGATATCCCATGCATCAAAACGCTGAGGCTTGTCCTCGTATGCCTGTAACAGATTCATCGGAGTTTCGCAGCTGACCTTGCGTCCGTTTTCCTTATCATACAAATACGAAATTTCACCATTTTCATTTAATTCTATCTGGTAAAAGGCATTTTCCATAGATGTTTCCGTGACCCTGACACATGGTAAAGCAGGAGCCTCCATCTTTGGATTTGCAGAATATTTAATTATTTTATATCCATAAGCAGGAATATCCTTTACATATATCAGCAGACCTTCTTCTGTTTGCTGGCTTACAAGCTTTTCAGATTCATATGAAAATTCTGTTGCCTGACTACCTGATACATCGTTGCGTAAGTTTGGGTGAATAGAGTGCCTGATATTTGCATCAGTGCAAAGCGCCGAATCGACGGCGTAGCGGACTCTGCTGCCAGTTTCTGGTTCCTCATAGGGCAGGAACAATAAATCATCTCTTGAAAAACCGGTAGTATTATACACTACGATGGAATCGGGGCTCACCTTGATCTCCGCCATAAGCGCTGTCTGTACCTGCCTGCTAAGCTCCCTGCCTTTTTGCGCTATTTCCAGATAATCCCTGGTGGTATCCTCATACACCTGGCGAATCGATGATCCGGGAAGTATATCATGGAACTGGTTTAACATAACCCGCTCCCAGATCACATCCAGCGCTTTCCGGGGATAGCAGTCTCCTCCGCTGAGGATATCTGACATACTATACAGGAATTCAATATTATGGAGCAGCACCTCGGACTGCCGGTTGAACTTTTTATTGGCAGCCTGCGAGGTATAGGTACCCCGATGCAGTTCAAAGTATAGTTCCCCATCCCAGGTTCCCAGCCCGTTATGATCCACGTGGCTGTAAATGCGTTGGAAATAGTGCTCTGCCGAATCCATCTCTACTCTTGGAATTCCGGGAATATTTTTCATAACACGGCTTTGCTCCAGCATTTCTCTTGTTGGTCCGCCGCCGCCATCCCCCCATCCAAAGGCAATTAAAAGCTCATCATTTTTATCCTTATCTTTATAGTTCTTCCATACCCCGGTCACTTCCTCCGGATCCATATGCCCGTTATATGTATAGAACCAGGAGCCGTCTTCCGGTGTTGTAATAAAATGCGTAAAGATACTGGTTCCGTCAATTCCTTTCCAGTTAAAAGTATCATACGGAAAATGATTGTACTGGTTCCAGCTGATCTTAGTCGTCATGAAATACTTCATTCCTGCTTTTTTCATAATCTGGGGCAGCGCACCGGAGTATCCAAAGACATCCGGCAGCCATACCAGATTCGTATCCTGTCCAAACTCTTCTTTTATAAAACGCTTTCCATAGACAAACTGCCGAACCAGTGATTCTCCGGAAGGAATATTGGTGTCTGGTTCAACCCACATTCCCCCAGTGATTTCCCACTGACCTTCTGCAATTTTTTCTTTTACCATCGCATAAATTTCAGGATAGTCTTCCTTCAGGAACTTGTACAGCTGCGGAGACGTATGCATAAACCGGTACTCGGGATATTGTTTCATGAGATTTAGTACAGTAGAAAATGTCCTGGAAGCTTTTTCCCTGGTGGCGCAAAGCCTCCATAACCAAGCCATGTCAATATGGGAATGTCCCACTCCATATACCGTAGGTTTTATTTCTTCCACCTTTGCATACCTTTCCAGCTGTTCAAGTACAAATGCCAGTGCTTCTCCAATGGACTTATAGTACCCTTCTGATTTATATTCCAGAAAATTCACTCTGGAAAATGTATCATTTAATACTTGGGTCAACTTTATTCTTCGCAAATCATTCTCATCTAAAAGCTTCACACATCGCAGCAGCGTATCTATTACATAGTAAAAACGGTCTGTATGCATGTCCATCCTTACCAGCTGCGCAATCTTAAAGGTGCGCATCCTGGGAGGTACTAGAACGCCGCTCCATGCTTTCAATGCAATATGCAGGGTATCACTGTCCTGAAATAATTCTTTATCCAGAAAGGCTTCCTCATGCCAGATATCAATTCCCTGAACAGGCCTGCCATTGATATACAGCAAAACCTCCGCTGTAGATTCTCCCCCATCCCGGGGGCCAACCGACAGCTTAAGACACAGCTGGCTGTCCATAAAGGATTCCGGAACTTTCACACTGGTACGGAACCAGGCAACCTTGTCATATCCGCCCCAGGTATCCCATAAACGGAAATCCTGCCAGCCGCTGTCATCATAATTAATATCACAGGCATCATTGATACGGTTATCCATATGATGCTCTATATATTTCCACTCGTCCAGTTCCACAACATCACGGTATCTGGTGGGCCAGATATCTTCATCAATGTATTTGCGGATCTTCTCTAATATAAAATGCGGATCTTTTACTTTCAATCGAATACCTCCTGTCTTATTGCGCTGTTCATAATTAAATGAATGAATTGTCAAGCCTCAGCAGATTACCTGCTACAGATAACGCGGCATAATCCCCCAGTTGTTCTCCCAGCCCTGCCGGTACTACCTGACATACCTGCCGGTTCTGTAATAATGTTTCCCTGCGGATTACCTCCATCATCGGTTCTCTGAGGATATCTTCCTGCCGCAGATAAATACTTCCGATTACAATTCTTTCCGGATTCAGAATATCAATCAGAACAGAAAGACCTTTTCCCAGATTTTCTCCCGCCTTTTTCAAAATATCAAGTGCCAGTTCATCTCCTTTGCCGGCTGCCGTACCGATGTCCGCTGTGGTAATCTCCTGCGGTATTTTCCCCGGGGGTAAAATCTGCGTCTGTCTGCCGTTCCTGATCCACTCCTCAATATAGGGTACTGCAAACCTTGCAATTCCGCCTCCGCTGCAAAAACCCTCAAAGGACCCCTTCTTGCCGTATCCTTCCGGTCCGTCCTCTGACAGGCGCACATGTCCAACCTCGCCTGCCATATCACAGGTTCCGCAGTATAACTTTCCATCCAGTATCAGCCCTGCTCCAAGACCGGTACCAAATGTCAGAAATATCATATTCCTTGTGCCTCTTCCCGCTCCCCACAGCCATTCCGCCAGCCCGCATGCATTTGCATCGTTTTGTACCTGAACCGGAACGCCAAAACGTTTGGCAAACGGAGTAACAACGTCTATTTGATCCCAATTGGGCAGATTCGGAGGGCACATAATAATTCCTTTTTTAGAATCCAGTGGGCTTCCACAGCTGATCCCAATGGCTTTTAGATCTATCTCTTTATGGGCATCTATCATAAAAGCAAGGGTATCTGCCATTTTCTGTACTGCCGCCTCAGGAGTATCAGGAGTAGGGAATTTTTCTTTATAACAGATCTCTATCCCGTCTTTTTCCGTGGTTTTTCCAATACTAACCGCACACTTAGTACCGCCAATATCAATTCCTGCCAAATAACTCATCCAAAAAATTCCTCCTCCAGCATCATGCAGATTGTATGGTATACAGGAAGATGAAGTTCCTGAATATTTGGTGTTGCCACCGCCGGGACACAGATACATACATCGCACAATTCCTTCAGCCCGCCGCCTTTTTCCCCAGTCATGCCAACTGTTTTCATTCCCAGTGCCTTTGCAGTTTCCACTGCATAAATGACATTTTTAGAATTTCCGGAGGTGCTGATGCCCATCAGAACACTTTTATCATCCCCATACCCGCAAACCTGTTGTGCAAATACCAACTCTGGTACTGCATCATTGGCAAACGCCGTAGATAAGGCGATGTTACTGGTAAGAGTCACTGCAGGTAGTCCCCCCTGTAAATGCTCCGCCAATAATTCTCCATTTTCCAGGGATGCATTTTTTAACTTTTCTTTCATTTCATCTGACAATGGCCGTTTGATTGCAAATTCTTTCATCAGCTCTCCCACGATATGCTCTGAATCTGCCCCGCTTCCTCCGTTGCCGCAGACAAGAAGCATTCCGCCTGTCCGAAAGGAATCCCGTATATTAGTAAATGCCGACCATATTTCGGATTCACACGCCTGTAATACAGGATAACGTTTTATTAATTGTGCAATATGATTATAAATATTCATCCTTTTCCCCCATGAATAGCGCAGGCAGGCTTGTGCTATTCCCAAATAAGCAATGCGAACCAAGTTCGCATTTTACCCACTACAGTACAGCAGGCAGTCCTGGTATACTGCTTTCATCCTTTCAAATATGCATATCGCAAGCCTGCTTGCGATATGCCCAAGTTACTATGCTATATCAGCATATTCATTGCTTTTTCCACAAATTCTTCCGTACCAAAGCTCCCTGATTTCAATACCATTTTATAATATGGGCGATCTATGCTCTGGCATGTAGGAAGTCCTGGCTCAATTTCTTTTAAAATCCGCATTCCACGGATACTCAGACTGGAGCATAAGGACGCACTGGTATCTCCACCGCACACGATAATCCTTCGAATTTCATAATTCTGTATTACCTGCTCCGATATCATCGCCAGCGTACCGGATACCAGGGTAGAAACAGCCGTGTTATCTATCCCCTGCACTGCCGCAATCCGCTTCGTCTCCTCTACGTCTTCCACAGAGTTCATGGAATGAAGCATAACAAAAGTTTCTGTTTCATATGCCTTTTTTACCGCCTCTGATACCCGGTTACATTCCTGCTGCTTTGTCCTGTCATCAAATAAAAGCTTTGTGTTTAATTCAATTACCGGATATCCATGTTTTTTCATATATAAAGTCTGAGCCGTGGTCTGAGGTGTCAGACTGCCTGCAATACACAAGATCCTTTTATCCGCCTCTTCTATTTTCGTTTCTGAGACAGGCACTCTTGACTGTCCTTTGACATATATTCTTGCAAGATATTTTGATAAAGCGGAACTTCCGCAAATAATTTTCTCATCAAAAAGTGCCTCAGCCAGAATCCCAAGATCTTCATTATTCCGCACATCCATAATCACATAATTATAAAGGTTCCGGCATTCATCTACTGCCTTTTTTACAGCCTCACTTCCCTGCTCTGTCACTTCATAAGTAACCGCGCCCACTTTCCTTTTCGTTTGTTCCTGCAGAATTTCAACCAGGCTTGATTTGGTCATCGGATGTACCGGATCCTGCTTAAACTGCGAATCGGCAAGGAGTACCCCATGCACATAATGCTCACTGTGAATGGTGGTTCTTCCGTTATCCGGGAATCCCAGAACCACTACTGCGAATTCTTCCCCAAGAGCGTCCAGCATAGCATCAAATTCTGCCCCTATATTTCCGCGAAACACGGAACACTGCTTGTCAATATACTGCTTTACCTGGGGATTCTTTACATGGCTGACCGCATCATATACCTTTTTGTAAGCATCCTGATAAGTATCAAATCTGGAATCGGTATCAATGATGACCACTTCACCCTCATCATAACCGGACTTCTTCCCATCTCCATAGCTGTACACGATCGTTTCCAGATCTGATTTCCCGTACATAATACCAATATCATTTGCTCCTGTAACATCATCTGCAATTACTACTGTATATGGCATTTTTTTATCTCCTGACATTCGTTATAATTTTTCATGGTGTATTTCAGACAGGTCTAACTTGTACACAGCCTTTTCCACACCCCGGGTTATTATAACACTATTTATTCCTGTTCTGGCATATTATAAAACCTATTTATTCCTATTACGGCACATTATAAAATCTATTTATTCCTATTACCGCATATTATAAAACCTATTTATTCCTATTACGGCATACTATAACACCTGTCTACTCATATTCCAGCATATTAACTTCTGTAATTTCCGCGGAAATATCGTATGGGATCTTAACCGTTTTAATCTCACATGGAGTAAAATTCAGTTCCACTTCCCTGTTCATAAAAGGAACCATAAGCGTGGCCATTCCTTTTTGTTTCTTTGTTTCAAAAGCCCGGATAATAATTCCGTCCTGATCTTCAGCTTCCTTCATAACTACGGCTGCCACATGGTCACTCTTAAGTTCCATGAACGACTGTTTCTGAGGCTGGCTGCCCTGATGAAAAGTTTCTATAACGGTAAACGGTTTCTGATTCAGAGCCGCTGCATGCTCTACAATCTTTGAATCTTTCCAGGTGCCCTCATGAGGCAGCAGCAGATAAGTAAATTCCTGAATACCTTCATCTACAAATTTATACTCCATGCCTTCTTCCAGCTGTTTGGGATCATGATGCGCAAATACCGAATTTTTCAATATTGTCAGACACATCTCATCAACATCAAAAGAATAGCTGTATTTCGCATCATTTGCAATTGCCAGCCCATACATTTTACCTTTTTCAAAATGCTCTCCCGTAAAATCAAACCAGGTCTGTCCCGGCTCTTCTTCTCCGTTGGCACTCTTTTCAATATAACCATATGGAATCTCATAAGTAGGCTTACGGAAATTAAATCTTACCGGATACTTCACTTTCAGCATCGTCTGAGGCTCTCTCCAGTCTGCCACTGTCTTTACTTCCACATAGTCCAGGTCTTTGTACAGCCGAAAATCACAAATCACATAGGACTGATTGTATTTATACTTAATACGCAGTGCTGAACGAACAGGTCCATCCTCCAGCACATGGAGATATACGGCCTTCATATCCCCGATTTCCTTGTCAAATTTGAACTTATTATGAGACCAGGTATCGGATTTATCCTCAATCACAGCAAGCCTTCCACCTTCTCGTCTAAGTACCTCAAGGTCAGATTTTTTGTCAAACAGCTGCTTCATACATCCGCTTACCGGATTGAATTCCAGAAAATACCGGTCATTTTCAAGGGTATATTCCGTTACTTTCACATGATCAAATGCCGGCGCTTCCTCTATATTCAGGTACAATTTAAATACTTCATAGCCCATACTTTTCAGTTCTGCGGTGAATAAAAGTCTTGACTGCCCATTAACTGCAGCCTCTGACTGTATCCGCTGTGCACGAATTACATTTCCCTCACTGTCCGTAAGCTTAAACTGGTCATTATTAAGTCCCCGTACCTCCAGGTCAATCACCATTCTCCCCTGGAATGGATGTGCATTAAATACTACAATGGGCTTCATTGTCACATCTTCTTCAATATTAATATCCCATGATATCGCCTGAATTGCATAATTGAGATTCCTCTGCCCAATCGCCATTGCCTGTCCATAGAGATAAGACGCATCCTCATAGGCAGACGGAATACTGGTTCCAGCCAGAATATCATGGAACTGATTAAATAGAACCCCTTTCCATGCCGTCTCAAAATCATCCGGATAAGCCTGGCCTTCTACCTTATTTGCAATCGTACTCCATGCCTCTGCCGCCAGCAGCAGATTTTCAGCCCTGCGGTTTTCACGTTTGATTCTGGACATCACACTGTAACACCCACTTGCATGATGCTGAAGATCACCGGTTACCTGATGATATTTTTTCCCATTGCTGCGGATAGTTTCAAAAAACCCAGACGTTGTCCCCATTTCCATAACCGGCATATCTTCTCTGGCATTCAGTTCATAGATACTCTTTATATTTTCCTTCGTGGGTCCCCCTCCATGATTGCCTACACCATAGAACATCATCAGGTTATCTTCCCCATCTTCCAGCTCACATTTTAAACGCTCTGTATATTTCTCCAGATTTTTTCCCCAGGTGCAGTACTCATACGGAATCCGGTAAGCCAGTACCTGAGAACCATCCTCAGACCCCCACCAGAAAGTGCGCCCCGGAAGCCCTTTTTCCAGAGGCATCGGCCTCATAAATACATAATTGTCCATACCGCTTTTCTTAAGGATCTGAGGCAAATTTCCATTATGTCCAAAACTGTCCACATTATATCCAGTGACCGCTGTCTTTCCAAATTTTTCTTTAAAATATCTTTGTGCATACAATCCCTGTCTTACAAATGATTCACCGGAAGGAATATTACAGTCCGGCTGAATATACCATCCGCCAACAATTTCCCAGCGCCCTTCTTCTATCCTTTTTTTAATTTCCGCAAACATCCCCGGATTATTCTTTTCTACCCATTCATAAAAAGCTGCCGAACTGCATGTAAAAATAAAATTCTCATCTTCCTTCATACGATCCAGCGCCGATTTAAAAGTCGCTTTAACCTCCTGAAACCCTTCCTGCCAGTTCCAGAGCCAAACCGGATCCAGATGAGCATTCCCAATCATATGTAATTTTTTATCCTTTATTCCCATAGTTATCCCTTCTGCATATCGCAGGCTTGTCTGCGATACTGCCTTAATAAGTAGTTTGAAAGTGCTTTTCTTTCACACTTATCCCTTCTGCATATCGCAGGCCTGTCTGCGATACTGCCTTAATAAGTAGTTTGAAAGTGCTTTTCTTTCACACTTATCCCTTCTGCATATCGCAGGCTTGTCTGCGATACTGCCTCTCTTCTATATAAAAATTTATGCCTTCCCACTGCTGAAAAGATAATGATCCATTTTTTCTTCCACCAGCAGGCGTACCGCTTCTCTGGATTTTTCAATCACATCTTCGGGGTAACTATTCAGTTCCTCTTCGGTCATATGGCCTTCCCGGCCCACTACTGCCAGCATCTCAAGCTCCAGATCTGTTGCAATATTCACCTTGCTCACTCCACCGGTTGGCATCTGAGCTGCTTTTGCTACCATATCACTTGGCACACCTGAACCTCCATGCAGTACCAGCGGAGTATCCGTAAGTTCATTTATTCTTGTGATTCTCATGTAATCAACACTGGGCTGTTTTACGGTATATACACCATGTGCCGTTCCAACCGATACTGCCAGGCAGTCTGTCTTGGTCTGTCTGCAGAATTCCTGTGCTTCTTTTGGGTCTGTAAACATCTCTTCATCGGTATCTGTTTCCACAAAATCCGTCGTACCTATTTTCCCAAGCTCCGCCTCTACCGTAACACCCACCGGATGCGCAATCCCTGCAACTTTCTTTGTAACAGCCACATTCTCATCAAATTCCAGTTCTGAAGCATCGATCATTACCGAAGAAAATCCATAGTCAATTGCTTCCTGAATCACTGCTATGGTCTTCGTATGATCTAAATGCAGTGCCACCGGAACTGTCGGCTTCAATTCTTCCATAACACGGTAAAATTCCTCTGTAAATTCAGGAATTCCCACCTTATGACGTATAATTTCCTTTTCCGAAAGCTGTACAATCACAGGAGATTTCCGATTTATAGCTGCCTCAATAATCGGCCTGATCAGCTTCGTATAACGTGCAGAAAAGGATCCCACCGCATACTGGTTCTCTGTTGCATCTTTCAAAATATCTGTCAAATTCTCTACTCTTTTTATCATCATAATACCTATTGCATATTGCAGAATTATCTGCAATACCCTTTCTCTCCTTCTGGAGCGTGTTTGAAAATTACTGGAGCGTGTTTGAAAATGCTTTCTGACAGCTGTGCGTCACACTTTGTTGGCAATTCGTTCCAATTAAAGGCGCATAGCGGGCTATATAACCTGAATCTGGAGCTAATATACCGCGAAGCAGGGTGTGCAGATAGCAGGAATGAACTTTCAAACAGGCTCTTGTGCCAAAGGCATATATTTCTCACTCCATATCCTGCCGTATTCCATACCCCTGTCCAAATCCGGATAATACCAGTCTCTTGTCTGCAGCGGACCATCCAGAAACAGACGGCAGGCATCGGCTCCTTCATTCTTTTTTATATATAAAGCAGCGGCACCCAGTGCGGTTGCCTCCGAAACGGAAGGGACTTGTATAATCTTCCCCAAAACATCTGCCTTGATCTGCATCCAGACCCGGCTGTTAACCGCACCGCCTGCACAACGGACGATTCCCGGGCTTATTCCGTGCCACCGGTACAGAAGGTCCAAAATCCACGCGGCCTGATATTGAATACCTTCCATGATACCCTTTAAAATATGTGCGTATGTATGTTCCATCTTCAGCCCGATGAAATTTGCCCCCGTATCCGGTTTGAAAACAGGTGTCCCCATCCCTGTCAGATATGGAAAATATAATATCTGCGTAGGGTTCATGGGCAGAGATTCCAGCATATCATTCATTTCCTTATAGCTAATCTCTTCTTTCTGGGCTGTTTTCCGAAACCATTCTACCGACTGGCCTGCCGAAGGAATATTTCCCATCCAGAAATACCCGCCGTCTACAAAAGGACCATATATAAATCCACTTCCCTGCTTGAAATCGTCATCTGCCGCCGCCTGTGAGCCGTAATTATCCTTGGGTTTCTGTTTCAATAAACCAATATAAGTCTCAGCCGTTCCCAAACTGTTGCATATGTCCTCTTCCCGGTTCTGCAAAAGCGCAAATGCCGCGCACACATGGTCATGGCCTGCAACCGCTGCCAGGATCTCGTCCTGCTTCCTGCATCCAAGCAATCGCTTTATCTCCTGACTGCGTATAGGAATTGCATTTCCGCTTGGTAATACTTCCGGAAAATTAAAAAGTTCTAGCTTATATCCCTGTATCCGTTCTTCATCCCAGCATCCATTTCTAATATCATAAACATAAGTTCTGGCTGCAAAGCTGGGATCGGTAACGAATTCGCCGGTCATTTTCCATGCAATAAAATCACACATGGACAGCCAGACCGCCGTCTTCTGATCGATATGCCTGCTCTGCAATAACCATATGAATTTATAAATACCATATTTAAAACTCCCCCGCAAACCAGTGGAAGTAAAATTACGCTCTTCTTCATCGACCGGCTGTTTTGCAAGTCCCACGGTCCGCTTATCAAACCAGGGTAATATATCTGTTTCTTCTATACCTGTCCGGCGATTCACGATCAGTCCTGCTTCTGCCATACCGGTAATACTGATCCCTTTCACCTGCCCTTTTACAGGTGCACAAAGTCTCGTCATCTGCTCCTTTACTATTCCCCAGATCACATCCGGCCTGTATACATCGCCCCACTGGTCTTTAGACATAGGGGTCACTTCTTTTTCTATTCCAATGATTCTGCCTGCGTGATCAAACAACACTGATTTAATATGGGTCGTTCCCATATCTATCCCTATTATCATAGCATTATCTTTCATTCTGTTTTATTTTTGCTTCTGTTCGTTTTAACTGTTTGTATATCGCAAATCATACTTTTTAATTTATCAACTCCAAGTGCAGGACTTGTCAGAATCCGATTCTGATCCATGTCTTCTTTTGCGGTAACTGCTGATGCCATAGATGCCTGCGCCAACACAATTACATCCACTTCACCAAGATACTCTTCCACCGCATCAGCAATTTTTCTATCGTGAAGCGCTTTATTTTGAGACATCAGTGCATCATATGCCCCTTCTACCAGAACCGACCGGACGCAGACTGCCTTTCCCGCTTCTCTTGCTTTACGTTCAATTAAATTAACCGTAGGATTTAGCGTGGTATTTAGCGTGGCAAATACACCTATTTTTTCACCTTCTGATACTGCCTTCTCTGCCATCGCCTCATCAATCCGAAGCACCGGCACTCCAAGAACCCGATCTGCTTCCTCTGCAAATTCTCCAACTGTAGAGCAGGCGCTTAGAATAATATCCATATCCATTTTCTCAAGAACCTTTGCATATTCCAGCCAGCGCCAGCGTACCAGCTCCGTATCTCTTTCGTCAGCCATATCCCTAAGAATAGAATCGTCCAGTATATTATAAACTGCAGCATCTTCCATTTTACTTTTGATCTGTGCTGTCAGACTGTCTACGGTAGCTTTTGTTGTATGTATTACACCAATTTTTTTCATTGTAAACTCCATTTCTGCCTCACTTTCTTATGGCAAGGCTATTTAACTGCACCGCCCACATTCATACCTTCAATAAAATAATTCTGGAAACAGAAAAATAAAATTAAGATTGGTATCATCGAAAGGAAAGAAACTGCCATCAGATAATTCCACTCTGTGTATCCCTGCCCCTTGAATACCTGAAGCCCCAACTGCAAAGTATACAGTTTCTGGTCATTTATATACAGCAGAGGTCCCTGGAAATCACTCCATGCTCCTTTGAAAGAAACCAGTGCAATTGTTGCCAGTATAGGTTTAATCAATGGCATCATGAGCTTCCCCCAGATATAGAAGTGTCCTGCCCCATCTACTTTTGCAGCTTCCATCAGCTCATTTGGAATAGTACGGTAAAACTGCCGCATCATAAAAATGTGAAAAGCATTACCTGTAAAAGCAGGAATGATCAGTGGCAGATACGTGCCAACCCAGCCAATCTTCGAAAAAATAACATAGGTAGGAACCAGGGTAACAAAGCCCGGAATCATCATAGTTGCCAATACAATTTTAAATAGCGGTTTTCTTCCCTTAAATTCAATTTTGGCAAATCCATAGGCAACAAAGGAGTTCACTAATACATTTCCGATGATGGTAAACAGTACAATTACCAGCGTATTTAATGTATACCTTGTAAATGGTGCCTTCGTCCATGCTATGGCGAAGTTTTCAAACATTGGTACCTGGGGAATCAGTGTTGGCGGATACTGTGCCACTTCCTGAGGGGATTTCAACGCTGTACAGACCATCCAGATGATAGGAAATAATATGATGACTGCACCCAGACATAAAATAAAAAACATAAACAAATCGGTTACCCGGTCTCTTTTAAATTTTTGTTTTGAACTACTGCCATTTTTTTCTTTCTGTCTAGTCATCATTATCACCTTCCTCGTAATAAACCCATTTTTTAGAACCCTTCTGATTAAATATGGTCAATACCATGATAATCGAAAATAGGAACCAGCACATGGCATTGGCATAACCTGTTTTGAAATTCTTAAATGCCTGATTCCACAGATGCACATTATAAAACAAAAGAGAACCTGCGGGATTCCCGGTTCCGTCTCCGGAGAAGATATAACCTTCCTGGAATATCTGAAATGCTCCGATAATACCGATGGTCAGATTGTAAAAAATAATCGGGGATAACAGGGGTACAGTAATTTTTGTAAACCGCTTAAAACCGCTGGCACCATCAATACTTGCTGCCTCGTAATACTCTGTGGGGATACTTTGCAGCCTTGCCAGGTATAAAAGCATCTGTCCACCCAATCCCCAAAGGTGCATCAGAATGATTGCCGGTTTTGTCCAATTAGGATCTGTAAGCCAGCCCGGACCGGTAATTCCCACAAACTTTAATATTGTATTTACAAGACCGTTCGCCGGGTCCAGTAATAACATCCAGAGAAAATATGTACCAACCCCTACCATAATAGATGGCAGATAATATATGGTTCGAAACGTCCGAAGACCGAATATAGACCGGTTTAATATACATGCAACCACTACCCCTCCGATTGTGACAAGGGGAATATTAATCAGCGCATAAACTACGGTATTTTGCAGACTTTTCCAAAAAAGCTGATCTTCGAAGAACATTTTTTTATAATTCGTCAACCCGGTAAAGTCCATCTTCATCATATTATAATCGGTAAAACTGGTGATAAAAGAAAAGATCAGCGGTCCCATAACAAAACAAAGGATTCCAATCAGCCAGGGAAGTATAAAAATATATCCATAAACGCTCTCCCTTGCCTTCATATTCTTAATACCCAGCCTACTCAGTAATTTACCAAACATAAAGCTACCTTCTTTCTTTTTCTAAAAATGACTCTTCAAAAATCAAAGAGCCATTTTAACATTCCACTATATTCCAATCATTACTTCAGGAAATCCTGGAATGCCTTTTGTGCATTTGCCAGAGCATCATCGGTACTCTTTACTCCCAGGGTTCCTTCTTCAATCAGTGGATTGATGATATCTGTATAACCTTTCATATTGTTTGGTGTAACTGCTGCCTTTGTATCTGATAATGCTTCAGAAATTTTTGCAGTAATCGGATCACTTAAAAAAGCACTGTCTTTATCAAAATCTGTCCTGGCAGAAAAATCTCCCAGTCTTTCACATAAGAATTCCTGCATATCTTTACTCGTCATAAATTTAATAAATTCATAGGAGCCTTCCGGATTTTTTGCTCCTTTTGGTATTTCCAGCACAAATCCACTGCCATTTACCGTGTGCCCATTTCCTTCTTTGTATTCCGGCATCTGCATAACCCCGTAATTCAAATCCGGATTTGTCTGCTTTAGAGAGGACACATATGCGCTTGTCTGTAACAGCATAGAAAGTTTTCCGGAAGAAAACGGATCCTGCATACCAGACTTAAATGCTGCGCTCATTTCATTATATGTACTACTTCCATAATGCTGAGTAAACTCGTCAACCCATTTGAAAACATCCTTATTAATATCGGTGTCTACAGACGGATTACCACTTTCGTCATACCAGATCTGTCCCTTATTGGCATTACATACCCAGGTATCCAAACCGCCGTTTCCAAGCAATGGAAGAAATCCTATCCTGTCATAAGCATCTCCATTCTTCTTTTCCAGTTTGTAAGCAGCTTCTTTTAATTCGTCCCAAGTCTTAGGTGGATTTTCAGGATCTAATCCCGCCTCCGTAAAATGATCTTTATTATAATAGATCACTCTGGTATCAACAGAGAAGGGTAATGCATAAACACTTCCATCTTCTCCGGTACAGGCATCTAAGTCTTGTTCAATAAAACTGTCAGCTCCTGTCCCCTCATCTTTTTTCAGAAAATCATCCAGGCTCTCAACCTGTCCCTGCTCTGCACGGAATCGAACTTCCTCCAAAGTATTTGCCATAATATCGGTAGGATTGCCAGCTGCAATCTGTGCTATATTCTTCGTAAAAACATCTCCCCATGGAAGATTCACATATGTAACTTCATATTTTTCCTGTGATTCATTAAACATTTTCACGGCTTCTTCCAGAACCGGTTTTCTTGCTTCTGATCCCCACCAGCCCCAAAACTCTAATTTCTCCCTGTCACCTCTGTCTGCTGTTTTATCATCACTTTCTTTATTTTCACTTCCGGCCTCCGTTTTTGCACCGGTACTATCTGTTCCTCCTGTATTTTTGTCCCCCGAACTGCATCCTGCAAGTGTTGACCCCAAAAGTGTTACTGCTAATGCTGCTGCAATTAATTTTTTCATTGCCATAAGAACCTTCCTCCTAATTTTTATTATTTATTAGTTATATCTCTTTTCATTCATTATATTATCATATATATATCATGTTTGCAAGAACTATTTGAACATATTTTGAATATTTATGATATTTTTGTGATTATATGTGGACGTTTTGACGAACAACACCTATTACAGCGCTCAATTTCATCGGATAGTACCAATGTTTTTTTCTGTGCAATGATAAACCATCCTGTTTCTTCCGCTATTTTTCATAATATAATCATATTATTTCATTTATTTTCACTTTTTACAATAAAAATATTCACTTTCTTTCCATATTATGATATGATAGACAAGTCTTAACCAAACACTTGTCAGAATAACAAAAGGAGGCGTAGCAATATGATTCCAGAATTGCGCCAGAAAAAAATTATTGATATAATTTCTGAATCCGATATTATATCAACTGAAAAATTAACAAAGCTTTTAGATATTTCTCCTTCTACACTCAGAAGAGATTTAATAAAACTCTCAAAACAAGAAAAAATTATGCTTATGCATGGAGGGGGCATACGGATCCTGCCTAAAAATACTGAAATGAGCATGTACGCTAAAATGGGGCTTCATAAAGAAGCAAAGGATCAAATTGCTAAAAAAGCGGCTTCCCTGATTGCAGATGGGGATGTCATTTATCTGGACCCATCCAGTACAACCTACCAGATGATTCCATATTTAAAGGAATGCAGGGTAACAGTTATTACAAACAGCGTTTCCCATATCGATGAATTAATTCACCATAAGATACCCTGTATTATGGTAGGCGGTACTATTAAGATATCCACTAATTCCTGTATCGGATTGATTGCGGAAAATATACTAAGAGATTTTAACTTTAACAAATGTTTCATTGGAGCCAATGGGTTTAGCATCACTTCCGGCATTACCAATCATGACATTAATGAAAATGTGATCAAAACTCTGGCAGTCCGGCAAAGCTGTCATCCTTATTTTTTAATGGATTCCAGCAAATTTAATGTAATTGCTATGGTCAAACTGGCGAATATCAATGACTATCCAATCATAACGGAAAAATTCATACCGGAACTGAGCAACTATAATAACATAATCTATACAAATGTTGATCTATAATTCAAAATTGTGCATTAAATAATCAACTACACATCAATATTTGACCGAAATCAAACATTTTTTCGAATAAGTTTCTAAAAAAGTTCATTCATATAACTGCAAAATGTGATATAATGGAAAAAAGATTTAATCAAGGAGGCTCACGATTTATGATTCCTGCAATGCGCCAAGAAAAAATACTGAATATTCTCTCGAATGATGAGATTGTATCCGTAGAAGATTTAATGGATGTATTGAATATTTCCATCTCCACCATCCGCCGCGACTTATCTAAATTAGAAAAAGAAAGCAAAATAGTTCTGCTGCACGGCGGTGGTGTAAAACTTGCTCAAAAACCAACAGAACTCAGCATTACAACAAAACTGGATTTAAACAGAGATGCGAAATACCTGATTGCCAAAAAAGCCGTTTCCCTGATTCAGGATGGTGATGTGATTTTCGTAGACCCCTCCAGCACTACCTATCATATGATCCCGTTACTAACGGATAAAAATATAACTGTAATTACCAACAGCATATCACATATCAACCAGCTCATACATTATGGTGTACCATCCATCATGGTGGGCGGAAATATTAAATCCACCACCAATTCATGTATTGGTCCCATCGCAGAATCAACTCTGAAGGATCTTAACTTTAATAAATGCTTCCTGGGTGCCAACGGCTTTACAATCCAGGCCGGAATTACCAATCATGATATTAATGAAAAAGTAATCAAAACTCTGGCACTTCAGAACTCGGCCACCCCCTACTTTCTCATAGATTCCAGTAAATACGGTTGTATTACTATGGTGAAAATAGCTGATCTTGATACCTATCCGATAATTACGGAGTCAGTTTCGGAAGAGTTAAAAGACTATAAAAATATAATACTGGCTTAATAATACTGAATCAGAAAAGCAGTTGCTGCAAATTTTGCAGCAACTGCCGCTGATAGATAACCGATCCGGTTAACGACATCTCATTCTTATTTCGAACATATAAGCTGCGTTACTTATATTTCTCATAGTATTTTTCAGCAGAATTAAAATCCAGGTTGAAACATTTCTGCAGCTTTGCAACAATTCGTTCGGGGATGATACCCTCGTCCAGATTATCCCGTATAAAAACTTTAATGCCTGATTCCCGGCCTTCTTTTTTCGCCATGTATATGATATGGTTATGATCCCTGATTGCTTTCTCCCTTGATTCGTATTCGTATCTTTTTTGGTCATCTGCACTGATGTTTTTTAAGATCTGATACGCTTCGTTTATGTATTCGTTTTTCTCTGCCATTTCTTTGAAATCCTCCTCCCGTTTTCCGTTCAGGAATTTCGCCCATTGTAATAATTCATTTTCCGGTTCTTCCCAATTACCCAGCTTGGGCAGCTCCAGTACATGCAATTCCAGTTTATCGGAGTATAAGCTCCCCCTCTGATCTTCCCGGAGATGAAAACAGGAATACCATTGATCTGTATCCTGTAAAAATGCAAAATCCAGTATACTGATTTGGATACATTTCACCAGTACATCATAATTATCCCCGCTTACAATCTGGTCTGTGTACATCTTGCAGGCATAAAACAGGGTGCGTTCTTCCCAGCATTGGAAAGGCAGTACCTGCATTTCCAGATCGATCTGGGTGTTGTCATGCATTCGTACCCTTACGTCCAGAATTCCAAGCTTTTCATTTTCTTTTTCCTTTCGCAGGCTTGTATTCAGCAGTACCGTTTCCTGAATGTCCTTTGGATCCATGTTCAAAAATGCAGCTATTAATCCTTTCCTTGCTTTCTCACTGCACATCAGTTCTTTAAAACAAAAATCAACCGTAGGCAGCATAATAAATGGTTCTGTTTTCTCTTTTTCAGTCTGAATATTACTTGTTTTGGGCGAATTTATCATGTTAGTCCTCCTCATACTAAAAGGCAGTAACCTTTGCAGCGTAAGAAGGGTTCGATTCCAGATATATTATAGCGACTTACGGCAAGCATAGCAATGCCTTATATTTAATTAAATGTCAATTGGAAATCACCTGGCAGAACAGCCAGTTCTTAGAATGTTTTAATACAACTATACTATCACAATAAATTGTTTATTGCAACATATTTTTTCACATAGTTACTTATTAGTTATTAAGTATGCTATTATAAGGTTCCGCTACCTGCAAAAATAAACCCGTTTGTCATATAGAAAACAAACGGGTTTAATCATAATCAGCACAATATCAATTTTTGTTAATTTTACTTTCTGAGAAAATAATTTTTCTAAAACGGACTAAATTTCTAAATTTCTTTTATCGCAAAATTAAAACTCTGATAATCTCCATTTACTAAAGGAATATTAATTCCCGCATTCATCAGTGCACTTCCCTCATAGATACGGTCTTCATCATTCACTTTGTAGAAGCTGTCCGGTTTTAAACCTTTCACTCTGACTCTGAATAATGCAGGATTCGCATACGAATGAAGCACTACAATACTAAACAGGGATTTGCTGCCATCTTCATTTACAAACTGCCATGCGGCATAATCGCGATTTTCCTCCGGATTGCTCAGTCGGTAATACGTACCATATTGAATAAGGTCATAATTTTCTTTAAAGAACTGAATCTGCTGCCGCACCGCTTCCCGCTCTTCCTCATCCAACGTTCTTACGTCCAGTTCATAGCCGAAGGTCCCGGCCATCGCCACAGTACCTCTTGTCTCGAGCGGTGTGCTCCGTCCTGTCTGCTGATTGGGGCTGACTGATACATGCGCTCCAACGGTGCTGATCGGATATCCAAAAGAAGTTCCATACTGAATCCGTATCCGTTCGATAGCATCTGTGTCATCACTGCACCAGATCTGAGGCATATAATAGAGCATGCCCGCATCAAATCTTCCGCCGCCGCCAGAACACCCTTCAAAGAGGATATCCGGGTACTTTGTAACAAATTTCTCCATCATGTCATAGAGCCCCAGAACATATCGGTGACATACTTCTCCCTGTCTGTCCTTTGGCAGCAGTGCGGACCAGACATCTGCAAAATTACGGTTCATATCCCATTTTACATATTCTACATTTGCTTCATCCAGAATCTTACCAATGGTTTCAAACAGATAATCCCTGACATCCTGTCTGGATATATCCAGAACCAGCTGGAACCTCTCCAGATTGGGCTTTCTGCCCGGGATGCGCATACACCATTCCGGATGGTTCCGAAACAGGTCACTGTCTTCATTTACCATCTCCGGCTCAATCCAGATACCAAATTTCATGCCCAGGTTATTTATCTTTTTTGCAAGTCCGGTAACACCGGAAGGCAGTTTTGTTTTATTTACAAACCAGTCACCAAGTCCGCTCAGATCATGGTTTCTGGTACCGAACCAGCCATCATCCATAACAAACAATTCAATACCCAGATCCTTGGCACTATCCGCAATAGAAACCAGCGTATCTTCCTCAAATTCAAATTCCGTTGCTTCCCAGTTATTGATCAGAACCGGTCTGCGCTGCTTTTTGAATTTGCTTCGGATCAGATGATCCATATATAGTTTGTGAAAATTTCCGGACAATGTGCCCAGGCCATTTGCACTGAACGACAAGATTACTTCCGGCGTTGTGAACACATCTCCCGGCTCCAGCTTATACCGGAACCCATCTGCATTGATTCCCATAGTAAACCGCGTCTGATTTACCTGGTCTACTTCCACCTGCGCCATAAAATTACCGCTGTATACAAAGGAAGCACCGTAACATTCGCCATATTCTTCCCCTGCATCCCGGCCGCAGATAATCATAAATGGATTCTCATGATGACTGGAGGTACCCCTGGTACTGTCAATCAATACTTTTCCATGGCAGACATTTCTTCTCTGCATAATCCGTTCCATGTTATGTTTTCCATAGAAAGAGATCACATCAAAGTGATCGGTTGTAAAATCAAGGCATGCCGTCAGCGCTCTGTTCAGGTACACCGCATCCTGATTTCCATTTTTAATCCGGCAAGCCCTGGTAATCACATCGTAGTCTTCCAGGACACCGTATAACAGCGTTACTTCCAGATCGGTTGCCTGGTCCTTTAAAACGATTTCCAGGGTCTGGGCTTCGGATTCCTCTGCCCATACTGCCGGCAGTCCCTCCAGGGCATATTTGCCATCGTAAATTTTGTGGGATACATATAGAAGTTCCGTTACCTGGCTTCCGTCCGGATTCTCTGCCTGAAGACAGCTGGAACGGTAATCTCCCATTCCGAAAGTAGAATACTCCTGGGGATAGGTGTCCAGGGAATACCCCCTGTCATTTCCACCTTCGTATGGATTTCCGGAAAATCCTCTGTTAATGCCGCGGATCAGGTAGGATAATTCCATCCTTCCTATTTTAGCCCCGTAATATACATGTATTAAATGCTGATAGCTGCTCACCAGCATCTGATAGGTGGCATTTTTTGTCTGTAAAGAAAAGACTTTCTTTTCCTGGTCAAATGTAACTGCCATTCCATTGGCCTCCTTCTTTTTAATTCGTGTTTTCTACAACTTACCGCCTGAAGTTGCAATTCCTTCAATAAACTGTTTTTGAAATATCACATAAATAACGATCATCGGAAGGCAGGCGATCAGAGAAGCTGCCATCAGTTCCGGAAATTTCGTTACATACTGTCCCTGCATTTTGGCAAGTGCCGCAGACAGTGTCAGCATGTTTTTATCTGTGTTTACAATCATTGGCCACATCAGATCTTTGAATGCAAATACCGCAGTAAAGATACCCAGCGCTACCATCGCAGATCTGGTTAACGGTGCCATGATAAATAAAAATGTCTGTCCGATATTACACCCGTCCAGTCTGGCTGCCTCTTCCAGATCATTTGGAAGTCCCATGTAACCCTGTCTTAAGAGAAAAGTACCGAATGCCGTTACAAGTCCCGGGAAGACCAGTGCAAAAATAGTATTCATCATTCCCATTTTACTGATCATCAGATACTGAGGGATAATAAAGATCTGTGCCGGAATCATCATCTGGAATAAAACCAGAGAGAACATCAGGTTCTTGCCTTTAAAATGAAGCCGCCCAAATGCGTAACCTGCCATTGTGGCTGTAATCACAGCACATAATACCCTTCCTATGATTAACAATAATGTATTTTTATAAAGCAGCAGGAAATTCATATTGTTCCACACCGCTTTAAAAGCGTCTGTTCTCCAAACCTTTGGAAATATAACAAAAGGGTCTACCTGAGTAGCTTCCGTTACCGACTTAAAAGCGGTTAAAATCATCCAGAGGAAAGGTACCAGCATGGTTATAGAAATTAAAATTAAAATCACATGAATCAATACAGATACTACTTTTTTCTTCGATTCCATTACTTTCCCTCCTTCTAATTATAATGAACCCATTTTTTCTGTGCGATCATCTGGAAAACAGTTATGATCATAATCACTACTAAGAGCAGCACAACGATAGTGGAACCATAGCCGAGATTTTTCTCCGTAAATGAATACCGGTAGAACAGATAAACCAGTGACTGTGTTTTTTCCAATGCGGGATTAGACTTATCCATCACCATGAATATCAAATCAAATACCTGTAATGCCCCGATTACCCTGGTCACCAATACAAAGAAGATGGTAGGAGAAATCAGCGGGATGGTAATGTGGAAAAACTGTTTGATTCCCGTTGCTCCGTCAATTTCTGCCGCCTCATAATAATCATGAGGTACTTCCTGCAGACCGGACAAAAACAACACCATATTATAACCGATAATGGACCATACACCCACAACTGCGATGGCAAACACCGCAATCTTCGGGTTAGAAATCCAATTTGTATCTGCTCCGGTCAGATTATTAATCAATCCAAAATCGGAATTATACAACCATCTCCATACCATAGCAATCGCAGCAGGTGCAGCAACCATCGGCAGGAAGAAAATTGTTCTGTAGACACTGCGCCCTTTCATCTTACGATTGAGCAGAACAGCCAGTACAAGTGCAATGGCAATGGAAAACGGAACTTCCACAATTGCGTATTTAAAAGTATTTAATAACGCCTGCCACACCTGTCCGTCACCAAAAAGTTTCATATAGTTATCTGCACCAACAAATATATTTCCCTTACCAAAATCTCCGGTTTTAAAAAAGCTCTGGTAAATAGTCTGTACGATTGGAATAATATTCAATACAATTAACCCGATCATCGTAGGCAATATAAACGCCCATCCCCATAGGAACTCGTTGCGGGCGCGGGAAGTGCCTTTTACTTTTTTCTTAGACATATGTCCCAACTCCTTTCGTCTTTAATTCTATGGCGGTACAGCAGACCTGCCATACCGCCATAATCACACATATTTTTATAAATATCCAAACTGGCTTACGATAGTCCCAAACAAGCAGTTTACAAACATGCTCTAGATCACACTTTACTCCTCTGCTAAAGATGCATTCATTTCCTCTGCGATCTTCTTACAGGTTTCTGCCATGTCTGCGTTGCCTGCCCATACTTCTTTTAAAAGCTCATTAGTTTTGTTTTCCCAGATTACTGTGGATCTGGAATAAGGCCGGATTACCATGTCATCCCGTACATCTAAATATGCCTGTAAATTAAACTCAGGCGCTGATTTAACCCAATCTTCGGATGTTCCTTCATAAGCAGACATAGTAACACCTAATTCAGCCTGTTTCTTCTGAGCAGCTTCTGTTCCCAGGTATTCAATCAGCTTCCATGCATTGTCGGTATTTTTGCCATTTGCAGATGCTGCCCATCCAAGTCCGTTGTATACGGAACATCTTCTTCCTGATTCCGCATCCTTTGGCATAATAGCCACATCCAGATTCTCTTTGGCATAATCATCATCTTTGAAACTGGAAATCATCCAGGAACCCTGGAATGCCATCGCCAGCTGTCCGGATCTCAGCAATACATCCGGTCCGTTCTCAGAAAGTGTCTGGCTGCTTGGCATAGAACCGTCTTTGATCAGCTGCTCAACATACTGCATAGCCTTAATGGTATTCGGATCATCATATCCGGAAGTCTTCTTGTCATCCGATATTACTTTTCCGCCCATATCATAAATGATATTGTAGTAACCTTCGTGGTTTGTATCACTCTTCATTCCCAGACCATACTGTGATCCGTCTGCTTTTGTCAGTTTCTTCGCTGCTTCAGCAAGGGTATCCCATGTCCATGTATCATCCGGATATGCCACACCGGCTTCGTCAAACATAGTTTTGTTATACCACAGTGCTATCGTATCGATGTCTTTTGGTACCGCATAAACATGGTCATTATAAGAATAAAGTTCTTTAATATCTTCCGGGAACTTACTCATATCCAGTTTATCACTATCCTTAATTTTATCTGTAAGATCAAGGAGCATATCATTTTCCATATATCTCTGTGCTTCGTTGGAATGCATCCAGAAAACATCCGGCATAGAGCCGCCCTGTGCTCCTGCTTCCAGCAGTGTCCAGTATTCATTCCAGGTAACAACCTGAATCTGTGTGGGAATTCCGGTCTCCTTTGTAAAATCATCCATAATCTTCTTTAAGCCCGGCTCCTGATAAGTATCCCAGATCATAACCGAAAGCGCATCTCCCGAAGCATTTTCATTGGTTGATGCATTATCTCCTGCTGCAGATTCCTTCGTGGTGTTGTCTGCAGCATTTCCGTCCCCTGTATTTCCTGTACTGCCGCAGGCTGTAAGGGATAATCCCATCATACCTGCCATAACAAGTGCGCATGTTTTTTTCCATTTTATCATTTTCTATATCTCCTTTTACCTTAATATAACTTTGTATGTTTTTATTTCAATATACTGTTTTTGTTTCTATTATCAAGTCTTTCAGCATATCATCAAACTTATTATGGGAATTATAGAGTCTGCAGCCTTATATTTCCAGCAATTTGACTAATACGCCTTTTTCTATGTGACTTATATTAACACTTTACACAAACCTTGTACATGCGGTGGTATTATTTCATTTATACCTTTATGTGTCATTTATACTCTGTCGTTGACGCTAGGACACATAATGGTATATAATACAAAGAATAAAATCTGAGAATAAGGAGCCAAAAGATGCGCGACTATCTTTTTTTAAGCAATGATTTTTTCGATATTACCATTTATCAATATGGCTACCAGCAATGTGAACCATTTCATACCTTTGGACCGGCGATGAGAAACCATTACCTGATACACTATATCATTTCAGGTACGGGCGTTTACCGTGCCGGCACAGAAAAATCGGAAGCAGAATACCATCTCCATGCAGGCCAGGCATTCTTGATCGAGCCAAACAGAGTCATTCATTATACTGCTGATGAAAAAGATCCCTGGGAATATATGTGGATTGAATTTGACGGATTAAAAGCAAAAGAATATGTAAATCATGCAGGTCTGTCACATGAATCACCGGTTTACAATTCCATAAATGAAGAAGGAAAAAAGAAAGTATATGCATATTTAAGTTATATCATTGACCATCCGGATTCCCCTGCCCCTGAGATTATGGGATATACCTATCTGTTTTTTAGCGCATTGATCGAAAGTTCTAAAACCGCAAGGGCTCTCCCCAAAAATGATATCAAGAAATTTTATATACAGTCTACGGTAGATTTTATTGAGAATTATTATATGAAAGATATTTCCGTGGAGGATATGGCAGCTAATCTGAGCCTGAACCGCAGCTATTTCAGCAAGCTTTTCAAAAAAATGACGCAAAAAAGCCCACAGGAATTTTTAATCACATACCGCATTCATAAATCCTGTGAGTTTCTGCGTTCCACTGATATGACCATAGCCCAGATCTCTCCTCTGGTAGGCTATGCCAATCAATTTCATTTTACACGTGCATTTAAAAATATAATGAATATATCTCCAAATGAATGGAGAAAACGCAACCGTTATTAACAAAGTTTAGAACATATTATAATTTTATTTTGTATTGCTGCTTGTCGGAATACATTCGTTCGTCTGCTTCCCTGAACAATGTTTCCGCATCTTTATTGCTGGTACCTCTGACTGCAGAACCACTGGCAATAGAGATGTCATGGCAGTGCACTTTATTATAAATTCTAATCCGTTCCTTCAGTGCTTTATCCAATTCAGCCAGATCAGCATCCTCTTTCTGTATCGCAACCAGGAATTCATCACCTCCGATTCTATAGACATCTCCTACACCGCCGTATTCCAGCTTAATACATTCTGCCGCCCCTTTAATTACATCATCACCGGACTTATGCCCATATAAGTCATTTGTCTGCTTCAGGTTATTTAAATCCAGCATAACAAACGCAAGCGGGGCTTTGTGCTCCTGGTTTTTATCCTTCTCTTTTTCCTGTTCCATAAATTCATCAAAGGAAATGCGGTTCAAAGTCTGTGTCATCATATCCGAATATGCCATTTTCTCATAGAGTTCAAACTGCGTCTTCTCCTTCAGATAGAGAAACAGTTCTTCATAATTTAAATAAATCAGAATAACAAGAAAGACGATCAGTCCATATCGGAAAAACTTGCTGTTATCCTCCATTGGATTGGTATAGAAACGGATCAGTGCAATAATTGAAAAAACAGTCAGACACAGAATTGCATATAACATCCCTTTTGCTTTCCTGGAATTCATCTTCACCGCTTCATATATTAAAAATGCCACCAAAATGATAATCACCAAAAACATCATCGTATGCGTAATAATCAGCATCTGCGGGAAATCAGCTATATTACCCAGGTAAAGAAGACTCTGGACAATCATATTTACCCATAATACAGTTTGTATCAGCTCAATATATTTACCTTTCTTCTCACATATATTCTTTACAAAAGATAAAATATAGACAGGCATTGCCATAAAACTGATAAAAGAGAGGATACATAAGGCCACGCTGTTCCCGATCATAAGCTGTGACAATTCCGAATCGGACCAAATCCACACCGAAGATATCACCATGAATAATCCCAGATATAAAAATGAATCAAAATTATAATTAAACTTTTTGATATACAGCCCGGAATAAACGACCAGCAGCACAATACCAAATAACAAAAGAAATAAGATACAGCCAATCTTTCCTACATTGCTGTATAATACTTCTGTAACATATGCCCCTGTCGTTCCTATTTTAACCGAACCAACTCCTCCCGATAAATTTTTATAGGGACGCTCTAATTCTATGGTAATATCCTTACCGCTGTCCTTTGCAGATACCGGTATCTGGCAGGAAATGTACCCCAGCATATTCCCCACAGGAGGCTTTGTATCAAAACCATATTCATAGACACAATCCTGTCCGATATTCACCCTTACCGTTTGATATCCATTATTAAATATTATTTTTTCTCCATCTTTCACCTGGGGAAGCTGATTTTTAAGCTTTATGTACCCTGATTCATTTTTCAGTTTAAATGGAAAATGAACCGCTTCTCCCTCTTTTCCTTCCAGCTGCCAGCCATCCTGAAATAGCCTGCATTTCTCCACCTTCGGACGGACATCCGGCAGAGCTGATGTATGAATTACATTTAATAACATAGTAATCAACAGTATACCGGACAGACATGTTAATATTCTTCTAAATGTATTTTTATTTTTTTGTTCATATATACCTGCTCCGTTATTCCTGAATCTCATTGAACAATACTTCATTCAAATGTAAAGACTCAACTTTGTGAACGTATCTTCTTTAAGATATTTTATCACACTCAACAACAAAACACTATATCATTTAGTCCCCCAATTTCACATACCGAAACTTTGGACTTTTACCCTTCTGTATAATAAGATAAATCAGAATCCATACCACACTGTGAACCAGCAGAATTACAATATTCATGCCTGCCTCTTCCATCCTGCCATGAAGCAAATCCATAAGACCGTAAAATGTTGCGCTGGACGGCAGCAGATACGATAACCCCCGTACTATGCTCTCTTCCGGAGCCACCAAATAGCAGACGATCGGCGGTGCGATAAATATTATCATAACAATTTTCAAGTACACAATGCCTACCATAAGTCCATCTGCTATCCGCCCGATAAATACCCCCGCCAATGCTGAAATAAAGGCAGAAAAGATGATCAGAAGCAGTATCCCGGGAATCCCCGATAACTCCGGCCGCATGCAAACCCATGCCGTCAGAATTGTGGAAACCACGCCTCCGGCAAACCCCAGCAGGATTTTCTGCAGCAGATAATTCGTCGGTGTCATAGGCAGTATTTCATTAATCAATGCCACCCCATCCTCTTTTTCCCCAATGATACTCATGGCATTAAAAGTACATCCCATAAACATAGCCGTCACCATTGTAATGACAATCAACAAAGATTTTAACACATTGCTGTCACTGGCATTTGGAAGAATTTTCACATTCCCGTCTTGAAATGAACCGCGGTTTTCATAGAGATTCGGAAGGAAATCCGCGATTTTAACACTGACACTCAGTTCATCTCCTGCCAGCATCGTCTGAATGCCATCTCCATTCTGCATCACCCCAATCATTTGAGACGAGGGCTCCAGAATCTGTGCTTTTAGTTCCTGAATACTTCCAAACGGTGTTACAATTCCGCTATCTTTAAGCCAATCTACCGTTTCTTTCGGCAAATCATTTCCGATGATACCAAAAGATATTTCATTTACAGCCGTAAAACTTGCTGCAGATATAAAATGAATGGCAATTCCAACAATGATCGGCAGTAAAAATGAGAGGATACACATTTTATCTTTACTGATATTTTTCAGCTGATATTTTAATCCGTTCATTCTATCCCTCCTTTGTCATTTCCCGGCTTAAAACTCTCCGGGCAAAATAAAACAGCAATCCAATGGCAGCGATACATACAAGATAATAAATGCTATTTGCGTTAGGAGTATTAAAATAAGCATTCTTCATAGCCATAAACAAATGGTACATTGGATGAAAGTCTATCCATCCCCAGGATACATTTGTCTGCCCTGCAAGAAAAACCGGGGTAGTAACAAATATAGCTAACACCAGATAGAGTAATGAAAACTGCTTAAAATCAGGAATCCATACGGCACAGAGGAAACCGGCCAAAGCCATAATGGTAGAAAGTATCCCCACCTGAAGCAGCACATCCGGCATTACAGCCAGCGCAGAAGGAATCCCTAAATTGAAAATCGTCAGTAATACTGCAAATAGCAGGTCGGACAGGAAAAATAATAACAGCTTAGAACCTATAAATGCAGCTTTACTTATAGGCAGAATGCTATGAACACGGATCACCCCCATCTGCTTTTCTTTAAACAAGGTTGATGCAACACCCAGGAAACCTACCGCAGCCAGTTCGAAAAATAAGAACTCACTGGTGATCTCACGGCGGTTTTTCATTTCTTTATTATTGGCTCCGATTACCACGGCACGATTACCACTGGTATTTAAAATCAGTGACCGGGCATAAGCAGCCCGATAATGGTCTGCCTTACTGCTTCCGGAGCTGGTCATTATGATTTCCAGTGAATCTCCACTGGCATCAATCCCCACAGAGTACCCATCCAAGCAGACCTTCTGCAGCTCTTCTTTTGAATTTACCACGGTTACATCCGCTGATGCATTGAACTGGTTTCCCATAGGGTCAAATAAGTAAACCGGATAAATATCCTGGTCGGTCTTCACATAGACGAAGTTGATATAACAGGTATACAGGATCAGTGATCCCAGTGCCAACAGGAAAAACCTGCTGGAAAGCATCATTCGGAAATCTTTTTTAAGCAAAGACAGAAAACTGTTTACCATCAGGTCAGCCCCCTTCCCGTATATTGGATAAACATATCCTCCAATGTGGGTTCTTTGGAGTGGATGCTGATGATCTCATCATGGGGAAACGGAATTCCGGTTTCTAACTCCGGCGGCAGAATCATCTTGCTTTCCCGTTTTCCAAGATACAGATACTCTACAACAATTTCCTTACTGCTGTTACGCTCCTTTAATTTCTTAGGCGTATCAAGTGCTGCGATAGTTCCATTGGAAATAAATGCGACTCTGTCACAAAGCAGATCTGCATCGTGCATATTGTGGGTGGTGAGAAATACCGTCGTTCCCTTCCTGCGTTCCTCTTCTATAATATTACGAAATAAAACAGCTCCCGCCGGATCCAGTCCACTGGTAGGCTCATCCAGGAACAAAAGCCTGGGATTACTAAGCAAGGCACGCGCCATACTCACCCGCTGACGCATACCTTTGGAATAAGTAGACACCTGCTTTTTCAGATAATCCGGCTTAAATTCCAGTTTTTCCAGAAGTTCACCTATATCGCGCCGCTGCTCTCTGGGATAAAATGATGCAAAGTAATTCAGATTATCCAATGCACTTAAATTGTCATATAAGTATGGGAACTCAAAAAGCACGCCAATCTTTTGATGAAATTCAGTAGGATCCAGTGACGGATCCTTTCCAAATAGAGATATCTCCCCTCCATATCCTTTTAAAATCCCGGTCAGTATTTTTTGTGTCGTAGATTTACCTGACCCGTTTGGACCCAGAAATCCAAATATTTCTCCTGTTTTCACCTTAAAATCAAGCCCGTGGAGTGCCTGTTTATTTTTACTGTAAGAAAACGTCAGCTCTTTTACCGCAATCATTCTTCATCCCCCCACCGATTTCTTCTGCTGTCCTTGTGTTCCTTTTGCTTTCTGCTCCACCACTTCATAAATTTCACCTTGGCGGGGATAATCACCGCTGCGCCTGCAAGAATTAACAGCCACCAGTACCATTCCATATCTAAAAACTTCATTATAAAACCTCCTTTTCTAAAGCGGGACAATTCTCAAACACATTTTAGAAAACGAGGTTGAAGTTGAAGTGTGGCTGCTGTGAAATCGGTGTGAAATAATTTTAATGACTATTCTTATTTTGTAACAAAGGTGGCACAAAGGCCGGCCGCAAGCTGTGCCGCCTTGCTTTGCAGGACGGCGTTTGCTTTTACCGTCAGGATTGCCCGAATTTTTCTGCTTGTATCGCGTGCTTAAAAATCGTTCTCGACATTATTCAATGGTTTTCGACAATATTTCTCGACCGCGAATAGCCGCAATATACCAATAAGGTAAATTAAATTTGTTCCTCAAAATTGGGATTCATCGGGCTTAACTACTCTGCGACTATGAAGCCGATTTACGCACATTGACCTCTGCACAGACCAGCCCCGCTATATGCTCCGCCGTTTCATTTGTCAACCAAAAGAACATTCCGTCATTACGGCACTTTTTATGTGTTTCGCCATTCAAGGCATAAACAAAACCCTTCACGCAGGTATCACTACAGGCATTGGGGTCAATCAGTCTCTTACAATCACGAGAAGTAGTCATTTCCTTTTGCATATCAGCAGGCAGAGAAGCAAGTATGTCCTCATACTTGCCGGCGTTGTCACCGTAAATCCGCGCCAAAATACCCGACTTTCTAAAAACCCAATTCATTACTGTTTTCTTTTTTAACTGGTATGAAGCAGTATAACCGCTCTTTACTTCCTTGATGACAAGGTCACACCCTTGTTCAATAAGTTTATTATTAAGTTTCTCTACAAACGCTTGATGTTCTGGCGTAACTGCCATTAGAAACTCATTAAACGAAACCTTTTCTTTTGCCATTATCTTTTTCCTCCACAAATTCCAATCTGATAATTACGCAAACTCTGCTATCACTATCTCGTTTCCGTCAATATCTTTTAAGCGAACCTCGTAAGTTCCCCAATTATCTGCAATTGGCCCATCCCAATAATCATGAATAGTAATTACCTTTTCCATAGCCCCACCCCCAAAACACTGTCTACAAAAGCATTATACTAAACTATCAAGAAAAAAGCCATACGTCCCCCATAAAGCAGGGCATTATAAACGATAAGAGGACAGCCATTTTATAAAAGCTTATCCTCTTAAATAACTTTTAATATGGTAGTCTTGTCATATTTTTGCGCCAATTTTTACTTGCTGCTAAAAGGATTATGCCCGCAAACGCGTATGGTTGCTGGCCATTCTAGCTTTTTTGCTTTTCGCCAACAGCTCCTGCGTTGATGGTCGCCCTTGCGGGCAGAGTGGAAATTCCGTTTTCTCAAAAGTCCAGCGCAATTTTACTACTCTTTTAGCCAGGATCTTTGCTGATACTACACAATCCAAATCTGTATTTTGAATTGAAAACAAAATATTTTTGTTGTATAATGTTATTTATCATGCGACTAATGAACTGTTTCGTAAAATACACAAGGTGTTTTAATGGATTGGAGGACTCCCTTTGAACCACAAATTACTGAGAGTGACCTGTCTGCTGTCATCCACGATTATGCTTCTCTCCGCCTGCTCCAGTCAGACACAGGAGAATGAAGCGCCTTATCAGGAAGCACAGCGATATGAGTGGGGCGAAATCACAGGCCGGACAATTACCGTATGGGGAGACCGGGATGATCTGTCCCGTCCTTATATGGTAAACGCGTTTAAAGATTATCAGGAGAAAACCGGTAATCTTATAGAGGTGGTTCCCCTTACAAAGAGTGAACTGAACAAAGAGGTTCCCCTGGCGTTTTCAGCAGAAGGGGCGGAACGTCCCGACATGTTGCTCGCTTACGGCGGGACCAACGTGGAGAACCTGAATCCCGACGAAAACTTTTACGATTTTACAGACGCGCCCTGGATCGATGACCTTTCGGACACCGCGCTTACGCAAGCCGTTTTTAATGGAAAAGTCATAGGTCTGCCGCATGGCGAAGCGTCGGTTTCCGGTATGCTGTATAACAAAGAGGTTTTTAAAAAATATAATTTGGAAATACCCAAAACGCAGGATGAATTTTTGGATGTATGCGAAACGCTGCTCAATAATGGCGTGACGCCGGTTTATTTGCCCTACGCAGAAATCACCATGCTTCTGTATCAGTTTCCTATGGACAGCTTTTTACAGGATCAGTCCGTTTTGGACGGCCTGAATAACGGAACGCTATCCTATGCAGATGTTCCGGAAATGAGAAAAATTGTGCAGTGGTATAAAACCATGTCTGACCAGGGCTATTTTGGCAAGGATTATCTGGGCAACGACTGGAACGGCATGGACCAGACGCTGCAAAACGGAAGCTATGCGATGATGCTGTGCTGGGACACTTGGCTTTATACCAGCTATTCGGGAGACCCTTCCAAAATCGGCATCATGCCCGCTTTTATGGGTGTTCCCGAGGATGGCTGTTTTGAAAGCGCGAACATCATCCTGTGCCTTGCCAGCAAAGAAAGTTCCCAGCTGGATGTTACACTGGATCTGATTAATTTTATGGCGGACCCCTGCAACTATAACAGGCACTACGAGGGCATTTACACAGCGCCCGTGTTTAACGACCAAAGCGGCAGCATTACAACGCCCCAATATATGGAGGCGGAACGGCTGATTAACAAGCTTTTTTATCCGTCCACCGCTTGGTCGCGCGTGCGTGGGTTTTCTCAGATTGACGCCTCCTACATTCAGCAGTATATGCAAAACGAGATCTCTTTAGAGGATTGTTTAACGGCAATGAATGATGCCAGACTAAAACGTATTCATTTTGGAACATAAAAAATCATGATTTAATAGCAATAAGGGGGTATTTCTTTGTCTGGCAAGAAGAATACAAGTGATAAACGCAATCGTGTGATGATCGCATCGGCTATTTTGGTGGCTTTCCTCATTGTTTTTATTTTGGTCATCTCATCCTATATTATCCGCTTTGACAGGGAATTGGAGGCCGAAAACCGGACACGTCTGGACGAGGTATCGTCCTATACAATTTCTCATATGACCAGTGCTGTTGCCGAAACCCAGGATGCGCTCCAGGCTGTCGCCTCCGCCGTTAGTTCCATCGAGTCGAATACCACCAAAATGGAATATCTCAACCAAATTGCCACACAGTACAATTTTGCTTATATCGGCTGCGCTGGTACGGATGGAATGCTCTACTCAACCATGCCGTCTGAATCGGTGGACATCAGCGGGGAGGAATATTTCAAATCAGCCCTCCGCGGGGAAAGCAGCATTTCAAACCTGACCAGAAAAATTTTTCGGGACAGGGCCGCCAGCGGTATTTTGCTGTCAGTACCCATGGGAAAGGATTCCCCCAAGGGCGCGCTGGTCGCCATGATGGAGATATCGCACTTGAGCGCCGCCCTGAGCCTTGAAAGCTTTGGAGGAGAGGGGTATTCCTATGTCATTGATAAAAATGGAACGATTATCATGCGCACCCAAAGCCTCGATTTTAACAATTTGTTTAAAGCGTGGAGAACCGCAAAGTTTACCAACGGAACCAGCTATGAGAATTTTCTCGATGATCTAAGCAACAAGCGCAAAGGGGTTTTATACTACAGCTATTTGGGCGTAAAGAAAGTAGCCTATTATGCCAATATCCCGTTTAACGACTGGTATCTTATAAACATCGTATCGGAAGAAGTCGTCTCCGGTAAAGCGGACAGAATGACAAAAGAGATGGTCATTATCGGCGTGGCTATTCTGCTGGGTTTCTTTGGGCTCTTGCTCTTAGCACTGCGGTCCTATGGCGTCTCTCAGGATAGCCAGCAGGCCAACAGCGCCAAGTCGGCGTTTCTGGCCAATATGAGCCATGAAATTCGAACCCCCATGAACGCGATTGTCGGCATTAGTGAAATATTGCTGCGGGATGGCTTGACTGCAGGCCAGCGCAGCAAGGTGCTGACCATTCTTAATTCCGGAAAAGGCCTTTTGACCATTATCAACGATATTTTGGACCTGTCCAAAATAGAGGCGGGGAAATTCACCATTGTCGAAGAACCCTATGAGCTGGAATCCATGCTGTACGATTTAACCATGATCGCGGCGGTCCGTATTGGCGAAAAGCCCATTGAATTTATGGTGGAAATTGATCCGCTGCTCCCGCGCAGCTTTGTGGGGGATATGGGCAGAGTCAAGCAGATTCTAATAAACATCATCGGAAACGCCATCAAGTTTACAATCAATGGCAGCATCCGGCTGATTATAAATGGGAAACAGGACAATGGGCAATGGCTTCTGGAGATGGAGGTTCGGGATACCGGAATCGGTATTCGTACCGAGGATCTGGATAAGCTGTTTGCAAGCTTTACGCAGGTGGACACCCAGCGCAACCGCAACATTGAGGGCACCGGGCTGGGGCTGTCCATATCGCAGGGGCTGTGCAGGATGATGGGCGGTGCGATTACCGTGACCAGCGAATACGGCAGGGGATCCTCCTTTGTAGTGAGGCTCCGCCAAGGAATCGACGGCGTGGAACCTGGGATCATTGTGCCTGACCCAGCCCGATACAGGCTGCTGGTGTGTGAGCCCTCGGATATTCTGCGGGACTATGAAAGTGCCTGTATTGACAAGCTGGGCCTGCGGTACGATATTTGCCAATCGGAGGACGAGTTGATCCGGAAGGCCGCACAGGGCGCATATACGCACATATTGGCGTCCAGCCAAACACTGAGGCTGCTACCGGCTGGTGAGGAGGCGTTGTCGCAGCGGATCGCGATATACCGGCTCAATGAACATGCGTTTATCGATACGGCATCAAGTAATATCTTTATTCCGATGTTCCAGTTACATCTGCCCTACCTATTGCGAGGCTCTTCAGAATGTATTGGCAGTCCTAAAAATATAGGTGTGGTGGTCGGAGAATTACGCCAGATGCCCTATGTCTCCATTCTTATCGTGGACGACAACATCGTCAATATTCAGGTGGCAAAGGGCCTCATGGAGCCTTATCACATGCAAATTGACTACGCTGTTTCCGGAGAGGAATCCATCCAGCGCGTGGAGGCGGGCGGCTATGACCTTGTGCTGATGGACCACATGATGCCCGGCATGAGCGGCATTGAAGCTCTGCATCAGATTCGCGCCCTTTCCAAGGAAGGATGCGGGACGCTTCCCATAATCGCGCTGACCGCCAACGCGACCAGCGACGCGCGCAGCATGTTCCTGCAAGAGGGATTTGACGATTTCCTCTCCAAGCCCATTGAAATGCAGAAACTTAACGAGGTTTTGCGAAAATATCTGAAAGACCTGAATGAGTCGCGTGCGGCGGCGCACTCGAAGGGTCCCCCTGTGCAGCACGCGGATGCGCTCTCGTCAATCTGGACTGATATTGGGTTTGAGAATATGACCTACGGCGAGGTAGATTTTGGAAAAGGGCTGGCGATGGTGGGTTCCCTCACCGCCTATACCGGCATTCTGTCAACCTACCTGCGTTCCACCAAGGAAAAGCTCCCCGCCCTGATAGAGTGGTTGGAAACGGACAAAAACCGCTTTGTCATTGAAATTCACGGGCTAAAGGGAGCCAACGCCGCCATCGGTGCAGTGCAACTGTCGGGATTAGCGGCAGAAATGGAATTGCTGGGTAAAACGGATCGGTTTGACGGCATTGGGAAGCTACTGGCTGTTTTTACTAAGAGGAACGAAACGGCTTTCCACGAGATCGAAGAATTTCTTACGCAGTCCACCGCAACTGTCCCCCAAATCAGCTTTGGGCAGGAAGGGGACGGCAGAAAGCATATCGTGGTGGTGGACGACAATCCAGTCAATTTGGATTTGGCGGAAAGCGTTTTGCAGGTGGATTACCGCCTGACCAAGCTGGAATCCGGCGAGGCGCTGCTGGATTTTCTGAAGCAGAAGAAACCGGATATGATCCTGTTGGATATTCAGATGCCGGGGCTCAGCGGCTACGAAACGCTGGAACAGATCCGTCAGTGCAAGGAATGGAAAGACATCCCCGTTATCTTTTTGACTGGGCAAAACGATGTCCAGAGTGAGCGCATGGGCTTCCGCCTGGGTGCAAAGGACTTCATCCGGAAACCCTTTGACCATGTGGTCATGAGCGCCCGCATCAAATCTCAGATGGAACTGTATCAGTATCAGATGGAGCTGCGGGAAATCATTTGTGAAAAAACCACGGAGGTTGAGGAACTACAGCATGTTATTACCATAACCTGGGCGGAAATCATTGAATCCAGAGATGGTACCACAGGTAACCATGTTCGTCATACTACAAATTATTATGAGGCATTACTGAGGGTGGTATATGAGACTCCCGCTTATCAGGAGGGCTTAAGCAAAGAAAGCATACCAGATTTGCTTCGCGCCTCCGCCCTACATGATATTGGCAAAATAGGCATCAGCGATACGGTACTCAAAAAACCCGCCGCGCTCAGCAAGGAAGAATTTGATTACATGAAGACTCATTCGCAGATCGGCGCGGATATGATTCAAAAGATTATCGACAGAAGCCGTGCGGACCGCTTTTTACTTTACGCGCGGGACATGGCGCTGTATCATCATGAGCGGTGGAACGGCACCGGCTACCCCTGCGGGCTGAAAGGAGACGAGATTCCGCTTTACGTTCAGATCCTGACGATCGCGGACATCTTCGATGCGCTGACAGCTGTGCGCCCCTATAAACGAGCATTTACCTTTGGGGAGGCACTTGAGATTATGAACAAGGACCGCGACATCATTTATTCGCCTGAGCTACTCGATGTGTTTCTTGCACACCAGGAGACTTTCCAGAAGATGTTGGACAACAAGGAACTTTGATGATCAGCAAAAAGCTACAGAAAGCGGAATGAAACGCAGGAATATGGTGACTTTCTAAAAATGAGCGCAAAAAAGAGGTATCGTGCCCCTTAAAATAATGGATATATGCGTGTATTCATGTCACCCAATAGGAGCTATAAAAGTCCGTATTCATGGGCGTTACAGACACTGAAATGCCAAGGGCAGGGACTTTATACACCTACCCATCAAAATGGCATTCTACTGCGTGACAAAACGAGCGCACCGCCGCTTTGACGATACGCTCGTTTTTCCACACACTGTTTGTCAGCCGTTTTATTAGGTTAATTGTTACGTCCTTATCCCTATTTAACGTGCCCCCTGTAAACCTCTTTTTTAAAAGGAAACAGCGGTATTGCCCCCCCAAAGACCAACCGCCTTCTTCAGAGCCATCATTGGGATCGGCTGTTGAATAATTACTCCATAATTGGCATTGCAAAATAAAATTCCACTCCGTCCGTACAATTGTTAACACCATAATCCATATCCTGCATAGCCAGTATCTGCGCCACAATCGCAAGTCCCAGTCCTGAACCGTTGTGATTTGCCCGGTTACTCTTATAAAATTTCGTCCAGATTTTTGAAAGCTGCTCTTCCGGAATCGTCATTCCCTGATTATAAATGGAAAAGTACAGCTTAGAGTCTGCAACGTGAACAGAGATCCTTATGATCCCACCGGGTATCACGTTCTTTTTCCCATTAATAATCAGATTATCCAATACCTGCTCCATTCGTCCCTTATCCGCATTGACATAAACCTTTTGCCCCGGCAGCTCATACTCCAATTGAAAATCATCGTCCGGAATATCCATTAACAGCCTGCCTCCAACTGTTTCCGTAAATTCTATAAAATCAAAACGTTCCGGCAGAAGCTTTACTGCACCGGCTTCTAATGCTGACAGATCCAGTAACGAAATGATCATCCGGTTCATAAGCTCTGTTTCAGAAACTATGACCTGGGTATATTTCTTTTGTTTTTCCGGATCCGTTTCATCCTGCAGGCCTTCTGCATAGGCACGAATCACGCCTAACGGCGTCTTCATTTCATGAGACAGATGATCTGTCAGTTCTTTACGCTGGGCAAGGAGCTTTTGTTTTTGGTCTACATCCTTTTCCAGCTGGGCATTGACGCTTTCCAGCTGCGAAAGTGACTGCTGCAGGTTAGACGCAAGCGTATTTAAGCTGACTGATAATTCTCCGAACTCATCATCGGATTCGATCGTACATGCCTGGGAAAAATCTAATTTTGCCATTCGTCCTGCTGTTTTATTGAGTAAATCTATCGGATTTGTAATATATCGGCCCAATAAATAATTAACGCCCAGGATTGTACAAAGCATCAGGAAAAACCATATGACAGAAGCAGCGGCACTGCTCACCGGCAATTCTTCCACCAGAATATAGAAAAAAACAATTGCCCCACCAGCTGCTTTCGAGAGAAAAAAGACCTTTTTTCTTACGGTGCGAATCCCGAATAATTCTTTTACCTTATTACATCTATTCATAACGATCCCTCAAATTTATAACCGGAACGGATAAGTGTAACGATGAGACTGCCTTCACTTCCCAACTTTTGCCGCAAGGTCTTAATATGGGTATCTACCGTACGGCTGTTGCCTTCAAAATCATATCCCCAAATCCGGTTTAGAAGCTGTTCCCTGGAAAATACCTGTCCTTTGTTCTTCATAAATAAGTGCAGTAATTCATATTCCTTATGGGTAAGTTCTATCCCCTTCCCATCCACATATACCTCGTGGGATCCCGGTATTAGCGTAATCTTCCCTGCATTCACAAAATCTGTCGCTACCATCAGTGAACGTTTTAAAAGTGCATTCACCTTTGCCAGCAGTACCCCTGGACTAAAAGGCTTCGTCATATAGTCATCTGCACCATAGCTGTATCCCCTTAGCTTATCTTCTTCCTCTCCTTTTGCTGTGAGCATTATAATAGGCATGCCGCTCATTTCCCGTGCGAACCTGCAAACAGAAAAACCATCCATATGAGGCATCATAACATCTAATATCATTAAATCCACAGGAGTATTTTTTAAAATAGTCAACGCATCAATCCCATCATCAGCCGTCAGGCATGAATGCCCTCCTCTTTTCATATACTCTACTATAATTTCCTGCATATTCTGTACATCTTCTACAACTAAAATCTGTGCCATAACAGTTCACCATCTCCTTTCGGGAGCTCCTGCTCATTTGTTTCTAAATAAAATACTTCGTTTTATATATTTGGGTTTAGCTGATTAAGACGCTTTGTAGATGTAGGTAGTGTACGGAAAGATGGGTGTGGGAAACTGGCATGGGCTCCGTCAGCTGGCCGCAGAACTGGTATTTTCTAACCTTTCCGAAGCGCTTTTTGGCGGCACGCGGGCATTCACCGAGAAATCCTGATGCATTTCTCGGTTCAGTACCCGCTTAGTATCCGATGGGAGCCAGTCGAATACTATCCGCCAAAAAACACTTCGAAAAGGTAAGTAAATACTCAACTCTGCTCTACGCTTCCTCCGCCCATACCAGTTTCCCACACCCATCTTTCCGAGATTCAGTTTACTGCCACAAAGCTGGTTTTCTCAGCCTGGTGGAGACCCTTGGGTTGTGACGGTCTGTTCGTTTTTGGATGCAGCAGAGTGTGTTACGGCAGTTCAGTGTGAAAGGGGGATGATAAGACGAAATTTTACCTGCTTTCCTGATCACAGACTTAACTGGATGTAGGTACTATAAACACAAATATACTTTAGTAGAATTTAGAGACAGTTCAGAGTGATAACATCCAGCTGGTTTATTGGTTTTTAAGTGTTCTATGCCAATAGCGTACAGCATGCCACAACCCCGGGGCCCAACCATGCTGAGAAAACCAGCTTTGTATCAATAAACTGCATCCCGGAAAGAGAAGGGGGCGGACCATGGCAGGCGTTTGGAAGGCGTATAGCAGATCTGAGCATTTACTTACCTTTCCAGAGTGTTTTTTGGCGGATAGTATTCGACTGGCTCCCATCGGATACTAAGCGGGCAGTGAGCTGCGAAATGCATCAGGATTTCGGAGCGAATGCCCGCGTGCCGCCAAAAAACGCTCTGGGAAGGTTAGAAAATGCCAGTTCTGCGGTAAGCCTTCCAAACACCTGCCATGGTCCGCCCCCTTCTCTTTTCGCGCACTACTTCCATCTACAAAGCGTCCCCTTCCTCAGCTAAACCCAATTTAAGCTGAATTTGTATAATACTAAAGCGCGTCTTCATATAAGATACCTATATCATGTATTCTGCGCTTCATTTCTGTACGGATATGTAACGGCTCTAAGCACTCACATTTATTCCCAAAACTAAAAAGAATATTGTAGTAGTATTCATTCTCTATGAAAGGAAAACTAACAATATAATGATCATTGCCGTCAGGCGTAAAGTGTTCATAATCGCAAAAATCAAGTACCCTGTCTTTGACAGATTTATGAATACGGATTTTGATTGTATTTTGCATAGTTGCTAAAATATCCGCAAAATCTAGAATTGGTTTTTGATAATCTCGTGGTGTAAAAGATTCCTCTTGTATTTGTAGATTTGATATGCGGCATATTTTGAATAAGCGAAAATCATTTCTTTTAAGGCAATACCCTTGCCAATACCAATGGCTATTTTTCATAACAAGCTGATACGGCTCGGCTGTTCGTGCAGTTATGTTGCCATAGCGGTCTTCATATTCAAAAGTAAGCAGTTTGCTTTCCAGTAAAGCTGTTTTGATGATTTCTAAATATGCCTGAATATTTCTGTTGCCTATCCACGGACTTAAATCTATGTGAATCTGATTTGCTTTTAATTCAATGTCTTTTGCTCTGTCAGCGGGTATAAAGCTCTTAACTTTTGCAAGGGCATTTACCAGTTCATCCCCTCGTATCATGGTAGGAAGATTGGAAAGCCCCATCAGGATAGCGGAAAGATCTGCCGTCGAAAAAACTTTTTTATCAATCTTATATTTCTGCATGATTTCAAATCCACCGCCAACTCCAGGTGCAGAACAAATGGGAATCCCCGCCATGTTTATAGTGTCTATGTCACGGTAGATTGTGCGGGGTGAAACTTCAAACATATCTGCTAACTCCTGTGCGCCTATGCGCTTTTTTTCAAGGAGTATCATTATAATGCTTACAAGTCTGTCAATTTTCATCTGACAGCCGCCTTTCAATTTTTAAAGATTTTTATTTTTATCATTATAGATTATTGCCATAATGTTGTCAACAATTACATGATACAATAAACAAGCAAACAAATAAATCTACCTATCAGGAGGAAACACTATGCAGAAAAAAGCCTTAGTAATAATTGATATTCAAAATGATATAACAAAGAATTACAAGGATATCATTGAGAATATCAATAAAGCTATTGATTGGGCAGTCAATAATAATATTCATGTTGTTTATATAAGGCATGAAAATTTATCAGCCGGCACGAGGACTTTTAAACCCAATACAGAAGGAGCAGAATTAGCTTCAGACTTGAAAATCGTCTCAAAAAATGTTTTCAAAAAATGCAAAGGAAATGCATTAAGCAGTGAGGGTTTTACGGACTTTATTAGTGAAAATGAAATATGCGAATTCTACATAACAGGAGCAGATGCTGCTGCTTGTGTTAAATCAACCTGTTACAACTTACGCAAAGCTAATTATAGGGTTAATGTATTATCAGATTGCATTACAAGTTATGATAAAAGGAAAATTGACGAAATGCTGCACTATTATGAAAGTAAAGGCAGTAAGATCATTGGTTTAAATGAATTGTCATAAGTTTCATTTTTTAATCCTCTGCCAAAAGATAAAAACCGTCATTTAGTAGTTGATAGTTCATGTTCAAAAATTAATGCTTATCTGAACAGCGGTTTTAAGAAAATAAAAGCCGCTGTTCTCTGCCGTAAGTAAATTGAATTCTTCTCCTTATAACGCTCCCACAATATTGTGGGGTACATATGATTCTTCCAGATAATTCATTTCATCCTGTGACAATATAACCTTAAAACTGCCTGCTGCATCATCAAAATACTTTGCTTTTGTTGCACCGATAATTGGCACTGCAACACCTTTTGCAAACTGCCAGGCAAGGGCAATCTGAGTCATGGTTGCATCTTTTTTCTCTGCCAGTCCGGATACTCTCTTTACTATTTCCATATCACTTTCCCGGGTCTTATCATATTTACCTTTTGCCGTTACATCCGTTCTGCTTCTTAAAGTATCTGCAGACCAGGTAGGACGTGACAGCCTTCCGGCAGCCAGCGGACTGTACGGTGTTCTTGCCACATTCTGATCTTCGCAGGCCGGGATCAGCTCTCGCTCATCCTCACGATAAAGCAGATTATAATGATTCTGCATCGATACAAATTTTGTCCAGCCATTCTTTTCAGCGGTATACTGCATCTTCATAAACTGGTATCCATACATAGCGGAAGCACCAATGGCACGAACCTTACCTGATTGGACCACCTTATGCAGGGCCTGCATGGTCTCTTCTATTGGCGTATCATAATCAAAGCGGTGAATAATCAGCAAATCTATATAGTCTGTTCCCAGGCGTTTGAGCGAAGCTTCCACCTCTCGCGGTATTGCTTCCCCTGAAAGTTTTCCCTCATTGAAATAAACCTTTGTGGCCAGAACGACTTTATCTCTTGCTATATTATTTTTAACCGCCCTGCCCAGATACTCCTCACTTGTTCCTGCGGAATAACAATTAGCCGTATCAAAAAAATTAATCCCCAATTCTAATGCATGTTTGATAATCTCTTCACTTTCCTGTGGGTTCAGGGTCCATGCATGCATTTTGCTTGCCGGGTCACCAAAACTCATACAGCCTGCACATAAACGTGATACCTCAATGCCTGAATTTCCTAATTTTATATATTCCATTTTCATTCCGTCCTTTCCCGATTGCTATTAATTGTCATCCAGTTTGCTATGTCTTTTTTAGACCTCTGTACAGCGCTTCCATAAATGGGCAGTCCCGCCTCTACCATTGCTCCGGGACATAATCTGCTGATATCACTTGTACTGCTGCCCATTCCACTGCCCTCGTGAGTGCAAAAAGGCATAATGGTTTTTCCGGTGAAATCAAAGTGTTCCAAAAAGGTAAACACCGCCATGGGCATAGTCCCCCAGTAATTAGGAAAACCCAGATAAATTACATCATACGGATCAATACTTTCCGGGTACGTTTTCAATTCCGGTCTGGCATTCCGTTTCTGATCTGCCTGAGCCTGTGCAATACATTCGTTATATTCCTTTGAATATGTCTGTATTGGCTCAATTTGAAATAGCCGGGCACCTGTCAATTCCTGTATAATACCAGCTGCGGCTTCTGTGTTACCGATATCCAGTGTCTTAATTATACCATTAACATAATTTTCATCCCTGCGTGAAAAGAACGCTATCAGTTCTGCCATTTAATCTACCTCTTTTCTATTATTTTTCTTTGTATTTTCCTATAGTTTATCTTAGTTTTCATTGACTTGGAATCTCCGATATGTTATCGTTGTATTAACATAAAGTTTATACACTTTAATTTTAGGAGGTAATATATGTACAATCAGATGCTGGATACATTTATAGCAGCTGCGGACTTCGGAAGTTTTACAAAAGCAGCAAAACATCTGTATATCTCGCCTACCGCCGTTATGAAACAAATAAATACATTGGAAAATCATTTGGATATAAAGCTTGTGGAACGTACCCCCTCGGGCATCCGTTTAACAGACTCCGGAGCTGTCATATATCAGGACGCTAAATTCATGATAGATTATTCAAAAAAATCCATTGCAAATGCCAAAGCCGCCAACCATGCTAAGGACACTACCTTTTGTGTGGGCACATCGCTTCTGAATCCTGCAAAGCCCTTTATGGATTTATGGTATCGTGTAAATAAAGATTTTCCGGAATATAAACTGCATCTTGTACCGTTTGAGGATAATTACGAAGGAATTCTTGGGGAAATAGGACTGCTGGGAGAAAAGTTTGATTTTCTGATAGGGGTATGTGATTCCAAAGCATGGCTTAGCCGCTGTAATTTTCTTGCCCTGGGCAGATACAAAAAAATGATTGCAGTCCCCAGAGAACATCGCCTTGCAGGAAATTCCTGCATTGATATCGAAGATTTATACGGTGAGACTCTGATGATGGTAGCCCACGGAGATTCCGGAGTGAATGATTTCCTCCGCAATGACCTGACGAAACACCATCCCAAAATTCAAATAGAGGATACTCCTCAATTTTATGATTTATCAGTATTTAACCGCTGCGCAGAGACCGGAAATGTCCTGCTTAGCATTGAGTGCTGGCAGGAGGTTCACCCGGGTCTTATATCAATTCCTGTGAATTGGGATTACAGCATCCCCTATGGCTTACTTTATAGCCTGGATGCACCAGAAGATGTCCTCAGATTTGTTAATATGGTAAAAACCATGGTATAGAATGACCGCTTTCGCCTACCCACATATTATTGTATTCTTATTATAATTAATTAACTAACCTGAAAGGACAGTTCTTATTATGAAATGCCAAAGCTGCGGAACCATACTGGATGAAACTATAGTGAAATGCCCCTATTGTGGTTCCACGAACTTCCCCGGTGCCGAAAAAGAATATATGAATGAGCTACATGAGCTGCATCAGAATCTGGAGAAATTAGAAGATGTCCCTATGGACTACTTTGAAGATACTATAAAAAGTGAATCTTCACGTGTAGGAAAGCGCATTGGTATATCGCTCCTGATTTCCGCCCTTCTGGCACTTGGGATATTTTTATTGTTTCAGTTTAATGACAGCCAGTTAAAAAAACAGGACGCTGCCCAGACAGCCTGGGAACGTACGGCATTTCCGAAAATGGATGTCTGGTATGAGGAAGGAAATTACGACGCTGTTCTGAACTACATACTGACAGACTCCGAAACACAGAAATTTTCCACCTACAACTGGAAGCATTCTGACTTTATCTGGGCATATGCCGACTATCTCATAATTACGGACCCGGAGAACAACCGTAAAAAAGATATCATGACCGCCATGACTTCTCTTCTGATCATGACACGCCTTGAAGATATGCGTAAGGAAGATTCTGCTATGGTAAAAGCATATCAAAAAGAAGCAGAACAGATTTTAAATGAACGCTATCACATGAGTATAGATCAATTAAAAAAGCTTTATGATGAGGAGGTTAAAAAATGAAGTGTACTTTCTGCGGGGCACCCTTAACGTTAAAGGATGAAAAATGTCCTTATTGCGGTTCCCAAAATCCCGATATTTTGAAACACCGTTCTGATATAAAACATTATCAGTCGGAATTCAAAAAAACTCAGAATGACGTTTACACTACAACCCATAGATTTACAAGTTTCAGTGTACGCACAAGCATCATTGCCATTTTGGTGATCCTGAATGTTGCCGCCTTTATCCTGGTCGGATCCGCCTGGCCCATATACAAAAGCGTTACGAAAAGCGCCTTACATAAAAATGAAGCTATCCATAAAGAAACCATGGATAATTTAATAGAAAACAAAAAATATATCGACCTGAATGCTTACTATAACTCAAACAATTTGTACCTGGGTGACGAATTTGATTCCTACACTGCAATTACCCGGGCTTCAGAGAGTTATAATAGTATCTTTGATTCCATTAATTCGCTGATTAATCCTGAACTTCATAGCAGCTGGTCTCCCAGATACCTGGTCTCCAGCCTCTCCTCTTATTATGAAACCATATCGGGAGAATATTTTTTATATGAGGGGAAATACCAGGCTGAACATCTGGCTGCATTAGATGATATTGATCAGAAGATTCAGCTGCTGCTGTCTTCCTTCTGCAATATGACAAAGGAAGATCTGAGTACGCTTCCCAACCTGTCTGCAAACGGAGTTCGAGATATACTGGAAAGGAGATTAGACATCCATGAAGAAGAAACGAGTTAGTATATCGGGCATCCTTATCATCATTCTGTCGATTCTATTTGTCTTTTTACTTGCTATGGGGATCGCACGCCTTAAGGAAGAATTCCAGGGCTATACAACATTCGATGAACAATCTTTTTCCGGAGATCTGAAATACCAGGATTATGGGTCTATACTGCGAAAAACTTCACAAAACGAAGCCCGGGGTGCTAAATCAAATGAAATACTTGAGGAATATTATGCTCTGGCCCGCTACTATGAGGCTGCCGTAAATTACAGACTTTATACAGACAGCAGGCAAACAGAAAAAGCTGCTGCCTATAAAACCGTGATGAAACAAAAAGAAAAAGAAATGGGGCAGCTTCAATCAGAAATACCTGCCATTCTGGATATCCTATCCATAAAATAGAAAAGTATTAAAAAGCGCTTGTCCATGATGTTATCATATTTTCATGAACAGGCGCTTTTATTACCGTTTAATCGAAATCATTTTCAGATGAATTTTCTACACGATCTCATCCAGCGGGCAGATCTCTGCCAGATTAGTATCCGATGGGAGCACGCCTGCCATGGTCCGCCCCTTTCTCTTTCCGGGATACAGTTTATTGATACAAAGCTGGTTTTCTCTATGATAACTTCCACGCCATGCTCTTATTTTGCAGTTCTACCATATGTCTGTACATTCCCTTTTGTTTCAGAAGCTCTTCGGGTGCACCCTGCTGCACAATTCGTCCGTTTTCCAGAACAACCACCTTGTCAGCACTGGCTACTGTACGCATCCGATGTGCAATAATTAAAACCGTTTTCTTGCGAATCAGCCTGGATAATGCATCCTGGACTGCACTCTCGTTTTCCACATCCAGACTCGCCGTGGCTTCGTCCAGAAGGACTACAGGTGCATCCTTTAACAACGCCCTCGCTATGGAAATTCGCTGGCGTTCTCCTCCTGAAAGGGTAGAGCCATTTTCTCCGATTACTGTTTCATATCCATCTGTCAGGCGCATGATAAATTCATCACACTGCGCTGCCTTTGCTGCTTCGATTACTTCTTCATCTGTGGCCCCCTTACGTCCGAGCCTGATATTTTCCATAATGGTATCCCGGAACAGGACAACGTCCTGAAATACAATCGCATAATATTTCAGTAAGGCTTCCGGATCTATTTCAGAAATATCTCTGCCACCTAATTTAATTTTTCCTTTATTCACATCCCAGAATCTGGCTGAAAGCTTTGCTGCTGTAGATTTTCCGCCGCCAGAGGGACCCACAAGAGCTGTGACCTCCCCCTGTCTTGCCATAAATGTCACATCCGATAGAACCCCTTCTCCGTCTCGATATGAAAAATCCACGTGTTCGAAACTGATGTCAAAGCCATTTGGTTTAAAATTTTCCGTTCCTGTCTGTACCGGCTCTTCCTGAATCGCACGCATACGGTTAATCTGAAGTTTTGCGTTAAAGGTTGCCGCCATATTCATAAGAACAATGCTAAGGGGATCATAAATTCGTGCAGCTGCAAACAGAAATCCAAGAAAATACAGTAGTGTAAGCTCTCCGCGTACGTAAAGGTCCGCCCCTGCCAGAACTGTTGTCGCCATACCAATACGTAAAAATGCCTGCGCAGAACTTACAAAAGTGCCTGCCGCCAATTCTGACCGGATGGCTGATTTTTCTGCGGCTGCCGTTTTTTGCTCCAGCTCTTTTAAATAAACTTCCTGTTGATTGCAGGCCTTCAGATCACGATTGGTTTCCAATCCTTCCTGGATATAGTCAGTAACGGCACGTTTTGCCAGAATGTTTTTCGTACCATATGTATCCTGCAGCTTTTTGGAGCAAATCGTCAAAAGCAGCGCTGCCGGAACAACCCACAATACAGCCAGTGCCATTTTGGGATTAAAACAGAACATACTGATTCCTACAATAGTGGTGGAAATAACAGCCGCAAACAACACTGGAATATAATGAGAAAACATCTGATCCAGACTGGAACAGTCTGCAATCATGGTTGCTGTCAGATCGCTTAAATCTCTTTTTCCAAAAAAGGAAAGCGGAAGCTTGCGCAGTGTTTCAGCCAGTGCAATTCTTCGGTTGGCACTCTCCTTATATACCGACAGATAAAGGGCCGCATATTGAATGTAATGAAGCACAAACAGTACAACCAGGATCACTGCCGCTATCCCGGTATAATACAGAATTTTTGCTCCTGTATTTTCTCCGTTGGGAATCGCTGCAAGCATATATTGGATCACTGCCATAATGACGCCTACCGGAAGCATCAGACTGATGTTGCATACTACCGTCAGCAATACTGCCTTTACAAAGTCCTTTGCCCCCTGATGACTGAGTGCAAAAAGATGTTCAATTCTTGAAATCATAATGTGCTCTCCTTTCCAACCTTCCACTTTGCCGACTTCTGATAATCCCTCCACATTTTAGCATACAGTCCCTGTTTTTCCAAAAGTTCACCATGTGTTCCACACTCCGTAATCTTCCCATTATCCATAACAAGAATGTTATCTGCATTTTGAATCGTGGATAGTCTGTGGGCAATCATAAGTACCGTTTTCCCCCGAATCAACGACTCAAAGGCTTTTTGAATCTGTGCTTCATTTTCCGGGTCCGCAAATGCCGTTGCTTCATCCAGCACAATAATTGGTGCATCCTTTAAAATGGCCCTGGCTAACGCAATTCTCTGTACCTCCCCGCCGGACAAATAAATTCCTTTCGTTCCCACAACCGTATCTAAGCCGTCCGGAAGTTTTTCAAGAATATCATCGCACTGTGCAGCATGGGCGGCACGGAGAACCTGCTCCCTGGATGCCTCCGGTTTTGCTGCCCTTATATTATCAAGCAGGCTTTGTTTAAACAGCCGCGTATCCTGAAAGACAAAAGCAACCTGATCCATCAAAAGCCTGTTGTCTATTTCACGAACATCAACGCCGCCAATCTTCACCTGCCCTTCCAATACATCCCAGAACCTGGGAATGAGACTGGCTGCAGTAGTTTTACCCCCACCGGAAGGCCCCACCAAAGCTACTGTCTGCCCCCCCGCCACACGAAAACTGATATGGGAAAGTGCAGGCCTTGTGGCTTTCGGATAAGTGAATGTGACATCCTTAAACTCAACCGTTCCATCGGAGGGTGCCGTGGTATATGTCGCATTTTTCAATGGTTCCTGGGATAAGACTTCCTCCATTTTAAATACAGCCTCATTTGCTTCCATGACAGACTGTGACGCATACATAATCCGGTTAATCATATTTCCACAAGCCGGTGCAAACAAAGCATAGAAGATAAAATTGGGAATGACACCCCATCCGTCACTGACAGAAGCAATATAGAGCGCTGCAGGAATCAGGAGTAGAAATGTTCCGTTAATGGCACTTAAAAAACAAGTGTTGCCCATTTGGCAGCTCATAGCGTATTTGCCGGCAAGATCACTGTAGGACAAAATTGCTGCATAAAAGGCCTTGAAGGAATATACCGTCTGCTGAAATACCTTTACGACCGGAATACCTCTGACATATTCCACTGCTTCTCCACTCATTTTTTCGATTTCCTGCTGATACCGGTGAAAAAAGTTTGCATTTTTTCCACTCATCATCATACCCATAGATGCCAGTGCCAGGACCATGGTGAAAAGGGATAGTGCACCCATTCGCCAGTCAAACAGGAGCAAAAAAACAATTGCTGCAAGAGGTGTCACGACTGCGCCAACGGTATCAGGCATCTTATGCGCCAACAAATCCTCTGTAAGCGCTGCATTATCATCTACCAGCTTGCGAAGCTTGCCAGACTGATTCCCGGTAAAAAAACCAAGGGGTAATTCCACCATATGCTGCATTGCTTTCATTCGCATGTTTCTTGCTGTGCGAAATGCAGAAATATGGGTCATCATTAACGCTATAAAATACACTGCAAGATTTGCTACTGAAAACCATACTGCAAGCCATCCCCACTTAGCCAGATTATCTGCCGCCGCAAAATTGGGATATACCGCAAGAGCATCTCTTGCCACCAACCATACAAATACATACGGCATTAAGCCGATGGCGGCTGCAGCACCTGATAAAATGCAGCCCAGGATTGTCAGCCAGCGATAATTACCGGCATATTGAAGTAAAACAACAATACTGCTTTTCTTTTTCGTTTTCAATTTCTTTTTCCTCTCTTTCTTCCTTTCTTTAATCTCCCCCACAAAGAGGAGCTGAACACTTACACTTTTCCATATTTCAAATGCAGCACATGGGTGCAGCTTCCCACAACCAGCTCCAGGTCATGGGTAATCACAAAATCCACCCACGCATTCTCCTGATTTTCCCGCAGCATAGTTAGCTTCACCTAACCAATAATACAAAATAGAGGAATATTCTTCCACTCTGTTTAGTCAAAATACTCCATTTAGCCATTTTTTCTATATTTAATTGGTGTTAAACCGTAGATACTTGAAAAAGCTGCTGAAAACTTACTTGGATTCTCGTACCCGATTGCGTTGCCTATATCCGCTATGGATTCATTTGTTGTTTTCAGCCTTTTAGCGGCCCATTCCATGCGGCATCCTTTTAAGAATTCATAAGGACTGCAACCATAAATGACTTTAAAATTATCCTTAAGTCCTGTCTCCGATATATGGAAATGTGCAGCCAGCTCCCTAATGGTAAAATGCTTCTGCATATTCTTTTCTATATAGTTTTTGATCTGACTGATTGTTTCTGTTTTCTTATCTGTAACGACATGATATTTCTTCTGTCTGGCTCCTTCATAATGGACAAATTCTGTCAGTAAGTGTAGAACATGTATTTTCATATGAATATAGTCGCCCTCTCTGGATGCTTCATACAATGCTTCGAGGACTTTTTTGATATGACCGTCACAAACAAATCGTTCAAATCGTTTACCCTGAAGGTGCGTTTTAAAAAGTTCGTTAATATCAATCGCAAACAATCCGAGAAAGTCAATTGCTTCTCCTCCTATCATCTGCGGATAAAAAATGATATTGATTCCCTGAAAATATCCCATGGGTGTATGAGAATCAAAACTCTGATACGTATTTGTCATCATGGAAATTTCACCCTCAGAAAGTCTAAGAAACCGATGCCCGTCAATCCTGCTTTCATAAACACCTTTATGGGAATATGCAATCTGATAATAATTGCATTCATTCACCTTTCCATAAAAATGTTCATGTGTCTGATAATCTGTGCAAAAAATCTCAACTCCCGGCAAAATCATATAAGCTGTTATATGTACTTTGTTTTTCGGTTCATTTATGCTATATTCTTGAATCAATTCGTTTACTTCCCTTTTTGAAAAGCCAAATCCTCTAAAATCCATCCGTACCGATGATAAATCTATTCCGTTCAATACTTCACCTTCTTTTACTTTTATACATAGAATATCATTACCTATCCCCATATCATATTTCAAAGCAGATATATGATGCTTGGTTATAGCCCACATAGTTAGCTATATCTAACCGCATTTTATCAGCTTTTCTTTTTATAAGCAAGCATATATTTGAGTTTTCCCCAAACTTTCCGGCAGCCAGGCTCCAAGCTGAAATACCTGCCATTCTGGAAATACTTTCTAACAAATAAATACGTTAATTCAAAAAACGCCTGTTTCATGATATAAACTATCATGAACAGGCGTTTTTACAACAATTTCCAATAAATATTCTATAGATCTTACACGATCTCATCCAGCGGGCAGATTTCCACGCCTTCATCTATCAGTGTTTTACGGATCTTTTCTACAAATGCCAGAGCTTTTTCGCCATCTCCGTGCACACACACTGAATCTGCTTTAATCGGTATATCTTTTCCGGTAATCGCAGTAACCTTTCCTTCTTTTACCATACGGACAACTCTTGCTATCGCTTCTTCTTCGTCCGTAATCATAGAGCCTTCTTTTCTCCGGTTAACCAGAGTTCCGTCTTCTTCATAAGCACGGTCTGCAAATACTTCCAGTGCAGTACGAAGCCCACAGTCGGCAGCTGCCTTTGCCAGCTCTCCGCCGGATAATGCCAAAACTATCAGATTCTTGTCAAATTCATAAATTGCCTCACAGATACCCTTTGCAAGTTCATAATCCTTTGCTGCCATATTATAAAGGGCTCCATGCGGTTTTACATGCTGCAGGCTGATACCCTGTGCTTTACAGATTCCGGCCAATGCTCCGATCTGATAAAGCGTATAGGCTTTTGCTTCCCCTGGTGTGATGTCCATAACGCGTCTGCCAAATCCCATAAGATCCGGCAGTCCCGGATGCGCACCTACCCGCACCCCTTCTTTTTTCGCAATCGCTGCTGTCTTTTCCATAACAACCGGATCAGAAGCATGATATCCGCATGCCACATTTGCGGATGTGATAAATGGAATCACACGGTCATCCATTCCAATTGTATAGTGTCCGAAGCTTTCGCCAAGGTCGCTGTTTAAATCCACTTTATACATAGAAAACTCCTTTCATCTCACTTTATGAATATTTAGATATATCATTTTCTAACTCAGTTTCATCAACTGTTCAATAAATCCGGTATCGGCTTTTCCCTCACAAAATGTAGGGTGCTTCAGGATCTGATACTGAAAATCAATGTTTGTCTCGATTCCCATAATCACCATTTCATCCAACGCGGAACGCATCTTCTGTAATGCTGCTTCTCTGTCCGGTGCGTGGACAATAACTTTTGCAATCATAGAATCATATTCGGATGGAATGCGGTACCCGGTATAAAGCCCGGTATCCACACGCACTCCATTTCCTGCCGGAAGATGCATATGTTTAATCACACCCGGACTTGGCATAAAGTTTTTCTCCGGAATCTCGGCATTTATACGGCATTCAATAGCATGTCCGCGAAGAATAATGTCACTTTGGTTAAAGCTCAATTTTTCACCCATAGCAATACGGATCTGTTCTATAATTAAATCCGTACCGGTAACCATCTCTGTAACACCATGTTCTACCTGGATACGGGTATTCATTTCCATAAAGAAAAAGTTGCCTTTTGGATCTACAATAAACTCTATCGTTCCGGCATTTGTGTAATTTACGGTCTTCGCTGCCAGTATTGCATAGCGGTTCATTTCCTCCCGCATTTCCTCTGAAATAGCAGGTGATGGCGATTCCTCAATCAATTTCTGGTGATTTCTCTGCACCGAACAGTCACGCTCTCCCAGAGCTACTACATTTGCATATGCATCTGCAATAATCTGTATCTCCACATGCCTTGGATTCTCAATAAAACGCTCAATGTACATGGTATCATCACCAAAAGCATTGGCTGATTCCCGCTGCGCCATATTAAACTGAAACTCAAATTCATCTTCATTTTTTGCAACACGCATACCTTTACCGCCGCCGCCGGAAGATGCCTTAATCATAACCGGATACCCGATTTCTTTTGCAATCTTTGCACCCGCCTCAGCCTCATAGACCGGTTCTTTTGTTCCCGGAACAACCGGTACGCCTGCATCCATCATTGTCTTTCTGGCATGGGATTTATTGCCCATACTGTCAATTACATCAGCGGATGGACCGATGAACGTGATTCCATTCTCATCACACATCCGCACAAAATCACTGTTCTCAGATAAAAATCCAAATCCCGGGTGTATAGCATCAGCAGCCATATTATTTGCCGCACTGATAATGCGTTCCATATTTAAATAACTGTTCTTTGCAGGACCCTCGCCAATACAGATACGCTGGTCTGCCAGCTGTACATGAAGGCTGTCTTTGTCCTCTTTGGAATATATCGCTACACTGCGAATGCCCAGGTTACGGCATGCGCGGATAATTCGAACTGCTATCTCACCCCGATTGGCTATTAATATTTTTTTAAACACAGTCCAATCCTCCCTTTATGCCTATAATTTGTTTACGCGAAACAGCGGCTGTCCATATTCTACTTTTTGTTCATTGCTTACCAGAACAGCTTCAATTTCACAGTCAAAATCGCTTTCAATCTCATTCATCAGCTTCATCGCTTCCAGTATGCAGACAGTCTGTCCGCCCTTTACCACATCACCTACTTTTACAAATGCCGGTTCATCGGGTGATGCCGCCGCATAAAAAGTTCCTACAATAGGAGATGTTATAAAACACTGCTCTTCTTCTTCCACGGGATTACCTTCCTCCTGAGCTGAAGTATTAACAGTCATGCCTTCTGCTGCTCCAGGAGCATACTTAATCTTGCTCATAGAAATCTTTACGTCTCCTTCTTTGATGGAAAACGTTGTCAAAGATGACTTTTCAATTATTTTTATCAATCCCTCTATCTTTTCTAAATCCATTTAAATACCTCTCTTTCTTATCTGCTTTTATCTATGAAAAGAGTTTTTCCAACCGCTTGGCAACCAGACGGCAGTCCAAAACTTCTTTACAGGGCCTGTGTATTTCTTTTCGGAAATCATCCATTTCTCTTATCTCATCCAGATAAAGACTCTGGGCTTCTGTAACAGTAATTGCCTGAAACCGTATCTTATGATCTGTCTTTCTCTGTACCAGCTTCGGGATATCCACTGATGCAACGGTTGCGATCTTGGCATAACCCCCGGTAGTCTGTCTGTCAGACAACATAATAATCGGCTTTCCATGGGACGGAACCTGTACAGATCCCATTGTAATACCATCTGAAATAATATCCGCCGTATTTTTATAAGCTACAAAAGGACCTTCCAGCCGGCATCCCATACGGTCAAAGTCACTGGTTACCTCATATTCACTGCCCAGAAAGCTTTCCATCCCCTGCTTTGTGAAATGACTGTCCTGGGGTCCTAACACCACTCTCAGCGTAGCATCCTCCTGGTCAAATTCATCCAGATCCAGATTTCTGGATAAAAAGTATGGCAGATATCTCCTTTTTATACGGAATCCCACATAATCTCCCGCCTGAAGTTTTCTTCCTTTATATCCCCCTACCCTGCTTCTGATATTGGTGGAGCGGCTTCCCATGATAACAGGAATATCCAGATAGCTTGAAAACGCAATATATGCCCTGCTGCCTGTTCTGGCACTCTGGAATTCCAGTATATCACCCTTATTCATGTAAATAGCCGTATACATTGGCGCCGGTTTTTTATTAATCATCGGCTGGAAATCCCCTCCGGTAATGGCAATAATCGTAGCGGATGTGAATTCCAATGTAGGACCAATCAAAGTGATCTCAAGCGCCGCTTCATTTTCCGGATTGTCTAAAAGCAGATTTGCAATCTTAAAGGAACGTACATCCATTACTCCTGACACACCAAATCCCTGACTCTGGTAACCTGTTCTTCCTAAATCCTGTACCGTTGTCAGCATGCCTCCTTTTAATACGCGAAATCCCATCTTACACACCTCCTTCATGAACGATACACTGATATTCGCCCTTATTGGCTAATTCTTTTATGAGGTAAAACTCTGCTTCATCGATAGGTACGAAACGGATATAATCCCCAGCCTCAAATAAAATAGGCACTTCTCTGTTCGGATCGTATGTCTTCACCGGAGTTAAACCGATCAACTGCCAGCCTCCCGGAGAATCCAGTGGATAAATTCCTGTCTGGGAACCGCCGATGCCTACACTTCCTGCATTAATCTTAATTCTGGGATTAGCCAGACGCGGTGTATGAAGACGCTCATCCAGACCTCCCAGGTATGAAAATCCGGGCAGAAAACCAAGCATATAAATCAAATAATCTTTGGAAGAATGCAATTTAATCACTTCTTCCCGGGACATCTTTGCATTTTCGGCAACGGTTTCAATATCCGGTCCAAAATCCCCGCCGTAGCAGACAGGGATTTCAATAATCCGTTTTTCACCAACCTCAGCCATAACATCCACTTTTACTAATTGCCGCATGCGCTCCACAATCTTCTCATATGAGATAATTCTGGGATCGTAATTCACCAATAAGGAGCAGAAAGCGGGAATTGTGTCTACAATTCCTTCGATCTGCTGTTCCTTAATCAGCTGTACAATAGCCGTAATTTTCCGATTGATTTCCGGGCTGATCTCTTTGCCAAACTCAATCAAAATCGCAGAATCACCTGCTGTTAGAATTTCAATTTTCAGCATTATGCTCTCTCCTATTTCAAAAAGGTGCAATCATAGTGACTACACCTTTGTATTTTCTATGCGAATAACTTACCAAGACCTGAAAGTGAAGTAACTCCAAGATATGCTGCAAGCAGAACTACCAGGATACCAAGAATCAACAGCCACTTCGGATGCTTGTAATCTTGTCCCATGATACTCTTTTTCTGGGATGCCACAAGGCATACACCTAAAGTAACCGGTAAGATCAGGCCATTTAATGCACCCGCCAGAACCAGAAGAGTAGCCGGCTGTCCAAGAATCGCCATAACCAGAGTTGATACTGCAATGAAAGCAATGGTAACCCATTTTTCATATTTTGCAACCGTCTTGCTCAGAGTCTTCATGAATGAAACGGATGTATAAGCCGCACCTACAATAGAGGTAACTGCTGCACAAAGCAATACTAATCCAAAGAATCGGTAGCCCAGCTCACCTGCACCCTGGCTGAATGCATCCGCTGCCGGGTTGTTTGGATCTAAAGTAAGGCCTTTTGCCACTACACCAAGAATTGCAAGGAATAAGAAAATACGCACGATCGTTGCAATTCCGATACCCATGATAGAACTCTTGTTAACTTCTTTTAAATTCTCTTTCTTTGTAATGCCTGCGTCAATCAGACGATGGGCACCGGCAAAGGTAATATAACCTCCTACGGTTCCGCCAAGTAACGTTAATATTGCAGGGAACAGCGCTACCGCACCTGTAGACGGGATAAAAGTTTCTTTAATAGCCTGTCCAACAGGAGGCTTTACAATTACGATAACCACAAAAATTACAACAATCATCACTCCGCCGAGCACTTTTGTCAGAGTATCCATTGCCTTTGTGGCATTTTTAAGTAAAAATACAGCGATGGCAATCGCTCCGGCTAAAATATATCCGGCTGTCAACGGAAGCCCTAATAACGTATTGAATCCCAAAGCACCGCCGCCTACGTTGCCAATATTAAATACCAGGCCGCCTAATACAACCAGCAATGCTACAAAATAACCTAATCCCGGGAGTAACTTATTTGCCACATCCTGTCCGCGCATCCCGGATACACAAAGCACACGCCAGACATTCATCTGAACGACGATGGCCAGTAAAATAGAAACTAAAATAACAAATCCGAAGCTTGCCTGGAAATCACTTGTAAACTTTGCTGTCTGTGTTAAAAACCCAGGACCAATTGCTGATGTAGCCATGATAAATGCAGCTCCCAGCAGTGCACCACCATTTGATTTTTTCTTTTCTTCCATACAATTCCCTCTCTCTTTCTTTTTTTACCATAGTCACATACATAGAATGACTGTAATAGTAAAATTATACATTAAAATTTATTTTCAGACAAGTATATATTTTAATTTCACGGATATCTCATATTACATGAAGCTGACAATCACCGGAAAACCAGAAAAGAAGGCGGATGCCGTCCGCAAAGCTGGGTATCCAATTAAGAAAAAAAATTTTCAAACACGCTCTAACTCACTAAAAGCTTTTATAAATTCTTTCACTCCATAATTTTCAAACTCTGCCACAATCATAAGGTCATCTTCTTTTAATATCTTACCCGTCCCATATTTCTTATGTTTTACCATTCCCTGGGAAACCTGCTCTTCCGGTACCGCATTGGATGACTTTTCCTTTGCCCCCTCATTTTTTGCTTCCTGTATCTGCCTTTTGAGTTCCTGCAGATTCACTTCACTTTTTACACCTGCTTCATCCTCAATCAGATGGGCGGGAATCATATGGATATATCTGCTTTCACCGGGCATCACCCGATAAAAATCCGGATTCGTATAATATGAAATCTCAAGATAATCTTTTGCCCTGGTAATGCCTACAAAAAACAGCCTTCTTTCCTCATCCTCCTCTTCGAAATTCTTTGTCCGTAAAGGAATCAGTCCATAATTCACTCCCGTAATAAAAACATGGGAAAACTCAAGCCCCTTAGAAGCATGCAGTGTCATCAGCTTCACCGAGTCTTCCTCACTGTGAACATCTTTCTGTAATATATTTATCCCATAAAGTGCTGAAGAATTCAGGAAATCCGTCAATCCATCCAAAAACACCATCTGCTTTTCCTTAATATAGGAAAAGATAATCTCTGCCAAATCTATGACCGCCTGCCTGTCTTGTGTATAAGCAGATGAAGTAGGCATAAGATACTCATCCAATGCAAAATACCGGAAAAGTTCTAAGGGATTATGTAATTCGCTGCTCTGTTCCGTAAAAGCCATCATTTTATCATATAATTTTGAAATACCCACATGATTCCCATTCTGGTCTTTTAACAGTTTTACGGCTTCTTTTTTCGTCAGCCGCTCTCCATAATCCCGATGACTTAACACATAGATTCCCGACAAATCGTCATCCGGATTTACACAAAAACGCAGCAGTTTCACCATCCACTTTAGAACCGGAATATCCTGTATCGTCTTTTTCATAGAAACTTCAAATGGGATTCCATTTTCTGCAAATACCTTCTCAAAGACTTCGGACTGATTCTGCAATCGGTAAAATACAGCAATTTCATTAAGCGGCACACCTTCCGACTGAAGCTCCCTTATTTTACCGGACAGATAGCAGGCTTCGTTAAAGGGATTATAATGGTTCTTCAAAATAATTTTATTCCCTGTGTCCCGCATACCCTTTAACGGAGTTCCATTCTGTAAAAAACACTTTGCTACTTCTAAAATAGAACTGCTGGAACGATAATTAATGGGAAGGGATAATTCCTTAGCATGATATTTATCCTTTAAAATATAAAATACATTCCAGGTGCTTCCTCTCCAGCTGTATATAATCTGGTTTGGATCTCCCACAGCAAACAGTCTGGTGTCTCCATTCATAAATCTTTCGATAAAATCCAGCTGCATTTTATCACAGTCCTGCACCTCATCAATAATTATCCATTTGGCTTCCATACTATGATCTTCCAATAATTGATTTGTATTCTGCAAAAGATCCGAAAAAGACATTTTATTTTGATGTACCTTCTCTTCTTTCAACATCTTCACCAGTTTGAAAATATCATCCCGGATGCTGGAATTATTTTCTGTTATCTGCCCCGTCATCGCCTGCTCCAAACGTTTCTTTAAACGATTTTTATATTTAATAACCAGTTTCTCTTTCTCGATCACCTGCATTGCAATGTCCAGTTCTTCTTCTGGTTCTATCACAAGAAAGCCCTTTGTATACCCAATCTTTTCAAGAGGCAGCTTACTTCTTAAAAGATGGAGTGCAACACTGTGAAAGGTCCCGAAAGTCTCCAGCTCATCCATTGGAATTCCCGCATCAGTACCAGTCAGACGTTCTTTTATTTCATTTGCCGCTTTATTGGTAAACGTAAGTACCACCATATTCTGATATGGAACATTTCTCACATTATGCAGGTACATGATCTTAGAAATTAATACCGTCGTTTTACCGCTGCCCACGTTAGCATTTACGATACAGGCATCGCTTTCATCCAGCACTGCTTCCCTCTGGTACTGGTTCAGCCGTTCTAATTCTTTTTCAAACTGCATGGAAACCTCCTATTCCATCAGATTTTCATATCTTCTCTGTAGTTTATCCTTTATTTCACTTCGGTCTCTTCCCTTCTCCATTTGCTTAATCTGCAAACGGATCCCCTGAGGCGCTTCCGTGTAAAAAGATATTATATTTAAAAGGCTCTTTCTATTATTCTCCTCCAGAATCCATTCCTTATAGAAATTGCTGTACGTAAAAAGTATCAGATCCGCTCCATCTGTCTCTACTTCCGGTATCGTATTGAAAAAAGCTGCAAAGGTATCTCCCCGCTCCTTTAAATATTCACAGAACTCCTGCCACTTTTCCGGCAGTTCTTTAAATTGAAACTGTTTTTGCATAAAGGTAGAGGGGGCATATTCTACAAGCTTCACTTCTTTGGGTACCGGCTCTTCCTCCAATAGATTCTGCAATCCCCAGAGAATCATGTTTTTATCTAATTTATAATCCCCGATACACACCGCACATCCTTTTTCACATTTGCATCCATTTACCAGGGTGATTGCATTACGGATAATCTGTTCTGTCAGGTCATAGACCTTCTCCGAATATCCGAGACCACCAATATACTTATCATAGATAAACAGATATACCTCTCCACAGGCAAAATTTTCCCCCATGCCAATTGCATTTCCGGACATGACAACACCGATATCCTCCTGCTCTGTCATCGTAGCCATCATTGCAGCATTCTTAATTGCATAGCACAAGCCTTCAAAGTGATTATTCCTGATTAACTGTCCATTGGGGCTCTCCTGAAGCAGGCGTCTGTATGCCTGTACTACGTTTTCAGGAATCTTAATCCAGGTACTCTCCGTATCGTAATCCTTAGACAACGGCTGTTCCAGCTGCTCATACCCCAGATTCTGATGATTATGGAATTGCAGCTTCTTAAACATATAGACCATCTCATCCACATTTACATCTCCAAATGTAATTGTTACACGTTTATAATCTCTTTCTTTGCTTCCCTGAATGATCCTTATATTGGTGTTACTTCCCGGCATTGTATAATAATTTCCCTGAAAGGTCACCGCATAAGCCGTTTTACATTCCAGATCCAGTTTTAGAACCTGATATTGTACCCCGTCATGCATGTACACTGCACCCTTATGAATTTCCCGGAACGCCTGCAGCTCGTCCATTTCCGTAATTTCCTTCTGATTGTCCTGATTCATCAGTTTATACCTGGATTTGTCAATATTTCTCAAACTGAAATCTCCTGCCGGAAAGGCATTACCTGTCCAGGCAAATTTCCCGCCCTGGCTTGCCAGTTCCTTTGCCCGGATCAATACAGGAATTGTCTCGCCCAGATCCGGAAACAATGAAATATCATCCAGTGTCAGCGGAATCTCTGCTGCCGCCGCACGGATATGAGATAGCTCTATAAGCAGATTATTCTTATCAATAACCGCATTCTCACTGCCGGATTCAAACAGCCACTCCGGATTAATGGCTATATACTGGTCAAAAGGAAGATTATCCAGAATCAGATAATTGGTGCAGCGATTGCTGCTTCTTCCAGCCCTTCCCGTTTGCTGCCAGAAGGAAGCCCTCGTGCCCGGATAACCGGAGAGCACTGCTGTTTCAATTTTTCCAATGTCAATACCGAGTTCCAGCGCATTAGTAGAAACTAACCCGCACAAAGCTCCCGAGATCATCTTACTCTCAATTTCTTTTCGCTCCAGCGGTGTGTATCCGCCCCGATATCCGGAAATCTTGTCTGTAAGCGATACTCCGAAGAAACTTTCTGCTTCCAGCTTATCCCTTGCTTCCTTTAAAATAATCTCTACATTCTTTCTGGATCTGGCAAATGCAATAAAGCTGTGGCCGTTCTCCACTAATTCCGGAAGAAGTTCTGCTGCCACAGCTGTGGACTGTACCTGTCCATAATATTGCTTATCTTTTCCCATAATCCTGGGTGGCTGAATCAATTTATAATTTCTCTCAGACGCCCCCGAACCATCCCGTTCAATCCGCACAAATTTCTGCCCGCAAATACCTTCAGCCAGCTCCACCGGATTGGCAATGGTTGCAGAACTGCAAAGATACTGGGGTGAAGAATGGTAATACCTGCATACTCTTCCCAGTCGGCGAAAAACATTAGCCAGATGGGAACCAAAAGCCCCCCGGTATGTGTGAAGCTCATCAATCACTACATATTTCAAATTTGAAAAAATAAAATCAAAGCCGAATTTACTGTGATTTGGCAGAAAAGCACTGTTTATCATTTCCGGATTAGTCAAAATAATATTAGCGCTTTTCCGGATTCTGCTTCTTTCATTTACCGGTGTATCTCCATCATATACCCCTGCCGCTATTCTGTTCTCACCGAAATACTCCAGAAATGGCTTGATTGCCCTGAACTGATCACTTGCCAAAGCTTTAGTCGGATATATAAAAATAGCTCTTGTCAACGGATCTGCCAATATTTCCTGGATAACAGGGAGCAGGAAACTCAATGTTTTACCGCTGGCCGTAGAAGTTGTGATTACAATATTCTTTTGCTTTGCAGCCTCCAGAAACATTTCAGCCTGATGGCAGTAAAGTTTTGTAATTCCCCTGCATGACAGATACTCACATATTTCCTTTGATAAACCATCCGGGAAATCAGCATAAACGGCTGCCCTTTTGGGAATCGTTTTATTGTAAATAATATAATCCTGTATATTCACGAAAATGCTCCTATTCTATTCAAACATTATTGTTTTTATTATAGCGCATAAGACTGTGAATTACATCTGTTTTTTCATGTTTCATGCCGTGATGTCATTCTGGCTGCTTTCCTGCCGTTTTAAAAATTACGAGTTCTTTTCAAACTAGGCATTATACTGAAGACAGATACAAATACGGGTATTGCACCTGCTGCTATCAGTCCTCTTAAATTCATCACTTCCAGAATTTTACCATGAGGCTGCATAAATAAAAGATTTACCACTCCTACAACCGCGGTTGTAAATAAAATCCCCGATAGAAAACCGCATACACATACCAGAAAATTTTCCATCCAAAGCTTGCGTGATAACTGTCCGCTGGTATAGCCAATAGAATGTAAAATCATCATTTCATTTTTCCGATTTGCAAACAGAATGGCATTTAAGTTTCCCAATGCAATACACAGTACCAGAACCATTGCCGCCGTCAGGACATAGGTCAGGGACTGCATCGAAAGGAGTGTGGCACCGTATTCCTGTTCGTAATATGAGCGTGTTCTGGTTACCACATTTGAGGGCAGATCTTTAAGCAGCAACGCCTGATTATCTACGCTGAGAGGCTGGCTTCGATACATCACACTTCTGCTTATAATCTGTTCTTTTGTTTCCTCCCCCGGCTGGCAGGTAACTGCGAAAAATACGTCTCCCTCTGTTAATCCGCAGATTCTGTATTTACCATACAGCATATATTCATCAGACACTTCCGTACCCACAAAATCACCTACCTCCAGGTTATTCTGCAGCGCATACTCCCCCGGCACAAGAAGCTCTGATTGGTTATTCCCCGGAAGCCTGCCGCTGACAAGCTGCACACCGCAATTTTCCAACACTGAAGATACATCATCCCTGAACAAATTAAATGTCAGCATCGTCGTACCGCCCATTCCTCCCCGGTAATAAGAAAATCCGGGCAGATCCATCTGTACCGGAATTGGATCTGCTTCCTTCATGCTGTTCAGCTGTTCATGGAAATTCAAAGGCAGAGGACTGTCATCGTCAGTATATACAATATTGTATTTATCCATCACATCTGTTGACGCCACACTCATCATCTTCTCTGTTGTTGCACTAAAAAGAGAATAGAAGTAGATCATAAACACCCCAACCAGCAGTGAAAGGTAAATAGGCAGGACTTTTTTAAAATTATTTTTGAGATATAAAAAAGCATTCAGCGGTTTCATCGTCTTTCCTCCTGATCGGGTGAATACATCTGCGTTATGACTCCATCTTCTATCTGAATCATCGTATCTGCATTTTTAAGGATACTCCTGTCATGGGTTACGATAACCACCATCGTATTTTGTGTATATTCCGTAAGCAAATCAACCACTTCCATGGCGCTTTCATGATCCAGTGCGGCAGTTGGCTCATCCCCGAATATCACCTTGGGATCGTTCATCAGTGCACGGGCAATAGCTGCCCTCTGCCGCTGTCCTCCGGATAACTGGTAGGGATATTTGCCGGCTTGCTTTGCAATGCCCAGACTCCCCAGCAGCCCCATAGCCTTCTTTCTTGTCTGCCTAGTATTAAGATTTAATGGAACCAGGGCATTTTCCAACACAGTCATATAATTAATCAGAAAATGCTGCTGGAATATAAATCCAAAATCCTGCCGGCGCAAATTGGCTAAAGCTGTGTTATCCATTGCTGTCATGTCATTTCCATCATATACAATCTGACCGGAAGTAGGAATTTTCAATCCTGCCATGGCATATAAAAGGGAACTTTTGCCGCTGCCCGAGGGTCCCATGATTCCAATCATACCACTATCCTTCAGAGACAGATTCACATTACTTAAAGCTGCTGTTTTTGCTTCTTTGTCCATATCATAGATCAGACTAACATTATTTAATTTGTAATTCATTATGATTTCTCCTCGTATAGAGGATCGCAATTACGATCCTGTTTATATAAAATAATTGTTTTTACCACCGTTTGCTCTAAAGCGTGTTTTAAAATAGCTTTCTGGCAGCTGTGCGTCCCACTTTGTGGGAGATTTGACCCGGATGAAGGACGCGTAGCGGGCTACGTAACCTGAATTCGGAGCAAATATGCCGCGAAGTGGGGCATGCAGATGGCAGGAATGAAATTTCAAACACACTCTAGTTTTGTTCCACTATAGAAACGGCATCTACGCTTCGAATCAAGCGTCTGACAGGAATCAGTACAAAGACACCAGTAAAGAGCGGCGCCAATACTGACATGATAGCTGCTTTCCCATAAAACACAATTCCCGTCCCGCCGATGTCATCAAAGAGTCTGGGAATAATTGCTGAGGTCAGTAATATTGCAATCAGTAATCCGATGATTAATGCGATTAAATTTGTTACTATCACTTCCCGAAATGTACGGGCTGTCAACTGCCTGCGGGTATAACCCAATGCTCCCAGTACTCCAATCTCACTTTTCCGGGAAAAATGCTGTGCATAATTGGAACACACAAGACAGATCACCATTGCTAAAATTGCAAGAATTACCATCATATCCAATATCTGAAATGTCTGTTGATTTTTCGCATAAGTTCTGTTGTACAACTCCAGCGTCCAAACAAGTAATCCCTGGCTGTTCAAAGCAGCTACCTCTTTTTCTGCTCCTTCAAATCTCCCGGTTCGGGGAAATACTACAATTCCGCTATCCCCATACTTAATGGATTTATCACCTGAAGTGGGGGAACCTATCAGGGAAATATGACTGTCACTTTCCAGTATGCCAACTACTCTATAATCCCCGGTGAGTGATTGTGTCTTATCATGCTTACTCCCCACCTGACTTCCTATCTGCAGTTTGTTATTCAGTGCTACATTTTTATCAATAGCTAACTCGTTTGTACCTTCTTCCGGCAGTCTGCCGCTGCTTAATTTCATTTGAAATCTGTCTAATAACAATTTCTGGTCTTCTGCCGAGCAACCGAATGCAGCTGTGTGAGTAGTGGAACCAGGTACCGAAAAAGTTATCTTTTCAATTGCAATGGGCACGGTAACATCAATGCTGTCACTGCTTTCCAATTCCTCTATGGTTTCCCGGGGAATTTCCGGAACCGCAGACGTAGATACTACAACCATGCCATAATGAAAACGGTTCGCATCCAATGGATAAATAGAGCCCGCAATGGAAGCCACAAAACATTCCATAAGATATACCAGGCAGATGGCAACAACAATTATAATAACGTTAGATAACAGTTTACGCTTATTGTGGCGAAAAAAATTAATGGTTGATAATGGGTTCATAAATTACCTCGATTCTATTTTTTTATAAAACAACGCAAACAGAGCCAATAACTGCGATTCATCTCATTTTGATTCGCAAGTTATCGGCTCTGCATCTGTGCGTCTGGCTCTGTGATAACGGATATATTCAATTGTTGGACATTTATCAGGTGTTCCTGTCTACACTTAGGACAGTATAGCGGAAAATTCAAAAGAACAGTATCTGCCCGAACCCGTGTGCGGGTTTTGTTATGGCAGGCTGGACAGATAATCCACATCTCTTCCTGTTTTTTTAGTTCTTGGTTTAGTTCTTGGTTTAGTTCTTGGTTTAGTTCTTGGTTTAGTTCCTGGTTTAGTTCTTGTTTTAATTTCTGGTTTAATTCCTGTTTTAATTCTTGGTTTAGTTCCTGGTTTAATTCTTGGTTTAGTTCCTGGTTTAGTTCCTGGTTTAATTCTTTGTTTAGTTCCTGGTTTAATTCCTGGTTTAATTCCTGGTTTAATTCTTGCTTTAATTGCTGCTTTAATTGCTGTTTAAATTGTTGCTTTATTTGTTGATTGAATTGTTGATTTACTTCATTAATCAAATTCGTTTCCTCCTTAGAACATATAAATCTACTGCATAACACAGAGCAGTTAATACAAGACAACATCCGATCTGGATAAACACATTAGGATGAAATATAATTAGCCTGAAAAAACCTTCCAGGACATTTCGAAGTACAGGCACCGGAATAAATATACTAAGGACTACAACAAGCAAAACATCTGCCAGCCAGCCCAGCCAAGAACTTTGCATTTCTGTCATCATATGTACAAACACAGACGTTAACAATAGAAAACAAAATTGTTGAATAAAACAGATTACTATGCCATGACTCAGCCAACCAAATATTTCAGCCAGACTCTGAATGTTAACCAAAGAATCAAACAGCGCTTTGCTGCAAAAAAACAGTATCATATTACCCAGTGACGCTGCCGCAGCAATTATAATATAGTTGGCAAGGCATCCCCAATAATAATCCTGCTTCTTACCATTCAGATGCATAATTCTCTTAAAGTTTCTCCCTGCAATAAAAATCGGTGCTAATACAGCAAAAACATACAGATAGTTACCTATTTCAACATAGATATTTCCGGTAATACCTGTTGATGCACCAATCAGATTCCATACGCCAGCCAGCAGGAACACGGCAGTGATTATATAGGCCGGCAGTAAAAACCGAAAATTTATCTTTGCTATAACCAATGCTTTTTTATTCATCTGCATTTCCTCCAACCATATTCACAAAGAACTCCTGCAAGCCAACAGATTGTACCGAAACTCCTGCCGGAATCTTCCCCCTCTCATCATAAATAAAAGCAGAAGTATGGCTCCCCAATATTTTCTTACTGATTACGTTCAGATTTCCCACTATAGAAACCACATCGGCAGTACGGCCTGTGATCACATAAGCCTTTTCATCAATATCATTAATATCCGCCTCGAAAATAAGTCTGCCTTTATCCAGAATCATGACCCGCTGTGCACTTTTCGCTATTTCATCAATCATATGAGTAGAGACAATGATTAGTTTCGGATGTTTTTCAAAACTATCATTCAGCATTTCGTAGAACTCTTTACGCATAACAGCATCAAATCCTAAAAGTGGCTCATCTAAAATAACAACATTTGCATTGCTTGCAAGCCCCATCAGTGTGGTCAACATGGTCTGCATCCCAAAAGACAGCTGCTTATATTTCTTATGTAAATCAAGCTGAAATCTATTTGCCATGCTTTTGGCAAAGTCGTAATCAAAATCATCATTGAGATTACCTGCCATTTTTAACAGCATTCCCACCGTTGTATTAAACTGTGTCATCTTGTTTTCGATAAAGTTGACATTTTCCGGCATCACAGACGTTTTTACCTGCCTGCCGCAGACTTCAATCTGACCGGAAGAAGCATTAATATGTCCGGCTATCATTTTGAGCAGCGTCGTTTTGCCTGCTCCGTTCCGGCCCAGGAGACAATATATCTTATTTTCTTTTAATTCAGCCGTAATATGGTCAATTGCTATTGTTCCGCCATAATGCTTTGAAGTATCGTTTAAGCTAATCATTATGTTCCTTCTCCTTCCGAATCGTTTGAATTAACTCTGCTTCAGATATTCCCAGTTTATCTGCTTCTGTAAGCAGTTCTGGAACAGCTTCTTCAAAAAAAATCTTTTTCCGGCGGTTTAGTATTTTATCCCTTGCACCGTCAGTGACACACATTCCAATTCCCCTTTTTTTATATAGAATTCCTTCCTCTGTCAAATTACTTACAGCCTTTACAGATGTGGTAGGATTCACAGACAAGAGTTTTGAAATTTGAGTTGTTGAAATAATAATATCATCAACTTGATAAGTCCCGGAAATAATGTCATCCTCAATCATTTCCATAATTTGTTGAAAAATAGGTCTGTCATTATTCAACTAATTCTTCCCTCCATTTCTTAAGGGTATTGGGTTAGTGATGCAACCCACTAACCAGAATTTAGCACATAAATACTTGATTGTCAACAATGATTTTATTCGGGTTTTAAAATTATAAGATCATAACGCAAGCTAATATAAGATTTTTCCAATTAAAATTAGAAAAGGATATGGATGAAAAATAATAAAAAGGAACTAGCAAAAGAAAAGAGACAGAAAAATAAACAGCTAAATTTGTATCTGATTTTAAACTTAATTATGTTAAATAAAAATAGAGTTGCCACATTATTTTTGTGACAACTCTGCTATTGTATTGTAATAAATTTTTTCGTTTAAGTAACTGGATTAGGATTATTTTTCAGATATTCTGACAAAACTCTTTTTATTTCTTCTTCCCTGCCAGCTGGAACTGTTATATTAATCCTTCTCATAATAATTGGATCATCCAGCGCCTCTGCAATATCTTCTTTTTTTCTCATGCTCTTTTTCAATGACATAATCTTATTATCAGTAAGACGATTATTGTATTTTTCGTAGATCCACTCCTGCATCATTTCATCAAATAGAGCCAGCTTTAATGCAGCTTTTCTTTGAATTTTTTTATCAAAATACATTTCCTGAAACTGGGGAATTAGCTTTTCTCCGATAGTTTTCCATTCATAAACCGCTGATTTTTGAATGCCCATTGACTTTGATAATTCTTCAATCGTTTCTCCTGCCTTATTCTTCAGTTCTTTTGCTCTTTGAATACGGCGTTTAACCATATCGACTGTCATCTTTGTATTTTCAGGACGCTGCAAATAATTTGTATCTTCTATAATATCCCTGGCTTTTTCATCTGTTAATTCATTTTCCTGATATACTATGGATGGAAGATATAAGAATCTTTGCTTTTCTTCCTCTGGCTGATCTTTATATTTTTCATATAAATCCTTGTTACTATCTCGTCGATTATGTCCAGCCAACAACATATATCTGCCATTTTCTCTCTGCCATAAAATCAACGCATTTAGTGTACCATGTTGTTCAACTGACATCATAAGCTGCGCATAGGTTGCACGATCACTATCCTTAAGCCTCGGATATCTGTTCCAATCAGCAGGAGCATCATCCATTAACTCCCAGCTAATATATTCTAATATTTTACCGGTACTCTCTACCAACTGTTTATATTTTGTATCTTCCTGCATCTGCTCCGCCTTCTGCATATCCTCTTTTGCAGTACCGGCAAGTGCTTTCATAAAATCTGTAGAACTGAATCCTGTCTTTTTGCCTTTAGCTGCCATTTAATTCCCACCCTTCATTTTCTCTTTAATTCGACCTAAAATTTCATCTGTTAAACTTCTAATCTGTTTTGAGAATCTGGAGTTCCTTGTTTCCCCATACGCACCTGCCGGCATAAGCACACGCTGCGACTTTTCAACTGCGGCATCATTAGAAATAAATGTTTCAAATGCCGGCCAGCTAAAAAATGAATTTGCATCATCAATCGCATTTTTAACTTCATTTTTTCTTAAATTAACTTTATTGAAAACCAGTCCTAAACAATCCAGTTTTTCATTAGTCTTTTTTACTATTTCGATCATCTCGGTGATTGGTACTAAAGCCTTAGTAGAGTAGAGTGCACACTCAGCAACTACAATTACGTAATTAGCTCCATTTAAAAACGATTTATTAACAAGTCCCATCGTCTTGTCCACATCTACAATAACAAAATCATAATAATTTTCATCTTTAAGCTGTACTAATGTATCTTTAAACATAGAACTTACATGTTTTTCCTGCATAGTAGCAACCGTACGTTCCAATTCTTCCATAACACCAGATGCTGGTACCAGATCCAAATTCAAATAATCAGTTTCTACCGTAAAGTCTTCAAGGGATCTATGCAATATCATTGCATCATATATATTTTTATCTCTGAATTCCGTATATCTACACTGTAATGTACTGGACATATCAGCCTGGCTATCCCCATCAACTGCAAGAACATTATAACCTCTGCTTGCCAATTCATATGCAACATTTTCTGCCAAAGTTGATTTTCCCGTACCTCCTTTTCTGGCACCAAAAACAAGTACCTGAGGTTCATCAAAACGCAGCATTTTTTTCTTTTTTGCCTTCTTAGTTTCATCCAGCAGCCATTCAGCTTTTTCTTCATCCAACATAATTTTTTCTGCCATAATATCAGAAAGAAGTCTTTGCTTAATACCGGTTGCTCTTGCCCATTCTTTCATATCCCAATCGCGTTGATTTAACAATCTTGTAATCTCGCTCATTATTTTTTCTCTTCTATCCAGCCTGTTCATAATATACCTCCGTCCAATGATGTTCCTACATTATAATACATCATTCTTTTTAACAATTCAAGTTAATATGTGTTTTTCTTCGCACAAACAATAAATTAGTTTGCGCAGTAATTTCCGCGGGGCGGAAAAATTGTTTTTTATGCTATTGGTTAGGGTTGTGAAAAGAAAAGGTTTGTTTGGAACGATAGATGGTTTTAATAATAGATTGACGTTATAAATATATTTAAGTGTGAGGGGGGGGGTAGCATTGTATTTTCTCTTTATTTTATAGAAAAGTTATAAGTATAATTAACTTTTTATAATGTCTGGACTTAAGTGTAATTGTATATATGTGATTATTAGGGTAAGAATAATACTTGTAAGATTTAAAAATGAATATTTAAAGATATATTTTTTCACGATAAAAAGAATAGTAAAAATATATATTGACCAACTATAAGAATACTTTTTAGTATCCAAACAGAATACTAAAGCAGTAGTATATACTGTATGGCTTTTAATGATTAATCCATGTTGTTTTAATGTCATAAGACAACATCTATAATTCTAAAGAGATTTATAGATTTATAAGTAACAAAAATAATATAATTATTAGAGAACATTTTAGTAAGTAATTTTCAAAATTTTTATTACATAATGCTGATTAAAAAATTTGAGTATATAATATCTAAATATTTATATATAACTTAAAATTCCGCCCCGCGGAAATTTAAACACAAAATAATATCTCGACTCAATTAATATAGATATTTAATTATCCTTTAGATTTACATGTTATGTTATGATATCATATTGTAATATATAAAATATTTCTTTCTACATATTATATATATTACTGTATAACAACTAGTTTTCAAACGGACAGTAGTATATGTACAAATATTTTTTGTAATTCCCTTACACGACCTATAAATAACATATACCGGCCCCCCCTAACAAGAAAACAGTAAAATCACTAAAATTGCCCTGGATAATTACTCCATTGTCTTTGAACCTTTTAACAACGCTAATATTACACCTATAAATCTTTCGTTAGATAATAGCGTTTTCCTGATATAGGATATTCTTCTAAAGTAAACGCTTCACTATAACCATATCTTTTATAAAACTCTGGTGCCTGAAAACTAAATGTATCTAAAAATACATACTTACAGCCCCTTTCCTTCGCAGTCTGCTCAGCTTGCTGTAATATACGGCTTCCAATACTTTGTTTCCTAAACGCTTTCTTTACCCATAAATATTTTACAAATAACCAATTACCATGAGTATTTCCTATCAAACCTCCAACTTTTTCTCCCGTTTCATCTTCTATATAAATTCCCAGGTCCTTTAAATTTTTATCTTCAATCCTGGTTAAATTATATTCCAATAATCCTTGAAAGATAAGTTCTTCATCTTGTTTTTCTATTTTATCAGTAATTAAGAATTTCATATTACATACACTCCTTGTTTATAAACAGCAGTAGCATTTATTATGAGATTTGTCCCCATCAGGTCACGTATCAGACTACATAACATGCATTTGGAGCAAAATATACCACAAAGTAGGACGTCTAGATGGCGTGAATGAATTATCAAACACGTTCAAATAGTCCATACAGTTTGATAATTACTTTTATCATGAATCTCATAACATTTTGTGATATGGATGATACAAATTAGGGAGGCATAGTAGGCTTAGCAGCCTAAATTTGGCCCGTTGTTGTAGCATTATTATTAATAAAAGCGGTAGTAGCTCAAAAATTTAATATCTAAAAATCATCATATTTTAGATATTTCAGCTTTGTTTGAATGCTTCTCTGTAATTCCTCCAGTTTTTTAATTACAACTGGTATTTCAGATGTTTTATAGATCGCGTCACCTTCCAAAACTTCGCATAATTCTTTTGCATTTTTTAAAATTGCCTTTGTGCCATTTCTTCTCCTCACACGCTGCGTTTTTTTTTCTAATTCCTCTTTTCTTTTTTTCTCTTTTTCAGGATATAGTGCAATATCATTTCTATCAAACTGATATCCCCGTTCTTCTCTGACATATTTTAGCTCTGAAATTTCTTTTTCCAGCCAAGTTCTCGTCACTCCGTCTTTATTATATAATTTTAATCTGCCATTAATTCGCCTGTAAAGCATTTCTTGAGCATACTTTGTCATGGTAGAAGCAGCCGATAAAGTAGACCATGATATCCCATTATCAGCTAGTTTCTGTAACTCCGGAATCAAATTTAGCAATGCTTTATATTTTGATACCTGTGAAGTTGAAATCTCTAAATCTTGAGCAACTAATTGAATAATCGATTTTTCGTATTCACTTCCAGCTTCTTTCTTAGCTCTCTGTTCTTCTTCATGTGCATCATACAAAAACTGTGTTTCTTTTGCAATAATCATTGGTGTCCTATTTCTTGAATGTAAATTTGCACGTCCCAGTCTTAAGGCCCTTTCCCATTCAGCAACTGGGGGATCTGTGATAAAAACTGGATATTCTTTTATGCCAGCCTTTCTACCAGCGTACCTTCTCCTATGTCCCGATTCTATTCTATACTTTCCCTGATATGGATAAGCCAATATAACTCCCTGGAACCCATATTGTTTCATATCTTCAGCCAATTCATTGACTTCCAATTCGCCATATACTTCAGTATTTATAGGATCATCTACCAACATGTCATCCGGTAAATACTTAAGCTTACTGGCGAGCGACTGATCTAGATCCTGTACATTCATTTCTTCCGTAATCTGTTTCAAATCTTCTTGTTCTGATTCAGTAACAGTCGCTTTTACAATATCTGCCGTCATATTTTCTTAGCTCCTTTGTATTATATAATCTATACTTCATATTTTATTATCCATTTAATAGTCTATAGAGCTTATACATCAAATAGATATAACTTATTATTCAAAAACTTTTCAACTACTAACTTTATACTATCTATAGGGTTCGTTGATTCTACAAAAATAGACAATTAAATCTACTTGTAAGTTAATAAACTACTTATAAAATGAAAAACCTCACGGTGATGTTTTTCATTTTAAGATAATTATTACATATTAGTAACTATTATTCAAGATATATTTTTATTATTAGACACTCTTATAATATCATATTATGATTATAACGTGTCTTAACTAGTCTCAGCTTCTTATAATTGTCGTTTATTGTCGTATTTACTTTTTTTAATAATTTTGATCTTAATGATAGCTTTATTAAATAGGATGCCTCCTTTATTCATTACAATAAAGTAAACAGGAATCGATTTCCGCCCCGCGGAAAATAACGTGTTAACAATTATTATATACGGTATGGCGTTTTACAATATTAAGATAATTGTACCTAGCGCGAATTCTTTAAAATATGATATCATTGCCTTTCCTTTATTGGTATAATTAAAAAAAGGGGACTCATATTTCTTGCTTATGCCGGAGACAACGGATATGGACTCGTGGATTATAAACTGTACCTCCCTAAGGAATGGTTCAGTGATGATTTTCCACACTGCGTGAAGCTTGCCATATCCCTGGGGAGTTGGCCTTCTCCACAAAAAACGCGCTCGCTCTGGAGCTGCTCAACCGCGCACTGGGGAGCGGCCTGTTTCATGCACAGTGGATTGGCTGTGATGCGGCATATGGGAATGACCATGACTTTTATGGACAGCCTAAAGCTACCGGAAGGGGTATGGTATTTCGCAGCAACTAACGCAAAGGAACAGTTATTTCAGGAGTATCCGCAAATAACATTTCCAGATACGAAAAAGGGCTGTCCCAGGAAACTTCCGGTGCTTTCACAACAAACGGTAAATGTGCAGACAGTGGCCACAGATCCGGCAATCCCATGGAGAAAGGTTATATTGTCAGAAGGGGGGAGATGCCCCATCATCACAGAAAGAAAGTTTATCCGGTGCTACTCGTGCCGTAAGGCTGGAAACCGCAGTTATGTCAAGCCCGGCTATGTAATATGGCTGTATCTAAGGAGATATGCAGACGGCGAAATTAAATATTTTGTATCGATTGCCCCAGAAAGTCTACCCCCTGAGGAACTGGATCGTGCTGCCACCTTAAGATGACCAATCGAGCAGTGTTTTGAGGAATGTAAAAGCAACTTAGGAATGAGCCATTATGAATGCCACAGTTATCAGGGCTGGAACCGACACATGTTATTTGTGATGATGGCTCATTTGTTTACCACAAGGATACGGGAAATTTTAAAAAAAAGCAATTTCATTAACACTAGCGATAGTAGTAAAACTAATGCATGGGATTATGAATCCTGCAGTTACCAATATGAGAATCATTGTATGTTACCACATACGTAGGAATCACTGTGCATATTTATCGCATCGAAAAACAACACTTTTGAAATGTTCGCTGTAGTACTAGAGCGTGTTTAAAATTAAAAGTTGCACAAAACAAATGTTTTGCATCCCCGTTTTATGGTAAAATAAAGAAAAAGGGGTGTTTTATATGTTGAAACGATATGAATTAACAGATGATGAATGGAATCATATAGTAACTTTACTTCCTCCTGAAAACACAGGAAAAACAGGTCGTCCCTCAAAAGAAAACCGTACCATGCTTAATTCAATGATTTGGCTGGCGCGAAGCGGAGCCCCATGGCGTGATCTTCCTGAGCGTTATGGGCCATGGGAAAGTGTATACAGCCGTTTTCGTAAGTGGATTGATGCTGGCGTACTGGATAATATTTTTCGCGTTCTAAGCCTTGAAGCCGCATTGGAAGAACTTTCGTTAGATGCATCTATCGTTCAGGCGCACCAACATAGTGCAGGTGCAAAAAAAGGGGGCCTTCTAGCGAAATAGGACACAGCCGGGGCGGAGCCAGTACAAAAATACACGCCATTGTGGATGCTTATGGAAATCCAGTGTATTTCATGATCAGTGAAGGACAACGCAACGATATTAATTTCGCGATTCCCTTATTGAAACATGTAAATTTAAAAGGAAGTAACATACTTGCTGATCGTAGGATATGACAGTGATAAACTGATTGACTATATCTATGAGCAA
>NZ_JNGB01000226.1:0-1792 GCF_001029355.1 Robinsoniella sp. RHS
TTAATAGCGCCTCTGTCTTCATYCCCCGGTCATTATCTGTAGTCGCCCTCCAGTAAGATAGTTTCGGCACTCGGGTAATATATTCCTTCTCGCCATATACCAGGGAAATAATTCCGCCCTCCTGTTTTGAGAACATGGCAAAACAGCGTTCTGTGCGGACTCCTATATTTACATCTCCATGAATCACCTCAAATATTTTCCCAGGGTGCTGTTTAGCTCCATGGCTTTGCACTTTAATAATTTCCTGTCCAAAGGCCACTTCATATCCGGCGCTTTCCCAGAGCGTATCCTGTCCCAGTACCATAGAAACCGTACAGCAGTATTCCCCTGGCTGTTTTAAAACCTCATGTCCAAAAGGAAGGCTTGTCTTTTGCCCCGGTTCTACATTAATCAGATGTTCTGATCTTGCAATACACTCCCCTTCTTTTTCCAGCGTAAAGCAGAATCTGTAGGGGGCAGTATTCTGAAACAGGCACTGGTTGTCAATCGTTACCACTCCATTACAAACATGAATTTTTACATCCGAATACAGGAATTTTACTTCCTGGGCCTTAGGTGATGGAACGCGGTCCGCAAAAACAATGCCATTGGTACAGAAGCAGTAATCGGTAGCTCTTTCATCAAAATCCCCTCCATATGCCAGAACTTCCTTCCCGTTATCCAGTGTCTGATATATTGCCTGATCCATGTAATCCCATATAAACCCACCCTGATAACCGGGATATTTTTCTTCCAGCTTCGTATACAACTCCATGCCGCCCAGAGAATTTCCCATAGCGTGCATATATTCACAGCTGATATAGGGCTTGGAAGGATTGGACTTAAGATATACTTCAATTTCTGCCGGTTTGGCATACATGCGGCTTTCCATGTCGCTGATATAATCGTATTCCCGGTTCCAGAAGACGCCTTCATAATGTACCAGTCTGGACGGATCTGCCTTATGAAAATATTCACTGACAGATGCCAGGACGTCTCCTGCATAAGATTCATTTCCACAGGACCAGATTACAACTGATGGATGATTTTTATCTCTTTCCAGCATGGATATTGCCCGGTCCATAACGCAGCCCATCCATTCAGGGCGGGACGCAGGAACATTCCAGGACGGTTCACAGGCTCCCATCTTCTGCCAGGAACCATGACTCTCAAGGTTCATTTCGTCAATTAAATAAATGCCGTATTCGTCACACAGCTCGTACCACCTGCTCTGATCCGGATAGTGGCAGGTACGCACTGCATTTATATTATGCTGCTTCATAAACCGGATATCCCAGAGCATATCCTCCTCAGTGATACTTCTTCCCAGTCTGGGATTAAATTCATGCCTGTTTATTCCCTTGAAAATAATTCTTTTTCCATTAATGCACATGATTCCATTGATCATCTCAAAATTACGGAATCCAACATTTTGCGTCAGGGACTCAATCAGATGATCCTTTTGGTCGTAAACTTCCAGATAGAGGGTATAGAGGTTTGGAATTTCTGCACTCCATGGCTGTACGGAAGGGATTTCAGCTTCTATTTCCAGTATCTGGGCTTTCTTACTGATTTCCTCATACCACACCACGTCATCTGTTTTCTTCAGGAATGCTCTTATATAGCCCGTTTCATCCCCCTGCATCGCCAGGCGGATATTCAGTTTTCCATCCTGATACCCATTTATTAACTCGCCGTTTGCAAACATATCCCTTACATGAAGCTTCGGCGTGGTATAGAGATATACATCCCGGAAAAATCCCGGAAAATCTCCAGAAATCCTGATCTTCTATCCAGCTGGCACTGCTGCGTT
>NZ_JNGB01000227.1:0-2603 GCF_001029355.1 Robinsoniella sp. RHS
CAAGACATGCAGGATTCGGACTTGGATTTGAACGCTGCGTAATGTACCTGACTGGAATGTCAAATATCCGTGACGTAGTTCCGTTCCCAAGAACAGTAGGTAACTGCGACTTATAGGAGGAATATAGATGGGGAGTAAGATATTAATCGTCGATGACGAAAGGGAGATTGCAGATGTAGTGGAGCTATATCTGAAAAATGAAAATTATGATGTTGTAAAATGTTATAATGGGACTGATGCGCTGGAATGTATTAAAAATGAAAAGCTGGATATGGCACTTTTAGATGTCATGCTTCCGGATATAGATGGATTTACAATTTTGCAGAGAATAAGGGAAGAGCATACGTTTCCGGTTATCATGCTGACAGCCAAGACGGAATATATGGATAAAATCAACGGGCTTACGTTAGGTGCAGATGATTATATTGCAAAGCCGTTTAATCCGCTGGAGTTAATTGCAAGAGTAAAAGCGCAGCTTCGCCGGTTTACCAAGTATAATGAGGGAAGCAAGTCCCAGGAAGACATTATTGATTTTGCTGGATTAGTGCTTAACAGAAGCACCCATGAATGTACTTATAATGAACGGGAGCTGACACTCACGCCGATCGAATTTGATATTCTTTGGATTTTATGCGAAAACAGAGGACAGGTAATTAGTTCGGAACAGCTTTTTGAGCAGGTCTGGAAAGAAAAGTATTACAAGAACAGTAATAATACCGTAATGGTTCATATTCGTCATTTGCGTGAGAAAATGAGCGGACCTACCGGCAAGACGGAATTTATAAAAACCGTTTGGGGAGTTGGTTATAAAGTTGAAAAATAATTATGGCAAACTAAAGAGAACAATATTGCTGAGGGCAGTCCTGGTTGCTGCCCTGGCTTTAGTGGTTGGAATTGTGATTGTGAAATTCCTGATAGACGGGGTATTTCAAAGCAGCTTTGCCAGCCTGTTTATCAGCTTCATGATGAAATTCAATATGGATTATGATACAGCCAATGAAATGTATGGGAAAATCTTTATGGATAATAAAGAAATTTTTCTGACTACGGGCTTTATCATTTTATTTCTTGTGTTCTTCTATATGGCGGTTTCTAAACTTACCGGTTATATGGATGATATCGGCAGGGAAATCGATATGATTCTGACTGATGAAGATGCGCCGATTAATCTGGTTCCGGAACTGGGCCCGATCTCGGAGAAACTTAACACTTTGAAAATGACTTTGAAAAAAAGAGAGTATGCGGCAATTGAAAGTGAACAGCGTAAGAACGACCTTGTGGTATATCTTGCCCATGATCTGAAAACGCCGCTGACCTCCATTATTGCATATTTAACAATGCTGGATGAACAGCCGAACATGCCGGAAGAGGAGCGTTTAAAATATACGCATATCACACTTGAAAAGGCTACAAGGCTGGGTGAATTAATCAGCGAGTTTTTTGAAATTACACGCTTTAACCTGCAGGACATAGTCCTGGAGAAGGAAAAATTGAATTTGTCTATGATGTTAGAGCAGCTTGCAGATGAAAGTTATGGCGTATTAGCGGATAAGGATTTAACTTGTTCTATCAGGACGGATGAAGAGCTGGTAGTGGACGGGGATCCGGACAAACTGGCAAGAGTATTTGATAATCTTTTAAGAAATGCTATCGCATATAGTTATCCCCGTACGGATATTAATATAGAAGCATTTCTCCAGAATGAAAACATTATCATTAACTTTCGGAATCAGGGTCCCCAGATTCCGCCTCAGAAGTTAAAGTCCATCTTTGAAAAATTTTACCGGGTAGACAATGCACGTTCCAGCCAGACAGGCGGAGCGGGGCTTGGGCTGTCCATTGCAAAGGAAATTGTAGAATTGCATGGCGGCACCATAGAGGCATTCAGTGATGCGCATTATACAACGTTTATTGTGCATCTGCCGGTTTACCGTGATCGAATGGCAAAGAGACGCCGTGTGCGCGGGAAGGCAGGAACAAAAAATATATGACAGAAAACAGAGATAGAAGACCGAAAAAGAGAAAACGGACAGCGGGAGATGTGTTCCGGATTATTGCATTGCTGATCGCAATTGGAGTATTTGTATATTCCGGCTTTCGTCTTTTGACAATATATCTTGAGTATAAAGCAGGAACTGATGAGTATTCTTCCCTGGAAGGGTTTGCCAATATATCCGGTAGTACTGGCAGTGAGTCTGAAGGATCAGATGTCAGGGTTGAAACCAATGAGCAGGGTGAAACAGAACGTTATATGGAAAGTCCCGTTGATTTCGCCGGTCTAAAAGCGATTAATAAAGATGTAATCGGCTGGATAAATGTAGAAGCACTTGATATCAGCTATCCAATGGTACGTGGAACAGATAATGACTACTATCTGCACCGGACATTTAAGAAGGAAGATAATTTTGCTGGCTCTATTTTCATGGATTATCTGAATAATCCAAACCTTAAGGATCAAAATACGATTATCTATGGGCACAATATGAAAAATGGATCCATGTTTGGAACGCTGAAGCAGTTTCGTGAAGAAGAAGTGTTTGAAAAAAGCCATTATTTCTGGATTTATACGCCAAAGATGAATTATAAATATGAGATCTTTTCCT
>NZ_JNGB01000228.1:0-3897 GCF_001029355.1 Robinsoniella sp. RHS
TCTTCATAATATCTTGGAATTATCATTTTAGAATCCTCCTGTAATTTTTATAGAAATACAAAACCGTATCTGATCTGTCATTGATCATGTTTAATACTGATTATAAATTCCGGATCATAAAATTTCCATATCCAGGATAGGCGAATATATGCACAAAATGATACAAATGTTATTGTAACTATAATCTTCCCGCGTTATAATGAAAACATAGCTGCGACCAGAAAGTCTAACGCAGTAAGTTTGGACAAATGGCTGGTACTTTGCAATGGTTATCAGCTGGTTGCTGCAATTATATCAGACCGGAGGTATTATAATGTATTCTAACTCAGGCTATTTTAATGATGTTGATATTGATATTTTGGATCAGGAACATGAAATTTCAGTTTACAGCTGCGGTAATTACCGCTTCATATCCCGGAAAGAAATGGTTACCCTCCGCCCAAACGGACGCCTTGATTATCAACTGATCTACGTTGCCCAGGGTAAAGCCGATTTTGAAAAAAATGATGTTCGAAAAGAACTCGCTGCAGGCAGTCTGATTCTTTACCGTCCTTCGGAGCCCCAGAAATACTATTACTATGCAAAGAATACGCCGGAACTCTTCTGGGTACATTTTTCCGGTTATGGAGCAGAAACGCTGTTAGAAGCTGCCGGGTTTAAAGAACAGGATATCCTGGAGATCGGATTCACATCTGAATACACGCAGCTTATGAATAAAATGATACGGGAGCTCCAGTTAAAACGTCCGGGACACAGCGAGTTACTGGCACTGTATTTCCGGGAGTTCCTCACGTTAATTTGCAGATATCAGCTGGAAAAACGCCTTGGCAGAACAAAGAAAAAAACAGAAATTGAAACAGCGGTACATTATTTTAACGAACATTTTCCTCAGGAGCTGAGTATTCAGGAATATGCCGCCAAAAACCATATCAGTACCTGCTGGTTTATCCGAAACTTTCGCCAATATATGGGCATGACGCCTATGCAGTATATTACTTCCATCCGTATGACAAAAGCAAAAGAATTACTGGAGACAACCGATCTTACCATAAATGAAATCGGTGACCTGATCGGCTATCAGAATGCGCTGTACTTCAGCAGGATCTTCAAGAAAACTGTTGGTACTGCGCCCACTGCATATCGACAGTCTATATAGGGCGAACAAATTCAGCTTAAATTGGGGTTTAGCTGAGTAAGGGGACGCTTTGTAGATGTAGGTAGTGTACGGAAAGATGGGTGTGGGAAACTGGCATGGGCTCCGTCAGCTGGCCGCAGAACTGGTATTTTCTAACCTTTCCGAAGCGCTTTTTGGCGGCACGCGGGCATTCGCTCCGAAATCCTGATGCATTTCGCAGCGAATGCCCGCGTGCCGCCAAAAAGTGCTCCGGAAAGGTTAGAAAATGCCAGTTCTGCGGTAAGCCTTCCAAACCAATGTCCTGGTCCGCCCCCTTCTCTTTCCGTACAATACCTATCATCTACAAAGCGTCCCTTTCTTAGCAAACCCCCAATTTCTACATATCCATAAAACACAAAAAACAGGGACTCCTATATCCCTGTTTTTTCAAAATATGCCCTCAAACAAAGTGCATCTTCCAATGTATTCTTCCAACCATATTTTTTCAAATCCACTCTCAGATCCGAACTCACTTCCACGCCTTCTTCCATAAGAAGCACGTCCTGCTTATCCGGATCCTGAAAACATCCTGCACCGGAGAGATATCCCTGATGATTTACGATCCTGTGGGCAGGCAGATTATCCCCGGAGAAATTATGCTTAAGCGCATAGCCGACCTGTCGTGAATTTTTAGGTTTTCCGCATAAAAGGGCAATTTGACCGTAGGTTGCCACTTTACCCGCGGGAACTGTTTTACATACCACTGCCACTCTTTGATAAAAATCCATATTACAGCCGATATCCCGTCTCAAAATCTATTCTGTTCTTAAGCGGTTCTCCTACGGCAAACCTTCTCCTGTTTTCTAATGCAATCCCTACAATCCGCTCCAAAGTTTCAGGTATAGAATACCCACCGGAAACGTGGGGTGTTAAGATCAGATTATCCAGATCCCAGAGAGGGTGCTCCTTTGGAAATGGCTCCGGTGTGATGACATCAAGTCCCGCACCGGCAATCCATTTTTCCTTCAAGGCTCGATATAAAACCTCCGTATCGATTAAACTTCCTCTTCCTACATTTAATATGATTGCAGAGCTCTTCATCTTTTTAAACCGTTCTTCGCTCATGAACCCAATCGTCTTATCATAAGCCGGCATGGAAAGCGCCACAATATCCGCCCTTTCTAGAAGTCTGTCCACATCCTCTTCATAATACAACTCATCTACATATCCCGGCTTCTCGCTTTTCCTGCGCTTAACGCCAATTACATGGCTCCCCAGGGCTTTCATCCTTTTGGCATACTCCATCCCGATATCTCCAAGACCGATCACCAGGACAGTACTTCCCATAATTGTACTTACGCCGCTCTCATAATGCCATCTGTGATTTATTTGGTTGCGGACATACAATGCGGTATTTTTCTTTAATGCAAATGTTAGCCCCACCATAAACTCCCCAATTGACAGACCATATGCTCCTGAAGCATTGGTCAGAATCGTACCTTCTGCCAGCACTCCCGGATTACAATAACCGTCCGTACCGGCACTATTTAGCTGCAGCCACTCTAAATTGGCAGAGCCTTCAATAAATTCCGGCGGCACATTGCCGATAATAATATTTGCCTCCTGAACCAGTTCCCTGGTTACGGACTTATACTTTGTATATTGATAGCTGGCGCCCGGATCTATTTGTTCCAGGTCCATGCGCTGTGCCTCAGCCATTGGCAGCGTTACTAAGATATTCATAGGGAATGCCTCCTGTCTATTTATGCCTGGAGATTACCATTTTGCCATCCGCTATTATAGAATGTATCATATTCCTTCCATGCATCATCCCAGCTTGTGTATGCCTCATCGCCACGTTTATCACTAAAATCATAATGCTCGTTTATATAACGTCCAAGATATGCCGTTACCTTCCGGGCACCTCTCGAGTTCAAATGAATCGGATCAATATAATCCGTTGTAAAGTCGATACCTAATTCATCATATAGATCCTGTTTGTTAAAATTAATATAATCAAATCCATACTCTTTTACAATTTCAAATACCTTATTCATCTGCTTTTGTGCATTCTGAGACATCGATCCTGGCATAGAAGTAAACAAGAACTTCAAATCATTCGCTTTCCCATATTCTAATATTTCCAGCAAAATCTCTGACTGAAGTTCCGATATATCACCTATTTTATCGGTTGTCTTAGGTCTTTTCTGGGTTTCTACAGTAAATGCATTTTTTTCATAGACACCCTTCATCTGCCTCTCCGGTATTGTAAAATCGTATTTATTCAACTCTTCCCATCTCGGATGATATTTAATAAATGGAATATAAAAAGACATCTTGTGATCCAGGAATGACTTATCTTCATTATATTTCTCTGCGTATGTAAAAGCTTTGCCTAGAACATCCAGCCGGTTCTTCGAAAACTTCATATTATCCGTCAGACGCCGGATCTTAAACTCCTGTAATTCTAATTTACTGCTTCTTAATCCGCGTAAGTCAATAATAAAGAACTTTGTATTCTGCTTTTTATGTATTTCTTCTATCAAATTAGTAACAAATGGTAATGGCAGACTGTCCGTAGACATAGGATATAATGCCACGCCGTACTCATTCCAGGCAAGAGGGGCTGCCCATGCACGGTCTACCACACTGCTGCCAATTAGTGCACCATCCCATGAATTCTTTGTCTCTCTTTTATAAAATGCTTCATAGCGGTCATTAATTTCTATTGAAGCCGGTTTAACAAATATTCCATTCATCACATAAAAAGCACCACCTGCAAG
>NZ_JNGB01000229.1:0-3989 GCF_001029355.1 Robinsoniella sp. RHS
GACGATTATAAAAAGGAGTTGAAGACTTTAGGTGTTCCAGTGATAAAGGAATGGCATTTCGTGGTGCCATTTTATAAAGATTCAAGAATTATAAAACATGCAGAATCAAAAAGGCAAGATGTTTTAAATACAAAAAATAGTAACAGGAAGCATTACGATTACATTGATGATAATTTTCGAATTATTGTAAAGGATGCAGAGGAGTTTAGATTTGAGATTACAAGAACAATTAGAACTTCTCTAACAGATACAAAACTTAATCTGGCGATAAGGAAGATCGAAATGCCGGATTGGACAAAATGTGACTCGGAAAAAGTAAGCAATATAGAACGTAAGGTCAAGAATGTATATGGTGACTACGATGAAAACAAGGAAGAGGATGTTGCAGACATCAACTTTATTGTAAATACATATGCACAAGCCTACATTAAAGGAATGGAGATATTACGTATACTAAGAGTATCCTATGCTGAAATATATGAGGATGTTTATAGTTTGGAGCAATCATATAAAAGACAAGTTGAACTAAAGACTAGAATGAATACAAATAGAAGCTTGAATCAGCAATTGTTTAATCAGATCTTAGATGACTTTGAAGCGCAGTTGAAAAAGGCATGCTACTACTTTACCTTGGACTCAATATTTGAACTTAAGACGGATATAATTGGTATGTGGTTAGCAGATTGTTCTATGCAGTTTAGGAAGTAGGTGGTTTTGGGAAATGGAGTTTTTATTAACAGAACAAATAGTTTTTGACGCTAAACCAGACGCTGTTCCATATAATTATCGGATTAGTTATAAAGTTTCACAACTATGTTTAATTGTGGCGATGTGTTGCAGTAGAGGCGGGTGTACTCTGGTGAAATTACATATTATTTCGAATGCATTGAATACAAAAGCATATATGGAAACACTAGATGCCTATGTTAATGATAGAATATCATTTATGATAGCTAGATTTGATCCAGCGGTAAACAGAGCAATTAAGTATGCTATTGCTGATAAATTATTGACTCAGCAAAAAAATGGAAAATTTCGTTTGGCGGATAAAGGAAAGAGTCTTGTAAAGAAGATGGACAAAGAAAAGGACTTGTTGGTTATTGAAAAGGACTATCTTTCAAAATTAGGAACAAAATTAACAGATGAAAAACTGGAAAGTTTAATATCCTACTGGAGGTACAGTAATGCTGACAATTAAAAGATTAAGGATTGAAATACAAACTGAAAAGGGGTTATATGGACTAGATGAAGAATTTAGTGAAAAATTAAATTTGTTGGCTAGTGATGACAACACATGTGGAAAAAGTTCAGTACTAGTAGCGATATATTACTGTTTGGGTTTTGAACAAATTATAGGTGGTATAGGTGAAAAAGTTTTAACTTCTGCATATAAGACATTCATTGAGGCTGATGATCAGAAATTGACAGTACTTGAATCAAAAATCTATTTAGAGATATCCAACGGGGTTGAAGATGTAACCATATTCAGACCGGCTAAAATGCAGGGGCGAGATACTAGATTAGTGACGGTGTATTATTCGAATATGAAAGAAATGAGTACTCTTGATACTCTAGTTGAGGAGATGTATGTTCATATGCCAAATTCGGCAACTAATGTAAAAGGATTTCATCGTTATTTAGAAAAGTTCCTGCACATGGAGTTACCGATGGTTCCTACAGCGGAAGGAGAACAAAGAAAGTTATATTTGCAATTGATTTTCTCATGTATATTCATTGAACAAAAACATGGGTGGGGAGATATTTTTTCAGGTATACCGTTTTTGGGAATTAAGGATTCAAAAAAGAGGGTTTTAGAATATATACTGGGTTTGGATACATTAGGAAATGAAAAGCGCAAAGAAAAATTAAAGAGTGATGAACACCACATTAAAAGCGAGTGGACGCAACTGATAAAAGAGTTATATAATTCGGCGAATAGGGAAAATTGTAATATGATGGGGGTTCCTATTAATCCATGTATATTAACCCAAATAGATTTGTCAGGAGTGCATATTTTTAAAGGAGATACAGAAATATCAGAAGAAATTAAGGATTTGCAAATGGAATACGAAGCAATACCGACTGCAACACCAAAAATCATTGATAATTTTGATGAATTACAAAACGAGCTTGAAGCCACAGAGGACGATATTGAAGAATTAGAATCAAATGCAAGTTGGTTACGGCAGCAAATTACTCAAATAAACTTGAGCATAAGAGTTCTTGATAATAATATTGAAATTCTTGAAAGTGATTTGAGAAATAACAAGGATTCTGCTAGATTGAGGAATTTGGGATCGGAGTTGGAATGTAAAATTTCAGAAGATATTTGTCCAACATGTGATCAACCTATTAACGATTCGTTATTACCAAATGTTGAGGATATTAGTTTTATGAGTATTGATGAAAATATTCGGCATTTGGAAGCACAAAAGTCTATGCTTAATTACGCAAAGGGAAGCCATGTTAGGAATAAGCAAAATATGGATAATAAACTCCAAGCGATTCAGAGTAAGGTTGTTACGTTAAGACGCTTGGCAAAGGCATTAAGAAGCGATATTTATTCAGTTGATGATAGTTTATCTGAGGCGATTGTATATAAAAAAATAGATTTAGAATCAAGAATGGAAAGTTTACAGAAGCTTAAGGATTTATTAGATAATAAAAAGGGGAAGCTGCTAGAGCTTTCTGAACAGTGGAAGAAATATCTTGAAGAGAAGGAAAAAATTCCAAAGAAGAAATTCTCAGATTCAGATATTAAGAAGATAAATGTATTGCGGTCTAAGTTTGTAGATAACTTAAAAAGATATGGATATAAGAGTATTGTCAGCTTGAATGATATTAGTATATCAGAGGAAACGTATCTTCCGGTGGTAGAAGAGTTTGATATGAAGTTTGATTCATCGGCTAGTGATAATATACGTGCGATATGGGCATATACAATTGCATTAATGCAGGTTTCTGCGGAAAAACAGGGAAATCATCCTAATATAGTAATCTTTGATGAACCAAAACAGCATAGTATCGTTCAAAACGATATGGAGATGTTTTTTCAAAGTATTATTGACTTGGACTTTAAGTATCAAGCTATAGTTGGTATTACGGTTAAAGATCCCGATGCAAAAGAATCTATTAAGAAACTGGCAGCGGATAGTTATAAATTGGTTCAAGTAAGTAATAAAGCATTTCAAAGGCTCCAAAATCGTTTATTCTGACAAGAATAATCGTGTTTCCTAGAACGGATGAGTCTGTGAAAGTTTTTCTGTAAGTAAGGATTTATAAGGTCTTCTATGGTAAAATAAAAAATCATAGGAGGCCTTTTATTATGGCAAGAGAAAAGAAACCAGTACACAAAGTACAAATGACAGACGGGAAAAAGATTATTATTCAGCAACTACTGCAGGAGTATGATATTCAGTCCGCAGAAGATATTCAAGATGCACTAAAAGATCTGCTTGGCAGTACCATCAAAGAAATGATGGAAACGGAGATGGAGGAACACTTAGGCTATGAAAAATCAGAGTGTTCTGATACGGACGATTACCGTAATGGCTATAAATCCAAGCGCATCAATAGTAGCTATGGCAGCATGGATATTCAGTAAGCGATGAATAACATAGCGTATAGACTTTCCCAACGTTTACTAGTTTTCAATAAATTTAAACAGTCATGGCTGGATGATCTTCAACCGTTACTGTTTCAACATCTATTAATCTGGAACAATGCTCTTTTATGAAATCACTCCATGGCAGTAATTGTTCAATACCATCAGGCCCATTTTTGTAACCCGGCATGTACAACAGCAATGTATAGATATATTGGAACACGTTCAGATTGTTTGCTTTTGCAGTCTCTACGAGACTATATAGGATGGCACTTGCATTTGCACCAGCGACTGATGCATGGAACAGGGAAGCTTTTYTCCAATTGCATAAGATTTTGCCATCCGTTCGGCGGCGTTGTTGGATAATTCGCAACGTCCATCTTGT
>NZ_JNGB01000230.1:0-4083 GCF_001029355.1 Robinsoniella sp. RHS
GTATATTTGTGGTTATAGTACCTACATCCAGTTAAGTCTGTGATCAGGAAAGCAGGTAAAATTTCGTCTTATCATCCCCCTTTCACACTGAACTGCCGTAACACACTCTGCTGCATCCAAAAACAAACAGACCGTCACTACCCAGGGGTCTCCACCAGGCTGAGAAAACCAGCTTTGTATCAACGAATGCTATCTCGGAAAGATGGGCGTGGGAAACTGGTATGGGCGGAGGAAGCGTAGAGCAGAGCTGAGTATTTACTTACCTTTTCGAAGTGTTTTTTGGCGGATAGTATTCGACTGGCTCCCATCGGATACTAAGCGGGCACTGAGCCGAGAAATGCATCAGGATTTCTCGGTGAATGCCCGCGTGCCGCCAAAAAGCACTTCGGAAAGGTTAGAAAATACCAGTTCTGCGGCCAGCTGACGGAGCCCATGCCAGTTTCCCACGCCCATCTTTCCGTACACTACCTCCATCTACAAAGCGTCCTTACTCAGCAAAACCCAAATTTAAACCAAACACTTCCTATACAAAAAGCGGGAAATCATGGAGTATGACCTCTCATGTTTTCCCGCTTTTTCTAAATATCCTGATTTTCAGCATCCTCTATATATTTCTGGTATTTATAAAAGTCATCCCGGTAGATCACATGAAGCAGTGTATCCAGCTGCCTTAGTGCTTTGAGCATCATTTCCGGAGTAATTAACGCCTGCTCCGCTGCATCGGCAAGTTCATCCAGATCGATCACCTTCAGCTTTCCATCTGGATAGACGATGACGTCAGCCAGAAGATCCGTGAATATGTATGTATCCGTGGATTCCTCATAGTCATAGGTGATTATGTCGCAGTACCAGCTGATCAGCCGGCTTTCGTGGTCATAGAATTTGCTTACCTTAATTCCTTTATCCAGAAGATAACAGGAAAGGCCGTGATGCAGGGTTTTCTTAGGATGGAGGGTATTCCATTTTGTAAGAATAATATGATCATCCCTGTAGAGCAGTATATCGTCTTTTAATAATATGCATTCCTCTGGAATCAGGCGTTTACGGTATAGAATGGGGTTTGTCATGGCAGTACCTCCGATGGTATATTTTTTACAACGGTCAGGGAATCATTTTCAACAAATTCCTGCTCCGAGGATTTACGCTTATAATAGGTAAGATTATAGGAATCGGGATCTGTCAGTTTTAAAAATTCACTCGGGGTACAGCCTGTAATTTCTTTAAATACCCTGTTAAATGTACGAATGTTATTAAAACCGCAGTCAATTGCAATGTCTGTGACTTTATTGCTGGTATTTTTCAGTTCACTGGCCGCATGTTCCACGCGTACCATGTTCAGGTAGGTAACGAAATTAATACCTATCAGTTTTTTAAATACCTTGGAAAAATGGCTTTCACTGAAATTCATCTGCTTTGCTGCAAATGACAGAGTAATATTGTCGGCATAGTGTTCTTCCATATAAGATAAGAGCTGCTGCATGTCGTAAAGCATATTTATGCGTTTACTGGTGCTCTGCAGACCGCTGTCATTTTTCGGGATCCTGCGTTTTAGCAGATACCAGAACTCTCTTAATGCTGCGGTAATAATCTCTTTATAATAAGCTTCCTTGTTCTTAAGCTCTGCACCTACCCTGTCCAGCAGTGATATCAGCATTTCATTCATACCATAGGATTCCAGCATTTCTCTGGTTACACAAGGATGAGAAAACTGGGAGTGGTGATAGAGGGAGCTGATAATTCCAGGATCAAAAATGATGAATTCCAGTATATTTTCCATATTTGATGAGTCGCTGTAATGGAAATCACCCGTGTCCACAATGACCAGATCACCGGCGTGGGCAGTAAAAATATCATCATTGATACTGAAATGGGCACTGCCCTGGCGGACATAGATAAATTCGATCTCCTGATGCCAGTGTGCCAGGAAGCTGATGTTCTCATAGGATGAATGCCATACCATAAAATCGGAATCATAGGAACGAACTTCATGGAATGCTTTCATATTATGTGCTTTGACCTCGTGTTCTTTCGAATTCTATTATAGGGCCTGTCTGAAATGATTTCACTCGTCTTGCGCCCAATTATGTGATGATGATATAGTATAACAAAAATCACAAAAATTGTCCATATCCTAACATAATTTTACGTGCAAAATCAAAAATTATGTTGTATACTTAGTACATAAAATGCGGTTGCCATAAAACTGCATTGTGTAAAGTGTATAAACAAACCAAACAATTTTATTAAAATGGAGGTAATTTCAAATGGCAGAAAGCAGATTGATCGGTGGATACCCAGTAATCGGAATCAGACCAACAATTGACGGACGTAGAGGCGCTTTGGACGTAAGAGGTTCTTTGGAAGAGCAGACTATGAACATGGCAAAATCAGCAGCTAAATTATTCGAAGAGAATTTAAAATATTCAAATGGTGAACCAGTAAAAGTTGTTATTGCAGATACCACAATCGGACGTGTTGGTGAAACAGCAGCCTGTGCTGAAAAGTTCAGAAAAGAAGGCGTTGACATCACATTGACAGTTACTCCTTGCTGGTGCTATGGCGCTGAGACAATGGATATGGAAAAGAACACGATTAAAGGTGTTTGGGGATTCAATGGTACAGAAAGACCGGGTGCTGTATACCTTGCATCTGTTCTGGCTACACATGCACAAAAAGGACTTCCTGCTTTTGGAATTTACGGACATGATGTTTGTGATGCAGATGATACAGAGATTCCCTGCGATGTAAAAGATAAATTATTAAGATTTGGACGCGCAGCTGTTGCAGCAGCTTCTATGAGAGGTAAATCTTATTTACAGATTGGTTCTATCTGCATGGGTATCGGCGGATCTATCATTGACCCGGCATTTATTGAAGAATACTTAGGCATGAGAGTGGAATCTGTTGATGAAGTAGAAATCATCCGTCGTATGACAGAAGGTATCTATGATGAAGCAGAGTATAAGAAAGCACTTGCATGGTCTAAAGAAAAATGCAAGATCGGATTCGATAAGAACCCACCTGAATTACAGGTATCTGACGAGCAGAAAGAAAAAGATTTTGAATTCGTAGTTAAGATGATGTGTATCATCAAAGACTTAATGAATGGAAATAAAAATCTGGATCCTAAATTCTCAGAAGAAGCAATTGGACACAATGCTATCGCAGCCGGATTCCAGGGTCAGAGACAGTGGACTGATTTCTATCCAAACTGTGATTTCCCGGAAGCAATGTTAAATACTTCTTTTGACTGGAATGGAGCAAGAGAGCCATACATCCTGGCAACAGAAAATGACGTATTAAACGGTCTCGGCATGATGTTCATGAAATTATTGACCAACAGAGCACAGATCTTTGCAGATGTTCGTACATACTGGAGCCCTGAAGCTGTTAAGAAAGCTACCGGATATGATATTGAAGGTGTTGCAAAAGAAGCCGGCGGATTCATTCACTTAATCAACTCCGGAGCAGCTTGCCTCGATGCAAACGGACAGGCCAAAGATGAAAACGGCAATGGCGTTATGAAACCCTGGTATGAAGTTACAGAAGCAGATCAGGATGCAATCATGAATGCAACTACCTGGAATCCTGCTGATAACGGATATTTCAGAGGAGGCGGATTCTCATCCCGTTTCTTAACAGAAGCTGAAATGCCGGTAACCATGATCCGTTTGAACCTTGTAAAAGGCTTAGGACCGGTTCTTCAGATCGCTGAAGGTCACACAGTGAAACTTCCGGACGAAGTATCTGATAAATTATGGAAGAGAACAGACTACACATGGCCATGTACCTGGTTTGCACCAAGAACAACAGGAGAAGGCGCATTTAAGACAGCATACGATGTAATGAATAACTGGGGTGCTAACCATGGCGCAATCAGCTACGGACATATCGGAGCAGACTTAATCACAATGTGCTCTATGTTAAGAATTCCGGTTGCTATGCATAACGTACCGGAAGAAGAAATCTTCAGACCAGCTTCCTGGAACGCATTCGGACAGGATAAAGAAGGTCAGGATTACAGAGCTTGCGCAGCTTACGGACCATTATATAAATAAAATTAAATAGAAGAACGATAGGGAT
>NZ_JNGB01000231.1:0-5429 GCF_001029355.1 Robinsoniella sp. RHS
CAGGGTGCTTTCGGATTCACCAGATACAGGGTAACATTCTCATCGTCAATGACACGAAGTGAATCAATTAAGAATCTTGGGTTGAATCCAATCAGGATATCTTTCCCTTCTTTCGTAATATCAATTTCTTCATCCATCGAACCGATCTGGGAATTGATTTTCAGTTCCATAGCATCATCACTGATCTGGATGATAATCGGCTTCTTGTCACTTTCCTTTACAAGAAGAGTAGCACGATCGATACAATCAAGCAATTCTTTTTTATTTATTTCTACTTTTGTCTCATAATCACTGGAGAGCATCTGCTCTATCCGGAAGTACTCGCCTTCAATCAGACGGGATACAACGGTTGTCTGGTCAAACTCAAATACAATATGATTATTTGTAAAGAACAGACGTACTTCATCTTCCACTTCTCCTGATAAAATCTTGCTCACTTCCGTGAGTGTCTTTCCGGGAACGACAACCTTCTTGTGGCCGTAGGTATCCTTTAATTCGATTTTCCGAATCGATATTCGATGACCATCTAATGATACAACTTTCAGTTCATTTTCATTAATTTCAAATAATTCCCCGGTCATCATTTTATTATTTTCATTCGCTGCAATGGAAAAAATCGTCTGACGAATTACTTCCTTCAAAGTGAACTGGGACAGGGCAATGGAATCATTTTTTTCTACATAAGGTAAATAAGAAAAATCTTCACCCGATTTTCCGGAGATATTAAACTTAGCTTTTTCACAGGTAATCGTTGCCTGTAATTTTGCATCTGTTTCAATAACAATATCATTTTCCGGTAATTTTCGAATAATTTCAGAAAAAATCTTTGCATCCAGTGCAATAATACCCTTTTCTAAGATATCACCGGTCACTTTTGTTTCAATTCCAAGTTCCATATCATTAGAAGTTAATTTAATTTCATTGGCTGATGCATCTATTAAGATACATTCCAGTATTGGCATCGTTGTTTTAGAAGGAACAGCTTTCATAACGATGTTAACGCTTTTTAGTAAATCTGATTTTGAGCAGACAATCTTCATAATGTGGGTAACTCCTTTCGAGCCCGCTATATAATAAATTATTAAGAGAATCAGTAGTCTTAACCTTAGGGGCTGTTAGTTTGTGAATAAGTCTGAAGAGGCCGTGTGCATAAGCCTCCCGTAAATTAATAAGTATGTGAAAAAGTCTCTGAAATTAAAGTATAAAAATCAGGTTATCAACAGAGCCCCTTAAAAATGATTATTATACACACATTCAATGCTGGTTTTCAACAAAATCGTGTGGATTGTTTGTTAAGGGAAAAATCTTCTGCCAATACCCATATTTTTTTATTATTTAAATCCCGGTGTAAGGTATTCATATTGATACCTCCTGCATATTGCAGGCCTGCCTTAATAAGTAGTGTGAAAGCGATTTTATTTCACACTTATCCTCAATTGGGATTAATTTTTTTCTTTATGATTTCCACCGTATTACGGACATTTTCCGATTTTGCCATTTCATTGTTAATATTCTTGCAGCCGTGAATGATGGTAGTATGATCCTTCTTGCCCATAATATTTCCAATGGTTTTTAATGGAGTATCTGTCATTTCGCGGCAGAGGAACATAGCAATCTGGCGTGGAAATACAATTTCCGAGTTACGTTTGTTACCTTTTAGATCTTCAGGCCTTAGATGAAAATGCTCCGCAACGATATCAATGATCAATTCCGGGGTAATTTCCCTGTTTTCATCCGGTGAAATAATATCTTTTAAGGCTTCTTCTGCCAATCCCACTGTGATTTCGCGTTTTTCGAGATTGCTGAAAGCCATCAATTTGTTCAATGCACCTTCCAGCTCACGGATATTGGACTTGATGTTTGTGGCAATATACTTGATTACGTCATCATCGATCTGATAACCGTCCAGCTCCTCTTTTTTTCGAAGAATAGCCATTCTTGTTTCATAATCCGGCGAGGAAATATCAGCGATCAGGCCCCATTCGAACCGGGATCTAAGCCTTCCTTCCAAAGTCTGGATTTCTTTTGGCGGTTTATCGGAGGAGATGATAATCTGTTTTTTGGATCCGTGAAGATCATTAAACGTATGGAAAAATTCTTCCTGGGTAGATTCTTTTCCTATAATAAACTGGATATCGTCGATGAGCAGTACGTCGATATTCCGGTATTTTTCACGAAATTTTGTCATTGCAGTATTATTTCCGTTACGAATCGCTTCAATCAATTCGTTTGTAAAGGACTCACTTGTTACGTATAATACCTTGGACAGCGGATTTCTTTCTAATATAAAGTGGGCAATAGAGTGCATTAAATGGGTTTTTCCAAGTCCAACACCTCCATATATAAAGAGGGGGTTGTACATTTCGCCGGGTGATTCCGCAACAGCCAGTGATGCAGCATGGGCAAAATTGTTGTTTCCACCAACTACAAAAGTGTCGAAAGTATATTTAGGATTCAAATTGGCTTTTTCCAGATTTTCATTTAAAGTAGAGGCAGGCGGCATTGATTTCTCTATCGTTTTCGCTTGTTCAGGTAAAATAAATTCTATATTATAATCCAGTCCCGTGATTTCGGCGACCGCTACTTTAATAGGAAGTGTATACTTCTTACTTATATAATTAAGCCCCATCTGCTCTGATGGAACCAAGATTATAATCGTGCTGTTTTCTATACTGTGGACCTTTAATGGTTTTATCCAGGTATTAAAGGAAACATCCGATAATTCGTGTTCTAGTTTTACTGTATACAGTATTTCATCCCATTTTTCTATTATGATGTCCATGTTAACGACTCCTTAAATATATTCTTCCGTTTTTCGCATTGGTAAAAATCCGCTTATTTCCTGGTGTTTATCCAAAAACAATACAAATTTGTACTGTGTGGATGAGCCTCCAGAAAAACACAACAATAAATGATTGCAGCTAAATGTTATCCACAACCATTTATTTAAAGATAGATTTCCTTATCTAATTCTAAACTAAATTAATCAATTTAGCAATCAAAAATTTTGGAAATAACATTTTGTGAACATATTTATCCACTTTCATCCAAAAATTTCGACATCGTTGTGAATAACCAAATCCACAAATCCACATAGAATACAGGCTTTATTTACGGGGGATGTCCTGAAAAATCAAAGTTTTTCACATTTATGGAAAAAGTTATACACAAGTTATCCCCAATTTGTGGATAACTTTATGTAAACCGTGGAAAATAAGTGTGGAAAAGTTAAAAGAGGGTAAAGAATATAAAAAAATAAAGGAATAGCTTGACTTACGGCATATTTATGAATATAATTGAAATGATGTTTTTAAGCATGTAAAATATAATTTACCAATTATGCTAATAGATATTTGGTTAGATAGAAGGAGGTGCCAGACTCATGAAAATGACATTCCAACCGAAAAAGAGATCCAGAGCTAAGGTTCACGGATTCAGAGCTAGAATGAGCACAGTAGGCGGAAGAAAAGTTATCGCTGCTAGAAGAGCAAAAGGAAGAAAAAAATTATCAGCATAGGCCGCAGATTTGTGGCCTTTTCTTCTCTTTAAATGATTGGTAAAGGATGGCCTATGGTATTTTCAGAATCATTGAAAAAGAATAAAGATTTTCAATATGTATATAGGAAAGGAAAATCTTTTGCGAACAGATATTTAGTAATGTATGTCTTAGAAAATCAGTTATCCGGGAACCGCCTGGGTATTTCAGTCAGTAAAAAAGTTGGCAATAGCGTAGTGAGGCATGGGTTAACCAGATTACTAAGAGAGAGTTATCGGCTGAATGAATCCGGTTTTTTGCCAGGATATGATATTGTTGTAGTTGCGAGAGTGAGTGCAAAGGAAAAAGGTTTTGCAGAGATAGAGAGCGCACTTTTGCATTTAGGGAAACTTCATAACATATTTCATATAGAAAAGATTGATGATAAATGAAAAAATTATTAATCGGTTTGATTAAATTATATAGAAAATATTTATCGCCATTAAAAAGCACTCGTTGTCCTTATATACCTACGTGTTCACAGTACGGGTTAGAGGCAATTGAAAAATATGGTGCTGTTAAGGGAACCATCTTGACCTGCTGGAGGATATTGAGATGTAATCCTTTTTCTAAGGGCGGATATGATCCGGTCCCTTGAGCATGTCTGAAAATTGCTTTCTGACAGCTGCGCGTCACAGTTTGTGGGAGATTTGTGCCCGAATGAAGGGCGCGTAGCGGGCTACGTAACCTGAATTCGGGGCAAATATGCCGCAAAGTGGGGCGTGCAGATGGCGGGAATGAATTTTCAGACACGCTCTGGAGTGTGTGACTAATTTAGGAGGAAAAAGTCTTGTCAAAAATGTTGTTAACAAAAAGTACAACATTCATTATTGGACCTGTTGCGGTTGCTTTAGGTTTTATCATGAATGCAATTTACTTGTTTTTGAATAATCTGTTCAATATTCAAAACATTGGTCTTTGTATTATTTTATTTACTATTGTTATTTATATGTTATTAATGCCGCTTACGATCAAACAGCAAAAGTTTTCAAAGCTTTCAGCACAGATGAACCCTGAACTTCAGGCAATTCAGAAAAAGTATAAAGGTAAACAGGATCAGGCTTCTATGATGAAGATGAATGAAGAAACAAAAACTGTTTACTCAAAATATGGAGTTTCTCCTATGGGAAGTTGTTTGCAGCTTCTTATCCAGATGCCGATTTTATTTGCTTTGTATAAGGTAATCTGGAATATTCCGGCATATGTAGGCGGAATTAAAGATGCATTCATGCCTTTAGTGGACAAGTTACTGAATAACTCCGCAGCACAGACATTTTTAACTGATATCGCTTCTAAGAATCAGATTAATTTTGAAAGTGCCGGATATAAAGCAGAAACAATTGTAGATACCTTATATAAATTCAAACCGGATGACTGGACAAACCTGGCTGGTAAATTTCCGGATTTAAGCAGCCTTATCACCGGAACCCAGGATAAGGTAGACCATTTTAATAATTTCCTTGGATTAAATATAGCAGATGCTCCCATGAGTATGCTTCAGGCTGGAATTAAAACCGGAGCAATCCTGGTTATTATAGGAGCAATTGCAATTCCTGTTCTGGCTGGTTTAACACAGTGGTTTAACACCAAACTGATGCCGCAGCCGGATGCAAACGGACAGGGTGGTACCATGGCAAGCTCCATGAAGACCATGAATATGATCATGCCGATCATGTCAGCAGTATTCTGTCTGACACTGCCGGCAGGTATGGGACTCTACTGGATCGCCGGTGCTGTAATCAGAAGTGTTCAGCAGATTATTGTTAACAAACATATGGACAGCGTAGATGTGGAAGCACTGATCTCCAAAAACCTGGAGAAGCAAAATAAGAAACGTGAAAAGATGGGCCTGCCTCCTCAGAAGATATCTAATCAGGCAAAATTGAATGTGAAG
>NZ_JNGB01000232.1:0-2880 GCF_001029355.1 Robinsoniella sp. RHS
ATACTGGCATCTCCTTGTAGATCTAATACGTGACCGATGCCAATTTCATATATTTTAGCATCATTTTCTATCTTAACATCACTAGCAAATTCAACCATACCACCTGTACAATTTAGCGCCAGGCTTGGACACGATTCATTTTGAATAATATTTAACAAATTTGCTTGATTGGATTCCATTGTAATTTGTTGCGTTTCATTACCAGCAAAAATTACTGTTCCAAAATGAGCGACATCGTTAAATCCGTAAATTCCATATAACACAGTAGGACCCAATTGATAAAAATCACCATATAATTCTAAAATAGCTCCTGGCTTTAAACTATTATATTTAGAAGCACTCTGTGTGTAAAAGTCACCCTTAACAATAATGCGTGCCCCCTCTTCAGCACCAAGCACACACCCAGTCTCTTCATATCCACCATCCACTGACTTTTTCTGGAGCCGATAATCCCCACCTATATGCAGTACAGATCCTTTGTTCAGTATTAGTCCATTTTCTAAGTAATTATTATCAATTTTTAAATTGTAACCATTGGTATTACCTGTAAGGCTCACCTCTTCCCCGCCTATTACCGTATCTTGTATCAATTCAATATCCCACAATATGGTATCAGCATAAATTTTTCCTTCCTTATTAGATACCTCTATGCGTCCTAAAAATGATATTTTAGATGGATAATTAAGCAAAGGCATTGAAATATGCTGGTCTTTTTCCCCTGCAAATACCAGTTTTCCATAGTTCTTGAAATAACTTTCGTCGACTTGGTTAAAGTTCCCATGCAGTTCCAGTACTGATCGATACCGGTCAATTTCATTCGAATTATTCGTACTTTGGGTATAAAAGTCTCCTCCCACTACAATATGAGTACCCGAGTTTGCATGCAAATGTGCTTGTGTGCTACCATATTCGCCTCTCTCATCCTCAGATTGGATACGGAAATCACCATCTACATAAATAGTGGATTCATTTGACTCCAATGCCCCGGATTGAAAAACTATATTTCCAGTTACCCTAATTGTACTATAACTAAAATTAATACGGTTATCAATATACACATTTCCTTTATATAATATTTTTTTCTTATAATATTCTCCTCCACTAAGAACAGTATCTCCTTCTATAATCTCATCGTAAACAATATCTTTAGGAATAGTCTTGTTGACATAATCAGACTGCCGGTTATCACCATTATCCTTTTTTTGACCTTCTGTTTGAAACAAATCTGTGTCTTCTTCTACATTTGTTTCCGAGCTCTCAAATTGTTCACTTTCCGTTTCTGCTTTTAGATCAGATCCGCTATTTGGTTCCGTAATGATACTTGACTCCTCTGATTCTGTTTCAGTATCTTTTTGCTTAATTTCCGTTTCTTCTGTTTCTTTCAAAGTCATTAACTGATCTGGATTTGGGTTAGCCATAACGTTTAGTATAAGTCCTAAATTAGGGATATCTGAAACAAATACCAATGTTGCTATAGTTATACATATAATTGACTTTAAAAATCTTTTTCTTTCTTTTTTCTTCCACATATCATTTTCTCCCTTTTCATATAAATTTAAGAGTACATTATAAAATAATTTTTGGTGTTTTTGATGTGATATGTACTGAAATGTAAAAAGCATGTCATCAAAATGCTAATATTAGCAATAAATGATTACCCACTACGGGAACTTTTCGTATAGACAAGCAGGGTACCATACTTTTATTCAATAATTTTAGAACAAAAAATAACCTCCCAAATACTACAAATAGTATTTGAAAGGCAAAAAAGATTATCTTTCTAAGAATTAAAAATTGTAGACGAAATCTACATCTACTGTTTTAAGTACTTTTACCGTACCAGTTCTGTTTTTTCCTATTGCTTGATATTTTGTATATTTACCATTATATATTGGCATTTAGCATTGATATTAACTACAGTATAGAGAGCGTAGGAAGGAAAGTAAATATAATAATTTATCCCAAATCTTAAAAAAATAGACGTAATTCAGTATGCAGCCGGTTATTACAATATGGTTGAAAATTAACAGTTGATTTCATAACAGAATAAAATATGTTGTGAAAAGAGGTACAATTGACAGGATGCAATGGATAGGGGAGAAAAAAACAGTAGAATACAGTAGAATTAATAAATTGAATCAATTGTGCAAAAAATATAAAAAAATTACAAAATAAGTGTTGACAGATCGGTTTCCAGGTGGTATCATAACAAAGTTGTCTCAAACAGACAGCAAAGAACAAAATCCGACACGAATGTAACACGAGAAATCGACTCGAATAAAGTTGAAAAAACTCAAAAAAAGTGTTGACAAATGATTTATAAAATGCTATCATATAAAAGTTGCTGTGAGAACGGCGACGAGATACATAAAAAACTTTTAAAAAAAGTTGTTGACAAAGACTTGGCGGTGTGATAGGATATAGAAGTTGCGCTAAAGAGTACAACAACAAAGAAAAGCAAGCAGAACCTTGATAATTGAACAGTGAAACAACCTTGAAAGATTCTATTAAAAGAGATTTCAAAATTAAGAACCGTATCAGAAATGATACAACCTTAAAACAGTAATAAAGGGATAAAATTAGCTAGTAGTTGATTTTTGAACTAAGATCAAAACTTTATTTGAGAGTTTGATCCTGGCTCAGGATGAACGCTGGCGGCGTGCTTAACACATGCAAGTCGAGCGAAGCATTAAAACCGATTTCTTCGGAAAGAAGTTTTAATGACTGAGCGGCGGACGGGTGAGTAACGCGTGGGTGACCTGCCTCATACAGGGGGATAACAGACAGAAATGTCTGCTAATACCGCATAAGCGCACAGTGCTGCATGGCACAGTGTGAAAAACTCCGGTGGTATGAGATGGACCCGCGTCTGATTAGCTA
>NZ_JNGB01000024.1:0-19056 GCF_001029355.1 Robinsoniella sp. RHS
GCCCAAGTGCTTTATCTGCCAGTGTCTGCAGGGATGCCTTAAATGCTTCCAGCCCTTCAGTTCCCGCCTGATAATCTTCTTCTCCTACCATCACGGCAAGCGCTCTCGGATCATATTTTCCAACCAGCTTCTCAAACTGATCCTTTACATCTGCGATTGTATTTCCGGCTTTCCCGGTATTGATCATATAGCGCTGACGCCCCATAACACCACCATTTTTTGTCCAGCGGATATACTCTTCAAACTGCCCCACATAATTTCGGATTCCCTGGGTTGCGCCGTAACCGCCTTCCACATCTGTTCCACCGGTAAATACCCAGGTATTATCTTTTGACTGGTCAAACATCTGCTCCGGTAAATCACATAATATTCCGCTTTCTGACTTGGTTATCTCCAGTGTATCTTCTAAACTGGCTGCTTCATCTGTTACCACTACGTAAGCAATCTCACCTTTAAAACCATTGGATACCGTCTGGGTATTGCCATTATAATAACCTCCTATGGTGAGCTGGTTTAAGTTCTGTACGGTTGAGAAAAATCCTTTATTGCTATCTCCCGTAAATTTCCCCCTGTCTACACCGTCAATTGCAAACCGGAAGACATATCCGCTGTCTGCCTGGGTCACCATCGCTGTATGCCACTCTCCGTCGGCATAATCAATTCCGGCAACAGATGCTCTGGTGTGTTTCATATCTGCACGGTATCGCATAAGATTATCCGATTTTTCCAAATAAAAGGAGGCTTTGTTTACGGATCCATTGATCGCTGTGGATTCCCCCGCAGTTTTTCCCATCAGCATCATGAGATTACCACTTTTATCAGTTGTCCGGAATTTAATCAGGACGGATCCTGTTGACAGTTTGCCTACTTCTGCAGCTTTTTCACTCGCATCAACCAATGTGCTTCCATTAAATTTCTGCCCTGCAAGATCCTGGTACAGAACAGCATTTTCTTTCATTGATTCTATGCCGGTTGGGCTGTTATTACATATTTTATCCGATACTTTGTTCCCATCTTTGGACCGCACCTGGTAATAATAGGTCTTTCCTGCCCCTGTCTGATCAATATAAGAGGTACCCTTGGTGCTTCCGATCTTTTCATAAGTTCCATTTTCATCTTCACTTCGGTAGATATCATACTCTGTGATGCCTTCTGCCGGAACAAAATTAATTTTAATGGAACTGTATCCTGGTTTGATAACGGTTTCGATGGACGGTCCCTGGGATGCGGGTATGGTAAATCCGTCAAATCCGCCTTCGGCTACCCCGATATTTTGCGCATTGCCGTAAAAATCCCTGCCTTCAGCTGTTATTTTACGGAACGTCAGCTCATGTGTGTCATCCGTCCCCGGACGGAATAATAGCTTCGTCGTGCCGCTGCCGGAATCATATTCCATAGAAACAGGTTCTCCGTCAGCGCTTGCTTCCAGATGGGGGCTGCCTATTACCATCATTGGCTGGTCAAATGTTACTTCAATCCTGCTTCCTTCCCATCTGACACCTTGTACGGCTGGTGCTGTCCTTTCCACCGGCGTCTTGTCAGCCATCAGCCATTGTAAATTAAACGTGGTATAATTCTGATCCAGGTTTGTTCCTTCCCAGAATAATCCGATTTGATTTTCTCCCAAAACGGAAAGGCATGAATATCCATAATTTCCAGCTTCCACTAATCTGGATGCAATCCATACAAATTCATCTGTCTGTGGTTCATAATATCCAAGACGGAGGGTTCCATGGTTTCGACCAGCCGCATAAGTACTGTCCGGATTAGCAAAAAGAAACATTTCCTTACCCTCATATCCGGGCACCTCATATGGATAAGGAACAATCGTAAGCTGACAATATGCATCCCTTAATACGGAATCAAACTTCAGGGTATTCTCCCAGGTCTCTCCTCCGTCTTTACTGGTGGCTATGGCTACATTCCCACCCTGGTTTCTGCAGAACAGTCTCAGTTCTTTTTCTCCTGCTGCATTTGTTACCTCCACTGCCTGGGATTCTGTCATCATTGCGCCGTTGTTATTCATGGTTTTCGTCTGCAGTATGGTTCCGTTGCTAAGTACTCTTCCGTCATTTACGGTTTCACCCATGTGCCATGTTTCACCGGCATCATCACTATAGATTACCGCTGCTGACTGGCTCCCGCCTACATTACTGTTTGTAATATATACCGGAAGTATTAAACGTCCATTGCTCATCTGTATGCCTACTCCCGGACCCGTCCCGGTAAAGAGCATCCAGTCTTCTTTGATCTGACCGTTCAGATCAATTGGCTCAGACCAGTCTACACCATCATTTTCACTTGTGACCATCCAGAGATGTGATGTTCTGACTGCTTTTAATGGCGCCGCCTCAGTTCCGGTATAGAGATAAATGTTGCCGGCGTACTGCAGTTGGTCTGCATCATCGTTTGCATTTGCCGGCTGGGCTTTAGATACCTGCTCACTTGTCTGACCAGATTCCGGTTCACCCTCCGCTTCCAGTACTTCGCCATCATCTTCCATCAGTATTGGATTTCCGATAACATTGGATTGCAACTCTGTTTCATCTTTATTGGATACTTCTTCTGCTGTTTCTTTTATGGTTGCTTTTCTGGTTGCTTCTGTTGTTTCTTCCCCTGTTGTATTTTCTTCGGTTATTGTATCTGGTGCTTCTTCTTTCGTTTCCTCTTCTGGTGTTTCTTTTCCTGGTGTTACATCCTTTGGCGTTATATCTCCAGATGTTACATCTTTTGGCGTTTCATTTCCTGATGCTTCTTCTTTTGACGTTTCATCTCCAGATGTTACATCTTTTGAAGTTTCATTTCCCGGTGCTTCTCCTGATGTTTCACCTGCTGGTGTTCCATTCGCTGATGTTTCATCTGCCGGTGTTCCATTCTCTGACGTTTCTTCTACTGATGTTCCAACCGCTGATGTTTCTTCACCTAATATTTCTTCTCCCGAGATTCCATCTTCTTTCGTCCTATTTGCTGAACTGACTGCAATCTTTTCAAATAGTTTTCCATCTGCCAGATTAGGTACCACATAATTGGTGGCTTCACCTGATACTTCATCGTACACGATTCCATTTTCCCGGATTGTATATTCTTTTGTGTAAGTGTTGCCTCTTTCTGAATTTGGACAATCTCTTAAGATCAGATACTTCTTTCCGTTCACCTCTTTATAGCCGGAGGAAGTTACCAGACTTCCAGAATCCATAATTGCATTGGACTCTGGGAACATATCTACCATCAGGAATATTTTACCGGTATTTCTGTCCTGGACCATATTTGCATCAATACTCAGTGCATGTCTGTTCTGCCCCGATGGGAGATTTACCAGAGTTTTTGTTTCCTCCCAGGTTACGCCCCCGTCTGTGCTCCTTTTGATAACAGTGTCAATATTACCCTGGTCTGCAGATCCGCTCTGGCGTTTATCAATGGCTGCAATAATAGTTCCCTCAGTTGTTGTTAATAAGGATGGAATACGATATGAAGCAGAATTCTCATATCCATTGTAGAATAGCCTTGTATCTGTTCTGACCGCATCTTCCGGATCATCGGGAATTACCGGTTCATAAGCAGTTGCCTTTTGCATCTCTGCCACTTCTTCTGCTGAAAGAGCCTGTCCATACACCTCTACCAGGTCAATGTCACCGCTAAATACCCATTGATTTGTCCCTCCTTTAGCCGGAGCACGATCCAAAGCACCTACTTTAACGGAGTCCGCTTCTGTTATTTTGTCAAAGAAGCCAGACTTATCCTGTTCCGTAAGCTTCTTTCCGTCCAGATAGATCTGGAATTTCGTTTTCCCAAATACATAAACAACTGTATGCCATTGGTCATCACGAATCGAAGCTGTGGCACTAACCTGATTATAATTTGTTACATTGCTGTTGTTCCCCTGACGTACTTCTACCCCGGCTTTGTTTCCCGTTGGATTAACATAGGCAACCGCATAGGTATTTTCCTGCCCTGGATCTGTACTGGACAGACTGAACAAAGCACTTAATCCCTGATTGGGATTGGATCGGTATCTTACTGCAATGGTCCCCTCCTTTAGCGTTGAAAGCCTTGTCAGATATTCCTCTGTAACATTGAGCGTATTTGCCGCTGACGAAATACTCATATTTCTCCCGGAATATATGGGCAGGGTTTTTTCCTGTGCAGATACCTGTATCATTCCCTGAGGCACAATCCCTGACACGACAAGTACAATTGCTAACATCATCGCTAAAAATCTTTTTTGTTTTTGCTTGATATACATTATTTCCTCCTTTTTCACATCCCATAAGATAAGTTTAGTTATTCTCCTACATGGAAACCCGGATTTCCTTTCCCCTCCTCCTTTCTCTTACTGGAAATCGTTTCCTGTCGATATACCTAACATTATTACAAAAATAATTTCTTTTTTCAACATAATATTAGAAGATTTTTCCTTTTTGTTTGTTTCTTCCTTTTTTACCGTTTTTCCAATGCATTTATCAAGGTTTTTCCAGTAATTTCTATCTATATTGCACAATTACAAAAAAGCCCCTCACGAAGTTATGCTTCATGAGAGGCCATTCACTGCTATTAAATTTTATAAGTTCCTCAAAAATACTTTTGTCTCATATGGTTTCATTTCCATGGTCCCCATCACCTGAGCACCTGTATACAGGTCCAGCAACGACTGTTTTAAACAGATCCATACTGGCTCGTGACTATAGTTCAGGACAAATATATATTGTCTGCCATCCTTTTCCCTTACGGCTAATTCTGTCTCCCGGGGTAAATCCAGGATATTCTGATAAGGTTTTGCCACACAAAGCTTCCTTAAGAAAACCTCTGCCGTATCCCTTGTAAAAGCTCCCCCAAAATAATAGACCTTACCTTTCCCCCAGTTATTCTTTATAAGTCCTGCTGCCCCCTTATAATAATTAGACTGATAAGTACCCAGTATTTCCGCCTGATTGGTAAGCGGTTCCAGGATATCATTATAAACCGCTGCTTCTATCAAGCAATCCTCCCAGCCCACCATAATCTTTCCATCTGCTTTCCCGATAAAAGTACCGTCTGTTACGTCCGTTCCCGACAAATCCTGCATAAGCCCGGGAAGATTCTGCATCACACATTTTCCGGTTCTGTCTTTATATCCGGTCCTGCATCCCAGAATCAGGATACCCCCTTCCTGCACATAAGCTTCTAAAAGGGCTTTTCTTTTGTTTGTTATAATAATACCGTGGGGATAGAATAATAGTGGATACTTTAATAGTTCCTGCAAGGATACATCCTCTGTGAGATAGACGTAATCCATCGGCGTATGGGTTAACTGTGCCGCCTCAAAAATTCCCTTCTGACTTACTTTTTCCATACGCTGATGCCATACATCCAGATCTGCATCCCAGACATTATCATAGTCTTTGATTACACCAAAGGATGCCTGATATCTGCTTCCCGCCAGTTCTCCTATTTTCCGAAATTTCCCATGTATCTCCCGTACTTCCTCCAGTCTTCTGTTATCCCGGTTGGCATAATCCAGAATGCCATGCCAATAAATCTCGGTTCCCATAATCGCAGTACGCCAACGGAAATAGCTGATGTAATCTGCACCATGTGCTACGCTCTGCATAGTCCAAAGTGTCATCTGCCCGGGTTTTGGAGCCGGAGCTTCCATCCGGGTATTCCACCCGTTGGCACCCGACTGCTGTTCCATAATACCAAAGTTTGGGGAAACAGATCTCACTTCTGCCAGATTACGGCTCCATTTCCGGTCATTTAAATCATCTGAATGCAGCGGATCCTCGCACAGGCAGTATGCAAAATTAGGATAGGAATCGTACATATAAAAATCCAGGGATTCCTTTGTCATGCGGTGGTTATCCAGGTGGGAGAACATTCCATTCGTCGTAATGAAATCGGAATCTTTCTTGTACGTCCTTAAAATATCACTCTGCATCTTGGCAAAACGGCAGGCACTGTCTGATATAAATCGGATATAGTCCAATACCTCATGGGGATTTGTGGAATTACTAATGGTGGTACGTGGTACATGGATTTCCTCCCATTCGGTGTATGTCTGATTCCAGAAGACTGTTCCCCATACGGCATTTAAAGCATCCAGATCTTTATATTTGTTCTTAAGGTATTCCCGGAATGCCAGTGTATCACTTTCAGAATAGAATACGTCTGTCTCACAATTCAATTCATTGTCGATCTGCCATCCGATGACAGAACTTCTCTTACCATAATGCTGTGCCATTTTTGTTACAATCCGGGCACTGAGCTCCTGATATTTTTTTGAGTTATAATTGTAATGCCGCCTTGCCCCATGACGAAACGGGACTCCATTGATATCACAGTTTAACACTTCCGGATATTTTTGTGTAAGCCATGCCGGAGGGGTTGCTGTGGGCGTCCCCATAATTACCTGCATCTTAGTTTCTTCAGCAATATCTAAAAAATCGTCGAAAAATTCATAGGTAAACTGCCCTTCCAAAGGTTCTGCTTTGCTCCAGGCAAACTCTGCAATCCGAATTGTTTCAATACCTGCCTCTTTCATTCTATTCAGGTCATCTTTCCATAGAGACCTGTCCCAATGTTCCGGATAATAGCAGGTACCAAGTGCTAGTTTATCCAGTTTTATACTCTTTTCAATTGTCATAAGACCCTCCACTATATTTCGTTCTCCAACTGCTCATTTAACTTCTTCAGGGACAGGCAGAAAGTAATTTTTGTCCCTTCATCTTTGGCACTTTCTATTTTTAAAGTCCCTTCTGCCCCATAATAAATCTTCAGACGGCGGTATACATTTTTGATTCCAATAGATTCCCTGCCATCATCTCTTTCACACTGCTCATAGGTTCTGCGCACCTCTTCCGGCGTCATTCCGACTCCGTCATCGCTCACGCAAAAAAAGATACCCTGCTCCTGCATTCTGATTTCAATATTCAGATTTCCTTTTCCAAGTTTTGGTTCCAGTCCATGTATAATGGCATTTTCTACCAATGGCTGCAAAATGAAGTTTGGAATGATATAATCCCTTGTCAGGTTATCAATCTGATAAGAGGCTTCTACCTTATCCCCAAAACGGTATTCTTGAATAAACAGATAATTCCGCACACTTTTTAATTCCTCATCAATTGTTATGAAACTATCCTGCTTTATAGTCGCCCGAAGCAGATCCGCCAGTGTAACCGCCATATCGGAGATGTCATTATTTCCTCCGCTCCTTGCCATCCAGCTGATGGTATCCAGGGTATTATACAGAAAATGGGGATTAATCTGCATTTTAAGAAATTCAATCTCCGCCTGCTTTTGGGATATCTCCATTTTATATACCTTTTCAATCAGGGTTTCTATGTTCTTAGCCATATCATTATATGTTCTTCCCAGACTTCCGATTTCATCATTGCCCGCTATGTGCACCCGGCCTGAAAAATCCCCCTGTCCCACTGCCGTCATACTTTTGCTCAACTGTCCCAGGGGAAAGGTAATATGCCTGATCATCAAAATAATTGCAACCACAGCTACTACTATGGCCAGCAGAGCTATCCCGCCTGAAAAAAGCGCAAAGTACCGGATATCTTTTTGTATTTCTCCAACTGCTACCGTTGTAACCAGCATCCATCCATTGGGCATTTTTTCACCGGTATAAAGGTAGGAATCCACTTCATTGATTTCTGCCCGTGAATCATTTTCCATATTCTGCAGCCTTTCAAGTTCCACCGGAAAATAACTTCCCACATGCTTCCTGTTGTTGGATGCCACTACTATTCCATCTGTATCCACAATGTAAGTACCACTGGTGTACGTATTTGATATATCTTCCAGAATATCGGAGAAATATGCCTCTTCGCAGACGAGATCGATGATTCCAATGGGACGCTGTGTTTTAAAGTCATAAATAGCCCGCTCAATACAGATTCCATTCTGCCCGTCATCTGTCAGTTTCCAGAGGGTGGAGCCCTTCGCATCAAAGACTTCATTTCCGGAGAACATCTGTATGACCTGCTCTCCAACCTGCTTTTGTACCGTAAACGCTTCCTCCGTCAGGGAAATAACGCTCAGGGAAGTTACGTTTTTATTATAGAGGGCATCTCCGATCAGTTCTTCCTCCACTGACCTTTTTACCAGCAGCTTCTCATATTCAGACAGCGTTTTCGTATTGACTATGCCCAATTGCTCCTGAATCTTAGTGTTTTTCAATGTATTAAAAGTAATGGTCTCCATTTCATCAATATTATTTTCCAGGTTATTTGTTGTCTGTCTGGTAATATCCATGATATACTGCCTGGACTTTTCTTTGTAAACCGCTTGGAATACAGCCATTGAAGCAAACGAAATACCTGCGCTGGAAATGATAACCAATACCGAAAATGTCAGAATCAGCTTTTCTTTCAGCCTCATATCCTTGAATCTGTGCTTTCTTTGCATGATTAACCCCATGGCATATTACAGAAAATCTGTAATACTGCTGTACCTCTTATTTTTTCCTGTCCATCATGTCCAGAATTTCTCTGATTGAATAATCCTTTTGTATCCCCGGGTTCTTCCTGTACTCTCCCGGCGTGCTGTCAAATATCCGCTTAAACACCTGACTGAAATAGCGGGAATCATGGAATCCTGTTCTGTCACAGATCATATTGATTTTCTGTTTATTTTCCTTTAGCAGATACCCCGCATTCATAAGACGGATACCATTCAGGATATCCACAAAGGAGTAGCCCGTTTCCCTTTTTATCAACCTTGACAGATAGATCGCGGTGAAATGATACTGTTCAGCCAGTGCATTCAGTGTAATATCTCCGCTGTAATTCTGCGCGATATAAGCCAGCATATCCATAACCTGAGGATTTGCCCCCCGGAAACTGTAAAGTATTTGCTCGGCAGCATCAAAAGCCCCCACCATATCTTCGTGTTCCCGGACTACTTTCCTGGAATATCTTTTTTGTTCCAGAATACTTACGGCACGTCTCACGGAAGCAGCTAATTCATCCGTCTTAATTGGTTTTAATATGTAATCATATACCTGCTGTCTGATTGCTTCCTGTGCATACTGGAAATCACTGAATCCGGTGAGCAGTATTACCATGGTACTCTTCTGGTATTCCCGGATATACCCCGCCAGCTCAAGACCTGACAGCCCCGGCATGCGGATATCACTGATAATAATGTCAATCTCTTCTCTCTCCAGCAATTCTCTGGCTTCCTGCCCATTCTGTGCACTTAAGACCTTTTCAAACCCCTCTGCCTTCCAGTCCATGGATAAAATTCCCTGGAGTATAATAAATTCATCATCTGCAACCAGCAGTTTCAATGATATTCCCCCTTTTCCTGTATCCTTCCTCAGCCCTTTACTGCCCCTGCCACCATTCCCTCCATAATATTTCGATGTAATAGAATGTATACAATCACGCTGGGGATAATGGTAATCACAACTGCAGCTATCATCGCTGTATAATCCGTTGCATATTGCCCCTGAAAAGCAGTAAGTCCCACTGGAAGCGTCATTTTTGACTGGTCTGTCAGAAATATCTGAGGAAGCAGAAGATCGTTCCAGATATTGATAAATACAATCACAGCTACCGTCACAACAGAGGATTTGGAGATGGGCATAATGATCTGGTAGAAAATACGGTAGATACTGCACCCATCCATTACTGCTGCTTCTTCAATATCACGGGGAATTGACAGAAAAAATCCGGTTAGTATGAAGATAGCCATTGGAAAGCTGTTGGCTATATGGGGAATAATCACCGAAGCATGGGTGTTCAACAAGTTTACCTTATTAAACATATTAAATAACGGGATAATCGTTGCATATGCAGGTATCATCATACCCAGCAAAAATATATTCATCATTATTCCGGAGAGCTTCCATTTCATCCGTGATATTGCATAGGCAGCCATACAGCTTAAGACCGCTCCGGCTAATACCGCTATTACTGCAATTATAACAGAATTTGTAAAATATGTCCCAATCTTTCCATCCACCATCGCAGAAATATAATTCTTAAACCCAAAGGCTTCCGGCATGCCCCAGGGATTGGCAAATAACTCATCATTGGTCTTAAACGAACTGATTAACAGCCATATAATCGGATAAATACAGGTAAGTGTGAATAGCCCCAGCCCTGTATACTTAAATGCGAAAAACATCTTGTCTTTTCCATTTATCCTCATCTTTATTCCTCCTTTCAAAACCATCATGCAATACTAGAATTCAACTGGATCCGATTTGAAAATCAAATTCGAAACAGCAACGGCACAGATACATAAAACAAGTAAAATAACACCAATTGCTGCTGAATATCCGTATTTTAATGTCCGAAATCCCTGATAAAACATATAAGTAGACATTAATTCGGTTGCATGGTTTGGGCCTCCGCCGGTCATAACCGCCACCAGATCATAATATTTCAGGGACCCTGTAATAATCAACACTGCATCCACCTTTAATATATTTTTAATGAGTGGAAAAGTAATAGAGCGAAATTGTATCCATCTGCTGGCTCCATCGATTTCAGCCGCTTCATACAGGGAACTTGGTATATTTTTCATTGCAGCTATCTGTATAATCATGTGATACCCAACGAACTGCCACATGACAACAATAATAATACAAAACAGTGCAATCCGGGGGTTGGACAGCCATGCCTGCTGAGCATTACCAAATCCCAGAACTTCAAGGAGTTTATTCAGAAGCCCAAATTCCGAATTATAAATAAAAGACCACATCAGTCCCACTGCCACCCCACATATAACACTGGGCAAAAAGAATACTGTTTGGAAAAAGTGACTTCCTTTTATCTTTTGAAACAGAATATTTCCAAAAATTATTGCCAGCGGCAGATGGGCAATTAAGGAACCGATTACCATGAAAATATTATTGCGCAGAGCCGTTAAAAAGGTAGAATCTTTAAACAGATTCAAATAATTTTTCAATCCCACAAATTTTCCCGGACTCATCAGATCAGTCTGAAATAAACTGATATAAATATTATAAAATATCGGTATCAGAGAAAATACACCATAGATTAAAAATGCCGGAAGTACAAATACTGCAATACTTTTTTTATTTCCTAAAATTTTGTCCATATTAACAGCCTCCTTAAGCCTGATTAACTGCCGCTTCGACAGAAAGGTTTAAACTTTTAGCGGTCTGCATTTTCTTCTGCAAATGCCTGCAGTTCATCAAATGCTTTCCTGGGATCGGAACCTCCGAATACCGCCAGACACTGATTATTAAATTCCACACCTTCTCCGGCCCCAAAGGCTCTGTCCCACCAGGGTGTGAGACCCTTTGCCTGGTTTGATAAGCTGATAATCTCAGCAACCAGTGGGTCAATCTTAGAATCATCTACTTCTAATTTTAAAGATGGCAGCCTTCCCATCTCATAAAGCAGTTTCTCTTCACTTTGTTTGGAGGTCCAGTATTTCAAAAATGCAACTGCAATCTCCTTGTTGGATGAGGATTCCGCAACGGCAAAGCAGGTATCTACCGATCCAACTGAAATATTATTGAATTGGGAATTCTTTGCCGGGAGTGTAAAAGCACCTACACAATCGGTGATGGAACTGGTATTCTTATCCAGAATTGTGGATGCATCCCATGCTCCCTGAAAATACATAGCCGCCTTTCCCTGTTTAAACTGAGACTGCACTTCTTCTGCGGTCATACCAAGCATTCCGTCCTGAAAATATCCCTTATCTATCATACTCTGTACTTCATTAGAAGCTTCCACATGCGCCGGATCATTCCATTTTCTCGTTCCGTCACAGATGCCATCATACAAATCCATTCCTGCTATTCCGTTTGATATCTGCTGCACAAACTGCGCCGGAATCCAGGAATCAGTAGCTGCCAGTATCATTGGCGTAACCTGGTTATTTTTTAAGGTTTCGCATACATCCAGAAACTCTTCATAGGTTTCTGGAACGCTTACCTGATTCTCTTCGAATATCTTTTTATTGTAAAACATGACACAAAAGGACTTCTGGGTTGGTATTGCATATAGTTTTCCATCATAAGTCACCGGATCCAGTACCCCTTCTGCAAAACTGTTCTTCCACTTGTCATCTCCTTCCACCGCTTCCTGAAGGGATGCCACTTTGCCGCCCTCTACAAATGGTTTTAAATAATCCAACTCCCAGGTAAAAAATATATCGGGCACAGAATTAGAAGCCATAAGCGTTGTCAATTTTGTTTTGTACTGTTCGTTCTCATAAAACTCTATATTTACCGTGGCTCCCCACTCATTGTCCTTTGAAAACTCATCAGCAATTTTCTGATACGTCTCCCGATATGCATCGGCTGCGCTTCCAACGCACATAGCTGTCAGCGCCGGTCCATCTCCTGTTTTTACACCTTCTCCCGTATTCCCACTATCCAGGTTTTCTGACATCTCACTTCCCGTTTTGCTGCTCTTCCCATCCGGGGAAACCTGGCTGTCAGCCCCATTGCCTCCGCATCCTGCCAGCATACCTACGGCTGCCATTGCCGCAATCCCTGTAAATATTAAACTCATCCATCTTCTTTTCATACCCTGTCTCTTCCTTTCATAATTCGTTTTTCATTTTCCTTGTTTTAACACATTTTCAGGTTCACCACATCGATTCCTTTTGATATCTGTTTTTGTTTTAAGATAATTTTATTATATATTACATCACATTAACGAAACAGGTAGATGGATAACCAAAAATGTTTAAAATATAAAACAGAGTAGTCTTACCATATAAACCTCTTTAATAAAAAATAAAAAAAAGCGGTATGATTAGCTTTCCCAGCCATATCATACCGCAGATCTTTCCTGTTTAAATTTACCAGATAAATGTTTCAAAAAAGGTTTCATTTTTCAATCTTCTCAAAAAACACTTCTCTCTAATTCCCCATTCCAACTATCATACCCAGCACATAAGGCACCAGCCATACCGCCCAGACAAAAATACTGAATTTGTGGAAATTCTCCTGTTTCTGCTCATCCTTTTTCACCAGAACAATCGTTGCCCATACTGCATGGAACAGCATCAGGGCAATTGCCAGAGCGCCTGTAATTCCATGGAGATTTATGCCACCAGTACCTGGCTTACTTCCGGCAATGGTACTCATGATGGTAGTTCCTGTGGTATCAAACACCAGGCCCAGCCAGAATATGATAACATGAGGCTTGCGCAAAACATGTGCCTTTCGCTCTGAAAAAACGCCGATTGTATAAAATATCAGTGCCAGAGTAATCGTAATTATAGCTAAAATTAATTTTACATCCATATGTACTATCTCCTTTATATTCAACTTGAACAATGTTCATTATATGATATAAATTATCATTTGTCAAATCTTTTAGATAAATCCATATTCACTACAATTAAAAATCAGCCGGAGATATCTTCCTCCCAGGCTGATTTTCTTATCTATATTAATTTCGTTATCACACTCTGAAACCCACTCAGAACAACATTGCCTTCCCCGACATTCAATTTCTCATAATTGTTCAAAAGTATTTCTCCAATTTCATCTTCTAACGGCAGCCTGATTTCCCTTGCATTACAATTGTGGATCGCCAGTATCCGTTTTCCCTCATATCTTCTTTCATAAGCAATGATTCCATCCTGGTCTTCATACCGTGGAATGGTATCGCCATAAATAAAAGCTTCTTCAAGATCTTCCCTTTTTCTTAAGGCTATCATCTTTTTGTAATAAGAAAGCAGGGAGTTTTCATCTTTTTTCTGTGCCTCATAATTTATCCTGCGGTAGTTCGGATTTACTTCGAACCATGGAGTTCCCTCCGTAAACCCTGCATTTTTCCTGTCGTTCCACTGCATAGGAGTCCGGCTGTGTTCCCTGCATTCGTTGTTGACTTTTTCCAATGCCTCTTCTTCCGTCATACCTTTTAGCAGGTATCCATTATAATTGTTGAAGGTTGCCAGATCCAGAAACTCGTTAATCGATTTTTTCTGGTAATCCCGCATTCCAATTTCCTGCCCCTGGTATAAAAATACAATTCCTCGCAGGAAAAAGTTTACCGAAGCCAGCAAAGATTCGCTATAAAAACTAATATACTCTTCCGGTATAAACCGCTCCACTGATCTGGATGTATCGTGATTGTCTGTAAAATTACACATCAGACCATGGCCTTTCGCGTAATCCTGTTTTGCAAACAGCCGCTCTCTCAGTTCATGGATCATTTCTAACGGACGGTCTTTCCATTCTTTATCCTTTACATGAAACTGCGTATGGCAGAAATCAAAGATCGTGGAAAAATAACCATCGTCTCCGATAAATTCCCCCAGTTCTTCCGGTCTGACATCGTCCACCTCTCCGATTGTCAAAGCATTGTGAGGCTTAAAGGTCTTTTCGTTTAACTCATTCAGAAAGACATTTAGTCCTTTTGCATTGCGGAAATAATCCCAGGCACTGGCAAGCCCGTCCGGTCCGTCTGCCGGCTGGTTGACATATGCAAAGTTTTTCTTTAAATGGCTGATTGCATCGATGCGAAATCCCCCAAGTCCCATGTCCAGCCATCGATTTACCATATCGTAGATGATTTCCCTCAGTTTTGGATTTTCCCAATTCAGATCCGGCTGGCCTTTTGTAAAAAGATGCAGATAGTACTTATTGGTATCTCCAATTTTTTCCCAGGCACTGCCGCCAAAAATAGAGCGCCAGTTGTTGGGCGGGTTATCTCCATCCCCTTCTTTTATAATATAATAATCCGCATATTCGCTGTCTGGATCCGCCATTGCTTTTTGAAACCATTCGTGCTGGTCTGACGTATGATTTACCACCAGATCCATCAGTATTTTGATTCCTCTTTTATCTGCTTCCAGTATCAGTTCTTCCATCTCTTCATTTGTTCCAAACATCGGGTCGATCCTGTCGTAATCGGAAATGTCATAACCATGATCCACCATCGGGGATTTGTATATCGGACATAACCAGATTACATTGATCCCCAGATCCTGCAAATCGTCCAAATGCCGGATAACCCCTCTGATATCACCGATTCCGTCCCCATTGGTATCTTGAAAGCTCTTTGGATAAATCTGATATCCAATTGTATTATGCCACCACTTTTTAAGCATTTTATCCTCCATCTGCGCATAACTCTGCGCCTAAACTTTGAACTTAAGTGTATCTGCTGATTCATTCCTGCCAATGCATTTAGCCCTTAACGGCTCCGCTGTTGGCGGAATGATCATCCAATGTATGCATCCGCAATGCATTTAGCCCTTAACGGCTCCGCTGGTTACACCCTCCACATAATATTTCTGCATATAGATGAACAGCAGCGAAATAGGAATCGCAATAATCACACACCCAGCAGTAAATACCGTAAACATCGTATTAGAACTTGACTTTGTCATCATCGTGTACAATCCAATCGCAACCGTATAGTTCTCAAGCTTATCCCCCATGATAACCTTGGAGAAAATGAAATCCATCCACGGAGCCATAAATGCAGTAAGTGCAGTGTAAACAATCATAGGCTTTGACAGGGGAAATATAATCTTGGTAAATACCTGAAACTGAGTTGCCCCATCAATCTTCGCCGATTCGTCCAGCGCTTTTGGCATTGTATCAAAAAACCCTTTTGCAACATAAAAGGTGAGCGCTGCACCAGAAGAATATATTAGTACCAATGCCAGGAGACTCTGTGTCAGATCCATCGCTTTTAAAATATAATAAACTGCGATCATACTCATAAATGCCGGAAACATATTCAGAACCAGGGCTATTTTCATGATCGGTTTTCTCATGCGGAATCTCAGCCTGGATAATACATATGCCATGGATGTGGTTAAAAATGTACTTAACAGGCAGGATGCCACCGACACGATCAAGGTATTGGAAAACCATCTGAAAAAAGGATATTCACTCATGGTAAAAAGCATTTTATAATTGTTCAGGGTAAATCCCTTTGGTATAAAGTAGGAAACAAATTGTCCGCTCTCCGCTCTGAATGATGTCAGAACGATCCAGATAATGGGGAATATCCAAAGTATACTAAGTGCAATCAGTATGATGTAAGTGATCGTATTGCCTAATTTATTTTTCAGTTTCATTGATACATATCCTCCTTACTGTACGCAGCTGATCTGGTATATGTAATCAGCGAGAATACTGCACATATGACAAAGGTTATGATACCGATGGTAGACGCCAGGTTATAGTCCGCCTTTTCTACCGTCAGTTTATATAACCATGTTACCAGCAGATCCGTATCTCCTGCCGCATAAAAGTTACTGTTAAGCGGTGCTCCTCCGGTCAGCAGGTAAATAACGTTGAAGCTGTTTATATTACCGACAAACTGCTGAATCAGTGAAGGCGTCATAACAAAAAAGATTTGGGGCAGCGTAATCTTTCTGAAAATCTGGAAGGTATTGGCACCATCCATTCTGGCCGCTTCCACCTGATCCTCCGGCAGATTCGTTAAAATACTGGTTACTACAATCAGGGTAAATGGAATGCCGACCCACATATTTACCATAATAACCGAGAATTTTGCTACCAGTGGATCTGTTAAAAATGGAATTGGCTGATCGATCAAACCAATATTCTGCAATAATGTATTCAACGGCCCGGATGCATGAAGCATATTTCTCATAATCAGAAGAGATACAAACTGAGGCACTGCAATTGTGGTTACGAAAATCGTACGGAAAAATTTCTTAAGACGAATTCCTTTTTTGTTGATCAAAAGCGCCAGTATAACTCCGCCCAGAAAGTTTGTAACAGTAGCCAAAAGTGCCCAGATCAGTGTCCAAACTAATAGCGGGAAAAAAGTACCGGCAATATTTCCGCCCAGCATAGAACCAAAATTGCTAAATCCAACCCAGCCAAACAAGTTCTTTGGCGGCAGATGATTGTGGTCATAGCTTGTAAATGCCAGTAAAATCATATACATTAGCGGCAAAATAGTGAAAATTAATACAGCAATTGTGGGCAGTCCTAATAATGAAATGTGAAAGCGGCTGTCCAGCAAGGAATGAATATCCTCCGTAAAGGAAGGTATTTTCTTATCTGACGCTTTGAGCATCTGGATATTCCGGGCGCTTTTTATATTTACAAAATAAGCTGCGATAAACAGTGCGATTATGATCACAGTTGCCAGTCCATAAATCATAAACAACATAGAATTATCTCCCTGGACCTGTACCTTAATGCCCAGATTTTCATCCATGACCCACCCCTGCGACTGCACCCCAAGGGTTACTAGTCCGCCAAGGGCAGCTGCCCCATTAAATATCATGTAGAGAAGGAACACTGCTTCTATGGCTAGAAACAGTAAACCTTTTATGATCTGATGATTCATCAGATTGGCACTTCCCATGATAAAATAAGATAAACGAACGGACAGATCCCCGTTTTTAAATCCATTTATATAATTTTTAACTGGATTTCCTCTTCTTTTCTTTTTTGTCTGCATATCCTTATCTCCTCTGAAAAGGCCAGCCATGAATCTTCATGACCGGCCTATGCTTTGACAGATGCGTGCTTACCGAATCTGAAAAATACTTGTGCCGGGTCCCTGCCTGACTTATTAATTGGCAGCAGCGGCACTGGCGGTATCATTTACCAGGGCATCCAGTTTTGTCTGAATATCTGCATCTGATAATTTACCTGCATATGCATCGATAATAATCGGATCCAGAATATCCCAGAAGGAACGCAGTTCAGAAAGTTTTGGCATTAATACGGTATAGTCTTCCTGGGTCATCTCAGAAACAACGCCGGAGATCATGTCATTTTTTACTTCATCTGATTCTCTTAATGCATTATTGCATGGAATATTACCATTTCCTTCAAAACGTGCTTTCTGGCTTTCCTGGTTTGAGAGGAAATCAGCAAGTTCCATTGCATCTAACGGATATTTGGTAGCTGCATTTACAGCCAGTAATTTAACTCCCTGGAAAGAGCGCAGCTGAACGGCACCATCTCCAAAATCAGCAGTTGGGTAAACAGCTACCCCAAGGTTTTCTCCAAGGGCATCTGTAATATCCTTTTTTCCCCAGGGGCCGGTTACCATAGCAGCGATTTCACCGGATTTTAACTTATTCATAGCATCTGCATTGCAGGCAACCACGTTTTTATTATCTTTTAGAGAAGCAATCCATTTTGTTACATTTACGCCCTGTTCGGAATTAAAAGTGGTATCTGCAATATCTTCCCCATTATCTCCGAAAAGCTTACATCCGTTTGCAATATACATCGGTGCTACTGTATAGTTGGTACCTTCTTCCGCTACATTTAATCCGATTTTAGCCTTTGCGGTAATTCCCTCAAATGTTTTCACATCTTCTTCCGTAAGCATGGATTTGTTATAAACCAGATACATTGCTTCTACTGCATACGGGTAGCCATAAACAGTATCTTTATAGGTAGCCGCATCCAACGCTGTCGGCGTATCTTCACTCTTAATTCTGTCTGCATACTTGGTATTTTCATATAAGGTGCCCGCCTCTACAAGCTGTCCCAGCTGATCATGAGGTAATGCGATTACATCTGCTGCAGCCTCCGGATCTTTCTTCACCTCTTCTTCCGCCTTGCCGCTTTCTGAAAATACAACATCGATGGTATAATTCTTTTCCGGATGAGCTGCTTTAAACTGCTCTACCAGATCCTTGGTAATATCCAGTACATCCTGATCTGCCCACACCTTTAACGTCACGTCCTTACTGTCTGTGCTGACTGCTGATCCTGTACCGGCTGCGGTAGCCGCCTCTGCCGAAGACTTACTGTTGCCTCCGCATCCTGCAAGCAGACCGCCCGCCATCATAACCGATAATGCAAGAGCTGTAAATTTAACTGTTCTTTTCATAATTCCTTACCTTCCTTTTCATTTGGATGTTCTCCTGTTTTCTGAGGTAATTATAACTTTTCATCCGCCTGATTAAAATGAACTAAATAAACTTTAGTAGTGAACAAAATAAACTTTTCATGGCTGTATGGGGTTTCCCTCCACTTATTGTTCTGTTTCCGGCTGGCCATGACTATTCTTTTATAAACTACATGGACATAGAAAATCAGAATCTACGTAACTTTTTTCAAATGCCATGCCAAATAAATCAACGTAACTTTTTTCAAATGCCATTGACAAA
>NZ_JNGB01000233.1:0-2430 GCF_001029355.1 Robinsoniella sp. RHS
GCCGGGATTACAGGAGAGTGGCTGATTGCTTTTGGTATGGCTTACGTATTTGGCATAACATTTGGCTGGGGGCTCGAAGGGGTATGGATTGCTATGGCACTGGACGAGTGCACCAGAGGATTGGTTTATGTGATCCGCTTCCGACAGGCGAAATGGAAACGGCTGGCATATGGAAATGCTGCTTAAGCAGGTATGGAGATGCAGCCGGGAAAAGTATGGATATGCAGGCTGATGAAAGGGATTTTTAACAGGTTTTTGTAACCGAAGTGGCAGGGAGGGTTTGCAGATGAGATTACTGTTAGAAAATGATAGGACGATATTGCTGGTGACTTTCATTTTGACCGTTTGTTTTGGAAGTGCATATTGCCGCCGGGCGGATAAAATTGGCATGAAAGCACTGGCTTTAAAGGCGTCAGCAACTTTTATGCCTGTGATATTGGCTATTTATGGCGTTTTCTGCCAAGGGGAAGCGGTTAACTGGCTTATCTTTATGGGAACGTTGCTTTGTATGACTGCGGATGTTTTACTGGAGATATATTTTATAGCCGGAGCCTCTGCGTTTGGCTTAGCCCATGTTTGCTTTATAATGGCATTTGCAATGGATGGCGGGGCAGAATGGATTACAATCATTATTTTTATATTGATTTATGCGGGAATAATCTATGGATTCCGCAAAGAAATTCCGGGTTTGTCCAGAATGAAAATCCCGGCGTTTCTCTATATGGCGGCTTTAAGCGTTATGGCATCCATGGGAATTACAGTTCTGATTGCAAAGGGAGGAATGAGTGGCGTAATGGCTGCTGTGGGCGACATTTTTTTTGTATGTTCCGACTGCATCCTGGGCTTCCGGCTGATCCATAAGAGGAAAGAAAAAATTTACCGGTATGCGATTATGTCCTTGTATTATGGGGCGGTGTACTTGATTGCTGCATCCGGAGTATTTTTAGGTAGGCAGATATTCTGAGAAAAGTGGTGATCTTTAAAATTGATCAACGATAATTACGAATCTAAAATGTCATGAAAAAAGAACTTGTTTCATATATTAAGCCAAGAGAGTGTATCATTGAAAAAATGGTCTGCAGTACGAACTGATTGGGGGTATATATGAATTATATCTGGGGTGGAATGATTGTAATAGGAATTATTTATGGTGCGTTTACCGGAAGAATGCAGGAAATTACAGATGCGGCTCTTACTTCATCGAAGGAGGCGGTAACGCTTTGCATTACTATGGTAGGAGTGATGTCGCTCTGGGTGGGGATTATGGAGATAGCTTCTGAGGCCGGTTTGATTAAGAGTCTGTCTAAGAAAATCAGGCCCTTTGTTCATTTTATGTTTCCTGAGATTCCCAAGGATCATAAAGCAAATGAGCATATTACCACAAATTTTATAGCGAATTTTCTGGGTCTTGGATGGGCGGCTACACCGGCGGGGTTAAAGGCGATGGAAGAACTGGGAGAATTGAATCATCATAAACCTGTCGCCAGTAAATCTATGTGTACATTTTTGATTTTAAATATTTCTTCACTTCAGCTGATACCGGTAAACATTATTGCATACCGGAGTCAGTATGGGAGTACGAATCCAACTTCGATCGTGGGGGCTGCAATCGTGGCGACCTGCGTTTCTACTCTGACAGGGATTGTGTTTGCGAAGATTATGGGGAATGGAAAGCGGAGCAAGACTTGACAAACCCCGTGCTGTTTTTTGAAATATAGATTAATACAGGCCAGGGGCACCTTCTCAGAAAGGTGCCCCTCTTTAATGTGAATATGCGTATTGTGTAAAAAGTATAAGTATATGTACAAATACATGGGCTTTACTTTCGCATATAATGGAATTATATGTAAAAATAATTAAAAAAAAAGCCAAATACTGTACTAAATAACCAAGAATAAAGATGAAAATCAAAGTCAGAGGTGATGGAAGTGCAATGTTGAGTATTTCAGAAGGAGGTAATATAACAAGAGTATTGTTTCGGAGGAGCTAAGAAAACAAAAAAGATGATTGGAAAGGAAGGTAAATGTATGAAGAAGAAGCAGTTATGGAAAAAGATTCTGCCGGTGTTTTTATGTACCTGTCTGGCGGTTCAGCCGGTTATGCCGGCAAACGCAGCAGGGGGCGCTGATGAGAAAAAGTCCGTATCCACAGCTGACCTGAGTGGACCGGAGGGCACTGATGGATTATACCAAAAGGATTTTTCAAAAGATAGTATCGACGGGTTTACGGTTAAAAGCGGGACGGGCACATTGACTCAGGGGGATGGAAAACTTCAGGTACCTGCAAGTGGTACAAAACTGGTAATCGATGAGAACTCGCCGGAACTTAAAAATACGGAGGTAGAATTTGAAATTGACCCTGCAAATAATAATGGAAACTTTTATGCAGTTGTACGGTATGCAGGACCCGATTCCTATACGGTAATTGGTA
>NZ_JNGB01000234.1:0-6952 GCF_001029355.1 Robinsoniella sp. RHS
TGCACGGAATGGATATGTATATCATGTAGTCATGTATATTGGTGACGGACAGGATATTGAAGCGCACAGCAGTGCAAGAGGTATTATCACCAACAGCGTCAGCTACGACAGCGCTGTATGGGCAGTCCGCATTATTGAAGATGACGTTATGATCAATGACGGACCGGAAAATGACAGCAGCGTCCAGGGTGACACAGAGCTTGCCCGGGAACAGGATTATGGACAGCATCTGGGGAACTTTACCTTAACAGCTTATTGCAGCTGCCCGGTCTGCTGCGGTGTCTGGTCGGGAGGGCCAACAGCCAGCGGAGCTATGCCGGTACAGGGCAAAACAGTTGCTATGGGAGGTATCCCATTTGGAACCAGATTGATTATTAATGGTGAAGTCTATACCGTGGAAGATAGGGGAACTCCTTATGGACACGTGGATATCTATATGAATAATCATCAGGATGCCTGTGTATTCGGACGGCAGCAGGCAGATGTATATCTTGCAAATTAAAAAGAACCAGAGCAGATCAGGGAGGGATTTGCTCTGGTTCTTTGCATTTTTTATAAAAAAGGAAAATGATCTGATAACAGACACCATTTACAAAAAATGAGTGAACGAATACCAGACCATCATATCCCCGCAAATATATGATAACATTTTTTGAGGATTAGTCAATGTTGTATTGGATATTTTTTGGAAGTAAATAATAAATTAAATAATTATTTTGTGACTTTATAAATTTAACCAGGCATATTTTAAACAGATATCTTCTTCGCGGGGATTCGGATCTCTACTTCCGTCCCGTTTCCTTCATTGCTGCTGTATGCAAGGCCAAAGTCGGTGTTATTATAAAAAAGCTGTAGTCGTTCATGTGTATTATAGATACCGATATTACTTCCTGAAATACTTTCCCCGGCTCCGGTGAGGATAATTTTTAGCTTATCTTCCGAGATTCCTACACCGTCGTCCGATACAATTAAGACTAAAACTTCATCTTCCAGCCAACCGGTAATCAGGATCGTTCCCATTTTTTCCTCTTTTTCAAAAATACCATGCATAATGGCATTTTCCACCAGAGGCTGAAGAACCAGCTTGGGGATTTCGTAATCCATCATTTCATCCGGGACGTCAATAATAAATTCTATTTTGTCCTGATAACGCATATTCTGCAGCTTTACATAAAGTGAAACCTGGGTAATCTCCTCTTTGAGGGAGATGGCTATATTTCCCTTATTCAGAGTAAGTTTGTAGAATTTTGACAGTGCCTGTACAGCTTCCGTCACCTTTTCCTCCTGATGGCTTAGGGAGAGCCAGTTAATCATATCCAGGGTGTTGTACAGAAAATGAGGATTTATCTGGGACTGCAGGGCTTTAAATTCAGCAATTCTAAGATCTTCCGCTGACTTAGCCTGATTATCCATCAGTGTATTCATCTCGGTACTCATATAATTATACGTATCAATCAGATCACCTACCTCATCATGAATCTGCGCCGTTTCCATAGATACAGGACGTCCTGTCCGCACCGTCTTCATCTGGTTAATAACTGCACCCAGACGTTTTGTAATGGATCTGGAGAGGGTGGTAGCCATAATAAATGCCACACCCAGGAAGAAGAGGTAAAAAAGAACAAACTGTACGATTAAAAGTTTTCCTTTGTTCTGCAGGGATTGTGCAGGTAAAATAGAAACCATATACCAGGAAGTATGGGTTACATTATAAAAGCCGGCATATACTTCTTTTCCGAGAACAGTTTTGGTAATGTAGTTATTTGACTGCATAAACGAGTCTTTAATCGTATCGTAGTTCATCAGATAAGTACCTGCATAAGCACTATCGGAAGAAGATACAAGGGCATTTCGTTCGTTTACTATATATGAGACGGTATTATTTTCTGATATTCCCTGCATAAGCAGCTGATCAATATTTTCCTGGGAAAAATAAACCACTACATAAATAGAAGGGTCCTCGGGGGCGGCGGTCTGCGGCTTAATCTTACGTACATAGGACATTGATCCATAGTTTTCTACCTCTTTTGGAGAAAGGTAGAACTTCGGGCAGAACAGCGAAGGAATGGGTGTACTGTTAAATATGCCGCTCCAATAAGACCCCCTTGCCTCACTGGAATGCAGAAATATGGACTTCTGGCCATTATAATCATCATAAAAATCTTCCGTGGGGAGATCCATATATATTTTTATATCCGTAATAAGATTTCCATCAATCATTGAATTGGTAAAAGTATAAAAATCTTCTGTTTTTGCAGAACGGAGCAGCTGTAGTAAGCGAAACGAATTTTTTTCATTTAAAATATCCGTAAGATAGGCATTGTCCAGAATGGAGTCACTTACTACATTGATCTGATCCATTGCAGCATTGATCGTAGAGGAGGAGTGTTTGGAAAAGTTCTGCTCCTGGCGTATCGTTTCGGATACAATGGTATCATACATCTGGCCGTAAAAAAAATACGCAATTACAATAGTCGGAATAATGATCAGCACCAGATGGGTGATCATAAATTTGGACTGCAGCCGCATATTAGAATACAAATCTTTCAGTGGCTGTAGCGGTTTTATCATTTCAGCACCTTCTCCCTGTACTCAGAAGGTGAGAGACCAACGATTTTTTTAAAACTCTTGCTAAAATAATTACCATCGGAATATCCTACTTTAGAGGAAATATCGGTAATCTTGTACCTGGGGTCAGATAGGAGCTGTTTTGCCTTCTCCATACGGTAATCCGTAATATACTGGTTCAATGTCTGCTGCGTTTCTGTTTTAAACAAAGTGCAGACATAAGATGTAGAGAGATAGACATGTTCGCTGATATCTTTCACAGACAACGTATCATTCATAAAATTCTTCTGAATAAATTCTTTAATCATAAAAATGGTGGAATTTTCCGAAACCTGGTTATTAAGTGCCTCAAAATAATCGTCTATCTTACTGAGCAGTGATTTATGCAGCTCTGCCAAAGTCTGAAATTTCTCAATATATTCTAAGATACTTTCAATTTGAGACTCGGTCCCGGCGGTTACCTGCTGGGATCTACAGCTGTTCTGTACAATCATAAACAGTTTGTAGTATATATCCCGTACCTGATTCGGCAGATAAGACCGGTTATTTTTAAAATAATTAAAAATATGATTCAATATGCCGGCTGCCTCATCTTTATTTTTATCAGACAGAGCTTCTGCAAAAGCAGAGGAAGGATCGGTAAACACGGAAGTAGATAAAGTAGTTGAATTCTCATCAGTCAGGATGCTGTTGTAATCATAGAAAAAGCTGCTCTGCAGCAGTATAACAGCCTGGCTATAGGAATGGTAAACTTTATGTATATCATTTACCGTATTGCCAACGACAATAAAAAAAGTCCCTATCTCACTATACAGAGATTTCAGGTATTCTGAACACTTCAGTATAATTTCAGGAGAAGGTTTTACCGTTCCGAAAATATGATATACAATATGCTGTTCGTGTTTACTTACGTGTATACTCTGCAAATGGTATTTCAGCAGGAATGAGTCTAACTGTTTGTGTATGGTATTGATGGAATTCCCCATGTTTTCATTAAAGTTGTCGGTTAACTTCACAATTAATGTGGTGAAGTATAGGATGGAACTGGGCGGATATTGAAAATCATGCAGTAAATCGTCTATTCCTTCCACATCCTGGGAGGGATAGGTCAAAAGCAGTGCCAGTCTGGAGGATCGTTCCAGAGAAAGTAATGTCTCTGACTGTTTGGTACGGTTCAACTGTTTGTTCTCTTCAATTGCTTCCAGTACAGCTTCTTCAATTTCAAGAGGATCCAAAGGTTTTTCTACATAATTAATAGCCTTTAATTTGATAGCCGCCTTTAGATACTCTTTATCTGAATATCCGCTCATGAATATAATGCATGCATCTGGCAGGATCAATTTTATCTTCTCTGCCATTGCAATACCGTCCATTCTGGGCATTCTTACATCACTCAGTATAATTTGCGGTTTTTCCTTTTTTGCAGTCTCAAGACCATTAATTCCATCATCAGCCAGAAAAATGTCAAATATACCCAGGGATCTCCAGTTCACAGAAGACATTAATCCCTCTCTTGTTAATTGTTCGTCATCTACTATTAGTAATTTCATCTATTGTAATCTCCCTGATTGTGATAGCTACAGTTACATTTTAACAAAATATAAAAAGATTACAATAGGAATCGCCGTTTATTCACAAATTCTCGTTATTAATGCATCTTTGATATTCAGAAGGGGACATATTTGTGCATTTTGTAAATACTCTCGTAAATTGCTGACTGCTGCAAAAGCCTGTTAAAGAAGCAATTTCTTTAATGGAAAGCTGCGGCTGTTCCTTTAATTTCCGTTTTGCATTTGAGATCCGTATCTCTTCCAGATATTCTGTATAACGGATTCCGGTCTTTTCACGGAATAACTGAAAGAGATAATCCGGGGTATGCCCAAACAGTTCGGCAAGGTTTTGTACTCCTATGTCATGGGTATAATTTTTCCTGATATACTGTTTTATTTTTTCTGACAAATCATAATCAGGAGATTCAGGGGAGGCTCCATGTATATCCTGTATTTTTTCCTGTACAGATTGTATAAAGAAGGAAAATGATTCCGTGTGAAATAAATCTCCCGTTACCGCTTTCAGATACAGGGAAAGATTGTATTTTTCACATCTGGCGAAAACACCTTCCAGTGAGGAAACAGGAAAAGAAGGGTTTATCGCCTGATAAAGCAGAGATTCTTCTTTTTCCAAAAATCCTAAAATAATCAGATTAATCATCCTGTTTAATTTTTGCAGGGCATCTTCAGCAACAGACTGCTCCAAATCGTGATAGGGAATCAAATTGCCATATTCACAGAGACTCCGGAAGGTTGCGTGGTCTGATATATTTTCAGCAATTTTAAAACATTCCCGTAAGGTATTGCAGCAAAAGCAGATTACACTCAGCGGAGAGCGATTCTTCCTGGTCAGGTTCTGGAGAAAAGTAAGGGTCTCCCGGCGCATAGGGTCTTCTTTTAATAGGATAAGAAGCGCACCGTCATCCAGATATAGAAAACCATTGCATACAGGAGTTGATGAGTTGGCTGAAAAATAATCCTGGATCCTGGTCTGGATCTGTTGATACATGGAATACTGTTCATGAAAGTCAGGGGAGTCTGCATACAGTACATATCCCTGGTATTCGGCGGGATAGTCCTCCGGAATCTCTCCATAAGACTGGAAACTATTATAATCCTGAATTAGCTGATGCGGAAAATTGTTATAACTGACCCACTTTAACTTTTCCAGTTTTTTACTGACCTGTAACAGGCTTCTGTTAATATCCTCTAACGTAATTGGCTTCACCAGATAATCCTTTGCACCCAGTTGGATTGCTTTCTGGGCATAATGGAAGTCTGAATATCCGCTGAGAATTACAATATTGGCATTGGGACAGTGTCTTTTTGTTTCCTCAAACCCTTCTATTCTGTCCATTAAGGGCATTTTTATATCCAGGAATATGAGATCCGGGTGCATTTCTTTTGAAACCGTTACCAATTCCTTTATGTTATTTGCTTCAAATATTCTATGAAGACCGGGATATTCTTTGTGGATCATACAGGTGAGCCCCTGGCGTGACATTTTGTCGTCATCTGCAATTAATATTTTCATTTATGAGAATCCTCCTTATAAGATAATAGTGCGATGTTATTTTCTGTGATCATTATAGCAGATAAATGTATGATTGTATCAGTCATATCATAGATTTTCTGTTAACAAATCATAAACTCATAGATACTGGATAAATAAACCTTTTTAGCTATTATATGGACAGATTGTTCATAATTTATTCAAAATTCAAAAATATTTTACCCTGAATCCAATTATTTTCCTGTATAAATTAAATTAGCCAGATGATAGGATATTAATAGATCAAAGATAAATGAAAAAAGATAAGGGAGGAGAATAAAAGGTGTCTGAGTATGTTCTTGAATTAAAAGGTATTACAAAGATATTTCCAGGTGTAAAGGCTCTTGACAAGGTACATTTTCAATTGAAAAAGGGCGAGATACATGCACTGATGGGTGAAAACGGCGCCGGAAAATCCACGTTTATAAAAGTAATTACAGGTGTACATAAAGCAGAAGAGGGTGAGATGTTCCTGGATGGCAAGCCTGTAAATTTTAAAGGTCCAAAGGATGCACAGAAAGTAGGAATCGCAGCAATTTACCAGCATGTTACTTCCTATCCGCATCTTACGGTTACCGAAAATATTTTCATGGGCCATGAAGATGTAAAACACGGCATGATCCAGTGGAAGAAAATGAATGAAGAGGCAAATAAGCTCCTGAAAGAATTAAATGCAGATTTCGATGCAACTGCAGAAATGGGATCCTTAAGTGTTGCGCAGCAGCAGATGGTAGAAATTGCCAAAGCACTGTCTATGAAAGCCAGAATCATCATCATGGATGAGCCTACGGCAGCGCTTACCAAAAGAGAGTCCGAAGAACTTTACAAAATAGCGGAAAAGCTTCGGGACGAAGGAGCATCCATTATTTTCATCTCCCATAGATTTGAAGATATGTATCGGTTGGCAAGTAAAGTTACCGTATTCCGGGATTCCCAATATATCGGAACATATGGTGTAGATGGAATCACCAATGCAGACCTGATTAAAGCCATGGTTGGACGTGAAATTAATGATTTGTTCCCGAAACCGGATGTTAAGCTTGGCCAGGAAGTATTGAGAGTAGAAAAATTAAGCCGACAGGGATATTTCAAAAATGTATCCTTTAGCGTAAAAAAAGGTGAAATCCTGGGACTTACCGGACTGGTAGGAGCCGGACGTACCGAGGTAGTACAGACCATATTTGGAGTAGAGAAGTTTGATTCAGGCAAGGTTTACCTGGAAGGAAAAGAAGTACATATCAAACAGCCTTCAGATGCCATGCAGTTAGGTATCGGTCTTCTG
>NZ_JNGB01000235.1:0-3162 GCF_001029355.1 Robinsoniella sp. RHS
CTGTAACCAGAAAAAGGAGCAAACTTCCATCTTCTTTTACACAAACAGCCGAAACATACTGCGCAGCATCCAATAAAGAACAGCCTGCCACAGCCCAGGGGTCTCCACCAGGCTGAGAAAACCAGCTTTGTGGCAGTAAACTGGATCTCGGAAAGATGGGTGTGGGAAACTGGCATGGGCGGAGGAAGCGTAGAGCAGAGCTGAGTATTTACTTACCTTTTCGAAGTGTTTTTTGGCGGATAGTATTCGACTGGCTCCCATCGGATACTAAGCGGGTACTGAACCGAGAAATGCATCAGGATTTCTCGGTGAATACCCGCGTGCCGCCAAAAAGCGCTTCGTAAAGGTTAGAAAATGCCAGTTCTGCGGCCAGCTGACGGAGCCCATGCCAATTTCCCACACCCATCTTTCCGTACACTACCTACATCTACAAAGCGTCATTACTCAGCTAAACCCAAATATAAGATGAAATTGTTCGCTGTAGTATTAGAGCGTGTTTTTAAATTCCTGTTTTCTATTTACTTTATATAGCTTTATGTACTATAATATTACGCGTACAATCAATTAGAGAAAGGACAAGTTAATATTATGAGAAAACCATTTATTATGCTGGGCGCTCTTTTACTGGCTGCCGCTGTTTTCACCGGATGCGGGCAAAAGGGATCAACATCTGATACGCAAAGTAATACTACGGCACAAACGGAAACAGTTAAGTCCAGTGAAGCTGCCTCAGCAAAAGAAGCCGGCGAAACTGACACAACTGCAGAATCTGCTACCGCTGACACCACTAAAACCACGGAGGCTGACGCTGCCGCTGACTCAACCTTACTCTCAGGCAAGCATCATGTAGAAATCACGGTGAAAGATTATGGTACCATTAAAGTAGAACTGGATGCAGATAATGCTCCTATCTCTGTAACAAATTTTGTCAATCTGGCAAAGAACGGATTCTATGACAATCTTACCTTCCACCGCATTATCAGCGGATTTATGATTCAGGGCGGTGACCCTGAGGGAAACGGAATGGGCGGTTCCGATGAGACAATAAAAGGCGAATTTTCCAATAATGGCGTTGAAAATCCCCTGAAGCATACAAGAGGTGCCATTTCCATGGCGCGCTCCCAGGATATGGACAGTGCCAGCTCCCAGTTCTTTATCGTTCACGAGGACAGTGACTTCCTGGATGGCGATTATGCTGTATTCGGTTATGTAACCGAGGGAATGGAAATCGTAGATAAGATCTGTGAAGATACGAAGGTTCAGGACAGTAACGGAACGGTATCTCCGGAAGACCAGCCAACTATTGAGAGTATTAAGGTAGTCGATTGATCTGACTATGCTATCATTATAGCTTTCACAATAGCTTCAACTATCGATTTCATTGTGACTAGATCGTTGATCAGGTTGTTTACCTAACTATTCTTATCTTATTACAAATTACAAAAAGCGGCGTGCAAGGAATTAGTTTCCCCTGCATGCCGCTTTTTATAATTTCATAATACCATTTTGTATTTCTTTATATTGGAAAAGCTGCCGTAAATCACCTGATTTTTATTTTTAACATAAGCCCTGACTTTAAAGTAGTATGTTTTTCCTTTTTTTAATCCGCTCTTTATGGCTGTTGTCTTCGTACTGGTGGCTGCCTTCTTATAAGAACCCTTTCCATTCTTCATCCATATTTCATATCCGCCTGCTTTTACTTTTCCATAGTTTAACTTTACTTTTGATGTGCGGTACCTGCTGACGGATTTTAATTTGACTTTTTTGGGCTTTGCTGCCGTATACACCTGTGATGAATATTTCCCCTGCCCTGCTTTATTGACTGCAGCAACTTTTACGGTGTATTTCGTTCCCGAAACCAGTTTTTTTATCTTTATGGATGTCTTTGTAGTTTTTCCAGCCAGGCGCCATTTGCCGCTTTTATAAATATACACCTTATAAGATTCGGCATTATTCAGTTTCTTCCAGGAAACCGTCAGATAATCAGTCTCTGCTTTTGCCTTCACACCGGATACCTGTTCTGGCTTTTTTAGAGCTGGCTCTGGTGTCGGATCGGGCTTTGGTGTTGGATTGGGCTTTGGGTCTGGCGTCGGGTCAGGTGTTGGATCGGGCTTTGGATCTGGTCCCGGGTCTGGTGTTGGATCAGGCTTTGGATCTGGGTCCGGATCGGGTTTCGGCGGATCTACCGGATCCTTTAGTTGTAGCTGATCTTTTGCATCTCGCAATTGTTTGATACAATCACTGATCTCCCCATCCATTGCATTTTCATCCTGATACACCTTTTTAGCGGCTTCTAAGGATTCTATAAATAAAGCAGCATCTTTATAAACGGTGGTATCTACCTTTCCGTATTCATCCAGAAGTGATGACAGTTCCTCTTTTGATCCCCTGATATAGCTGCTATATTGCACTGCATTCATTAACTCTGCCCACGCTCTGTCTATTTCCGGCTGGGATGCATCCTGGCGTTCTGCTATGGAGACAGCCTTATCATAAGAATCGTTCAGCTGTTCTTTTATGGCAGGAATAATCTCATCTCTGTCCAATTGCCCAGTATAAGATATTACTTTAGCAAGGTTATCTCTGCTGATATTTTCTGTCTGTATATCCTGCGGGATTGGTCCGGGAAGCCCGATCCAACTCTTATCAACTTTTTTTCTTATTTTCAGCATGGCATTCAGAAGGTATTTCTGTTCTTCATTTACAGCCCCCTGGGTTACATCATCCGCTACCAGAAGCTGGTTGGCACGAACTAAGGATACCCCCAGCTGGTCTTTGTAATTGCCATCTGCAAAACTGTTCATATCGTATTGGTTTGCTATATCAGTCAAAGCCCGGAGGTCCGCCGTCATTACTTTAGCAGGAACTTCTTCTCCTTTGATGTAAGTCAGCCTGTCAATATCAATTACCGGTGTCTCACATTCTATTTTAATCCTGTGGGAAGCTAAGTCCAAGCCGCTGATTTCAAACAATTTAATATTTATTCCAGGTTCTCCCATGCATGATACGGTCTTGACATAGGTTCCGTCAATATATATCCGTGCATTACCAAAGTTAACGTCGTGCTGTCCATACCAGGCAGCACCTGTTCCATAGAATGCCAATTCTACAGAAGCTTCTGCTTCTTTCGTATAACGGGCTCCTCCTCCATGGTATCCGTCA
>NZ_JNGB01000025.1:0-70629 GCF_001029355.1 Robinsoniella sp. RHS
CTCAGTATTCTTAAGTCCCTGTTCTAACAGAGCCATTGGAATCTTCGTAGGGCGAATGCCTGTCAACGTCCCCCAGGGCAGTTCCTGACCCGAACGTTCTCTAAGCATTTCATAAAGCAGGCGTTTCAGCCGGTTCTTTGTTTCCTTACGATTGGCATAATAATCCAGCTGAATGCTTCGTCCATCCAGCTTTTCCCGATCCGGTCCATAAAATGTTATAGCAATGCCGGTGTCACTGTAGGATATCATGATATAAAAATCAAAAGACCCTTCCACCAGATCTTCCCCGTAATAGACAGGTACATCCACCCCCGGATAGAATGCTCTCACCAGTGAATGGATATCATATTCGAAATCTCTCTTATTCAATTGTACTGCAATCATCATTTTCTCCTGTAAAACGATATTAAGCAAAAGGATTATACTTTTTTTCGTGACCGATGTCTGTCATAGATTCATGCCCTGGGCAGACCTGCGTATCTTCCGGCAAAGTGTTTAAAAGCTCTTTTACCGATCGTGATAATTCCGCCTGGTTTCCGGTTGGAAAATCAGTTCTGCCTATACTTTCACGAAATAATGTATCCCCGCTGAATAAGGTCTTTTCTTCCGGCAGGTAATAACATGCCCCGCCTTTTGTATGTCCCGGTGTATGCAATACTTTGATTTTGAAGCCCGCAAGTTCTGCTTCTTCCTGATCCTTAAAATAGCGGTCTGCCTTAATCACAAACGGCAGTCCAAACATGGAGGATAAGTTTAAATGATTATCCTCAGTGACCGCCTTTTCCTGCTCTAATACACAGACCGGAACCTGGAGCTCTTTCTTCAAATCCATAGCTGCACCAGTATGGTCAAAATGACCATGGGTTAATAAAATGGCTGCCACTTTAACCTGCAGGCTTTTTATCTTTTGTATAATCGCCTGTGCTCTGTCTGCCGGATCGATAATAACAGCTTCTTTGTTCTCTTCGTTGATTGCCAGATAACAATTGGTCTGCACCATCCCCAGCACCATCTTCTCGATATGCAGCTTACTCATACAACCTACTCCTTATCCGGTGGTACGTTCAATATCAATCACGCTTTCCACCTGTCTGATTTTTTCAATAAGACTGTTTAGAACTTCCCGTCCCGGCACATCAAAGCTCATGGCAATGGTTGCCGTTCCCTGTTTGCTTGTTCTGGAATTTACACTGGTAACATCAATCTTACGTTCGGTAAAAATCCTGGATATATCTACCAGAAGTCCGGTTCTGTTATTACCGTAGATCTTAATCTCTGCAGTATAAAGTCCATTAGATCCGGTTTCCTCCGGCTCCTGCCATTCAGCATCAATAAGACGTACCCTGTCTTCTCCACCCAGATTAATAATATTTACACAATCTGTCCTGTGAATTGACACACCTCTTCCTCTAGTAACAAATCCAACGATTTCATCTCCCGGTACAGGGCTGCAGCATTTGGAAAAACGTACAGCAACATCATGAATGCCTTTTACGACAATGCCGCTTTTCGTTCTGGCAATGCGGACTTTTTCTTTTGATTCTGCTGCTTCAATAATATTTTCATCCGTGATCTGCTTCTTATGCTGCTTCTGATACTCCTCCAGAAGTTTGTTCACCACCTGGCCCTCTTTCAGTCCGCCATGGCCGATGGCCGCCAATACAGATTCCCAGTCCCGGAAACCATATTTACGCATCACACTTTCCATATATGCCGGCTTAGTAATGTCGCTTTGTACAATTGCTTTCGATTTGCAATACTGTGCAAACATTTCCTTGCCTTTAATAATATTATCTTCTTTCAGTTCATTCTTAAACCATTGGTTAATCTTGTTCTTTGCCTGAGTACTTTTTACAATCCCCAGCCAGTCACGGCTTGGACCTCTGGAATTTTGTGAAGTCACAATCTCAATACGGTCTCCGTTTTGAATCACGTAATCGATATTCACAAGCTTGCCATTTACTCTTGCACCAATCATTTTGTTCCCAACTGCACTGTGGATACTGTAAGCAAAATCAATTGGTGTTGAACCATTTGGAAGGTTCTTCACATCTCCCGCAGGTGTGAAGCAGTATACATTCTCGGCAAACAAATCCAAATCACTTTTTAACAGGCTCATGAATTCTTTATTGTCAGACATATCACGCTGCCATTCCAGAATCTGACGCAGCCAGCTTAATTTTTCTTCTTCCTGCTCAGCCACTCCTTTTTTACCGTCGGAGCTTTCTTTGTATTTCCAATGGGCAGCAATACCAAATTCTGCTGTCCGGTGCATTTCAAATGTACGGATCTGAATTTCAAAAGGCTGACCGCTGGGGCCAATCAAGGTGGTATGCAGGGATTGGTACATGTTGGGCTTAGGCATCGCAATGTAATCCTTAAAACGCCCCGGAATCGGTTTATACATCTCGTGAATTACCCCGAGAGCTGCATAACAATCCTTCACTGTGTCCACAATTATCCGAACTGCAAACAAATCATAGATCTGTTCAATCGTCTTCTGCTGATTGACCATTTTCTTATAGATACTAAAGAAATGTTTCACCCTTCCATCAATCTGCGCCCTAATCCCGGCACTTTCTACATGGAGGCTGACTTCATCGACAATACTCTGCACGAACTGCTCCCGCTCCGTTTTACGCAGTGAAACTTTTTCCACAAGGTCATAGTACACTTCAGGCTCCAGATATTTTAAAGAAAGATCATCCAGCTCCACTTTAATCTTGGAAATACCAAGCCGTTGGGCAATGGGTGCATAAATATCCATGGTTTCCCTTGCTTTTTCCTTCTGCTTTTCCGGCTTCATATACTTCAAAGTCCGCATGTTATGCAGTCTGTCCGCCAGTTTAATTAATATAACCCGAATGTCTTTCGCCATTGCCAAAAACATTTTACGCAGGTTCTCCGCCTGAACTTCAACTTTATCTGCTGAATAGGACAACTGCCCCAGTTTGGTTACGCCATCCACCAGAAGTTCCACCTCTGCACCAAATTCCCTGCGTACCTCATCGGAAGTCAGAACCGTGTCTTCCACCACATCGTGCAGAAGTCCTGCTACAATGGTTTCTTTATCCAGTTCCAGATCCGCAAGTATGATTGCAACACTTAAAGGATGGATAATATATGGTTCTCCTGATTTCCTCTTCTGATCCTGATGGGCATCATTCGCAAGATGATACGCCTTTTCGATCATCGAGATATCGGTAGACGGATGATATTTTCTAACACTGCTGATCAGCTCATCATACAGGATATCCGGGCTCGTAAAATCAGCCATGCCCTTTATAATGGCATCCGCCTTTTTAATCTTATCTAATTTTTCATTTTTAATCGTCCCATTCATTGGCATTCATATCACCGTCTTCTAATTGTTATATTCGCTGCTGTTTTGCGTCTATATACCCTCATAGCAGAGCACAGACTGAACATCATAGCCTTTCAGACGTTCTCTGCCTTTCAGCCCTGCAAGTTCCATTAAAAATACAATCTTGACTACTTCTCCGCCCAGACTTTCAATCAGCTTCACGCTGGCTTCTATAGTTCCGCCTGTAGCAATTAAATCATCAATAATAACAACCTTCTGTCCAGGCTTAACCGCATCCTTGTGAATTTCAATTTCGGCACTGCCATACTCCAGGTCATATTCCTCAGAAATTGTCTCACAGGGCAATTTCCCCTTTTTCCTCACAGGTACAAAGGAAGTATGCAAATTATATGCCAGGGGCATTCCAAAAATGAATCCTCTGGATTCTGTTCCAACAATTACATCTACCGGTATATCTCCAATTAATTCCTGCATGGAATCAATTGCAAGCTTCAATCCGTCTGCATCCTGCAAAATACTGGTAACATCTCTGAAAATAACTCCTGGTTCCGGAAAATCCGGGATACTTCTTACATAATCGTCTAGCTTCTTCATCCTGTTCTCCATTCTAAATTCAATCATTCTTCTTTATTTATCAATTTAACTTATCCATAAGTATATCATTTATCTATCGAATTATCAATTGTAAACTCCTTCAAAATTAGGCGCAAAAAAAGATGCAAAATGGTATATTTGCATCTTTTTTCTGTTATAGTGTCGTATTATGTGGTTTTTTTCTACTTTATGGGCATGAATTCCATTTATAAAGGAGACTATTTTGAGGGCAAACTCCACGAGGCCATGCCCCTTCTGTATTTATTAACCAGTCATGCAGTTCCTCATTTGCCAAAAACGTATCACCGAACCATAAGCTTATAAGATTCCCAAACCGGACTCAGAAGCAGTAACCGTCATATTATAAGTTGCAGTTCCTATCGATTATGCATTACAAATTTCATAGAATACGTTCTTCCGTTCCTATCGGATATAACAAATCTATCCCCAGTGTATTGATCAAGTATATGGTACCCCCATACTTTTCAATCATACGTAAAACAAAAAATAGCCCTCCATTTCGGAAGACTACTCTTATATAAAAACCCAATATTTCTTTGATGCGGAAGATGGGACTTGAACCCACACGATATTGCTACCACAGGCACCTGAAGCCTGCGCGTCTGCCAATTCCGCCACTTCCGCGTTCTATGTAGTTACTTGCGCAACTTACATGCTATATAATACAATATTTGTAACCACTTGTCAACAAGAATTTTAAATTTTTTCAAAAATTTATACAAATAAAAAATTTTCAACTTTTTTCGATTTTAGTGTTGACATCTGTTCCTACCAATGCTATAATTCTATCTGTTCGCAGCTGAGAGAAACACATCACAGCGGATATAACTACATAGGCGGGAGTGCTGGAATTGGCAGACAGGCAAGACTAAGGATCTTGTGTATGCATGTACGTGTGGGTTCAAGTCCCATCTCCCGCATAGTTAATTTTGAGAAGAATACCTAATTTATTGGGTATTCTTTTTTTGTTCAATCAAACTGTGCTATTTTTTACTCCCCCCTCTCAGGTTACGAGATTAGTTTGTAGGAGATTGGTCCAGGATGAAGGGCACATAGCGGGCTACATAACCCAATCTTTTCATTTTCCATATAATTTTCTTAATAGAATCACAAGCTTTTTTAGAAATGCTTTATTCCCACGTCATAATCTTGACACAAATATTCGATATACTAATATCATCAAATGAAGGACAGCGGTTTCACAACATAAATAAATTAGCTTACCTATCGTGGACTGCCGTTGGACTTCGACTAACAATTATCCAAACAATATTGGTTAACATAAACTTTTTCATAACTCAGCCCTGTACTCACAGTACAGGGCTCTCCCTCCGTTCAGAGATATAAAAAAATATCGCAGCCACGAGCCAACCATGACCACCCAGTCCGATTTATCAGGTTGAAATCCGTAAAAATTAATGGGTATCGTCAGCATAAGCGGAAAGTATTTATGAGAACCAGACTCTATCTATTTCATATTTCCCTACCAATTTCTTAATACAATCTAAAGCTTTTTTATAAATCATTTATTTCTCTGCCACACTTCGGACACAAATCTTCGGTATACTATATATATCAAATGAAGAACAGCGGTTTTACCTAACACCTTGTTATGTGAGCTGCCGCTGGACTTCGACAAACAACTATCCTATTATTGGTTTATATAAAATCTTTTTCATAACTCTGCCAGTACTGTTAACAGTACTGGCCTCCCTCTTTTTATGGACCTTTTTTACTTTTTTTCTGTCCATTTTTTCCCATGCATAATAAACTATAAATTACGAAATACTATCTCAAAAAAGGAGTGTGTATTATGGAAACTAAAAATACTAATAAAAATGATTATACGTTTGCAGATATTAATGAATCCTGCAAAAGTGATATTGATGCATTAGAAAGCACTATCAGTAATAAGTTAAATAAACAAATTGCCATCGTTGCATACGAACAATCGGAAGAGGAATAATAATAATGTGGCTGCCGTAAATCCTTAAGATGTACGGCAGCCACATTACTTTTTTATTTTTGAGGGAGTCAGACTGGTAACGTCGTGGGGTTTTACCAGACTGAACGAGTTGTGAAATATACCAGCTTCCGCTAATATAATTTGTATATTAACATATTTATACAAAATTCGCAATAATCTAAATATAGAAATTTATGTTATAACCCAAAAATTTTTTTGTTATAAAATAACCCTGCCGGAAGAAGATATACACTTCCCCCAACAGGGCAGAATATGATATTTCCTTTTTCTTTTGTTTCCCTACCTGTCAGGAGCCCCCCGGCACCACTTTAGAGCCTTTATCTGTGCTAATACGGCTTTCTTTCTCATATAGTATCCAAGAATCTTATTTACTGTTGTATTTACGCAAATATTCTATTTGCTCCCGATCTTCCTGATCTTTGTCTTTTGAATTACCGGATACCTGACATAAGGCTATTACAAAAACGCCGCTCGCCATTCCGGCAAAAAACAACCCGAATCCCATCAATATCTCCAGACCCATATGACAATCCCCCTGTAAGAATACACTTCTCTATTTATAATAATATGATAGACATATTTTTTTATACTTAATCACAGAAAGAATTAAATTTTCATATTAATCGCAAAAAATCCTGAAGACAGTGATTGTAAACCAGTCTTCAGGATTTCTTAATTGAATTTATTTTTTACGACGGTATTACTTTAATTGTCCATGCATAACCATTCTTTGTCCATACTTTGTAGTCATTATCTTTATGATTATAAGTAATGTGATCCAATTCAGGATTTGCATTAACATTTATAATATTCATATACTCTATGGGATTCAGCTCCCAGTTTCTGCTTCGCAGATATGAATCAATTTCGTGACTGTACATCTGATGCCCTCCTGTCTGTGTTTTATTTTGTGCTTTATCTTGTGCTTTATTTTGTGCTTTATCTTGTACTTTATCTTGTACTTTATTTTGTGTTCTATTTTTCTATTCTGTATTATTTCTTCTTAATCTTATTTTACCAATCTTATTTTGTATTTAAAATAGAAATTTTTATCGATTTGTGGTAATATTTTATCTTCTTTTGTAAATCTTTCGGTTTTTTAACTGGAAAACAGGTTATAATTAGATCTGATTACGGCCTGACCACTATTTATCGTACAAAAAACGGAAGCCAACCACATAAAATGTTTAGGCTTCCGCAAATAATCTTCATTATGAAATTCTCTTACTCAAAAAATAAGCAGCAAAAACTCCCCGAGTTGGGCTCGAACCAACAACCCTTCGGTTAACAGCCGAATGCTCTACCATTGAGCTATCGAGGAATACAAATCATATTATAAACCTTATATGAAATATGTCAAGAGGGTTTTCGCACTTTTTCAAAGAATTCGATCGTCTTTTTACGACAAAATTCCCCGAAGATTAAGTATCCCCGGGGTATCTAAAACACTATTATGCCAATTTAGATTTAGCCAGTTCTGCAAGTGTTGCAAAACCTTCTGCATCATTAACAGCCATATCAGCTAAGATTTTTCTATTCATTTCAACTTCAGCAAGTTTTAATCCATACATAAATTTGCTGTAGGATAATCCGTTGATTCTAGCTGCTGCGTTGATACGAGCGATCCATAACTGTCTGAACTGACGTTTTCTTTCTTTTCTTCCTGCATAAGAGCTTGTCAATGCTCTCATTACGGACTGTTTTGCTACTTTATACTGTTTAGATCTGGCACCTCTGTAACCTTTTGCCAGCTTTAATGTTCTATTATGTCTTTTTTTAGCGTTCATTCCGCCTTTAATTCTTGCCATGTCTTATTTCCTCCTTCGCCTACTCTTATAAATAAGGTAAAATCTTCTTCATGTTTTTGAAATTTGTAGCATCTGTGATGATTGCTTTTCTTAAGTTTCTTTTTCTCTTGGCAGATTTTTTGGTTAAGATATGGCGCTTATAAGCTTTATTTCTTTTTAATTTACCTGTACCTGTTTTTTTGAAACGTTTCGCAGCTGCTCTGCTTGTTTTGATCTTTGGCATTGTATATGTTCCTCCTTATATTTAGACTTATCTATTTTAACTAAAAAATTCTTAACTACGTTTTTCAGTTAAAAACATCATAATGCTTCTGCCTTCCATTTTGGCCGGCTTATCCACTACTGCAATGTCTTCAAGTTCTTTTGCAAAATCATCCAGAATATGCCTGCTGCTCTGGATATGTGCCATTTCTCTACCTCTAAAACGAAGTGTTACCTTTACTTTGTTGCCTTTTTGAATAAACTTTCTGGCAGCACTTACTTTTGTATTCAAGTCATTTACATCGATATTTGGCGATAAACGAACTTCCTTTACATCAATAACCTTTTGCTTTTTCTTCGCTTCTTTTTCTTTTCTCACCAGTTCGTAACGATACTTTCCGTAATCGATAATCTTACAAACAGGCGGTTTCGCTGTCGGAGCGATTTTAACCAGGTCTAATTCTGCTTCTTTAGCCAGTCTCATTGCCTCTTTTGTAGGCATAACACCTAATTGTTCTCCGTTTTCACCAATCAAACGGATCTCTCTGTCTCTGATTTGCTCGTTAATCATTAATTCGCTAATTGTCTTGCACCTCCATAAAATGCTTGAAATAAATACCACTTCGCTGCTAATTATCCGCATAAAAAAAGTGGATAGATAGACTATCCACATAATATTCCCATAGAACGTTCCTATGTAACATATTAACCGATAGTCACCTCTGTGCTACGGTGAGAGTGGATACTCTACTTTGATTTCTTGTAACCTTATTTACTTTACCACATTCAAAATTTATTGTCAACTATTAATTTATTATTTTAACACGTACATCAGAAAAGCAGCTCTAACTTCCGAGCCGCTTTTCCTTATACTTCACAAATTATTTTTCTTCGAAGCTTGCGCATTCTGTCTGGTCGCAATGCTTTGCAGCTGCACCGGCTATACCGATCTTATCTGCACTGCATTTACAGGATTCATTGAATGTGCAGTTACGTGCTTCACAGTCTACATCAATCTTCTGACATGGAGTTCCCATGGAACTTCTGGCATTGTCACCTTTTCTTTCCCTGAAACTGGAACAACATGTTTCCTGGCATTTTTCTGCATGGTCTCCACCAACCTGGATATCACCTTTGCAGCAACACTCTGCATCGTTATAGACACAACTTTGAGCGGAACATACTAATAATGGCATGATACTACCTCCTTTGATTTATTTGGGATAGTATCTGCCTTTTTAGATTTTTTATTCGTTAATATTTTAGAGCGTGATCAATCTTCCACTTCGATTTTACGGATTTCTTTTGTACGGATCTCTTTACAGATATCATCTATAAAAGTATCCAGGGCTTTTTGCCCTTCATCCCCTTTAAATCTGCTTCTTACAGAAACTACGCCGTCTTCTTCTTCTTTCGCACCTACTACCAGCATATAAGGCACTTTGTCCAGACGGGCTTCACGGATTTTATAACCAATCTTTTCGGAACGTTCATCTGTTGTACAGCGGATGCCGTTTAATTTCAACTGGTCTTCCACTTTTTTTGCGTAATCATGATATTTTTCAGATATCGGGAGTACACGTACTTGTTCCGGACACAGCCATGTAGGGAATTTTCCTGCATATTTTTCAATCAGCCATGCAAGTGTCCTTTCATAGCAGCCCATGCTTGTTCTGTGGATAATAAACGGACGTTTCTTTTCGCCGTCTTTATCTACATAATACATATCGAACTGCTCAGCCAATGCAAAATCTAACTGAATCGTAATCATGGTATCTTCTTTTCCATAGACATTTTTCGCCTGGATATCCAGTTTTGGTCCGTAGAATGCTGCTTCTCCATCGGCTTCTACAAATGGAAGTCCCAGCTCTAATAGCATTTCACGCATTACACCCTGGGATTCTTCCCAATATGCTGCATCTCCAATATATTTTTCTGTATTGTTTGGATCCCATTTGGACAAACGGTATGTTACATCATTTTCCAATCCCAGAGTCTTAAGGCAATACAGTGCCAGATTTACACATCCTTTGAACTCTTCGTGTATCTGCTCCGGAGTCATGATTAAATGTCCTTCAGAAATAGTAAACTGACGTACTCTGGTAAGTCCATGCATTTCTCCGGATTCCTCATTCCTGAATAATGTAGAGGTTTCGCCATAACGCAGCGGCAGATCACGATAGCTCTTCTGGCTTGCTTTATATACATAATACTGGAATGGACAGGTCATCGGACGAAGTGCAAATACTTCGTCGTCCTTTTCCTCGTCTCCCAGAACAAACATCCCATCTTTATAGTGATCCCAGTGACCGGAAATCTTATACAGATCACTTTTTGCCATTAATGGTGTTTTCGTTCTCACATAACCTCTTTTTTCTTCTTCGTCTTCGATCCATCTCTGCAATGTCTGGATGATGGTTACTCCCTTAGGCATAATAAGGGGCAAACCCTGACCAATTACGTCTACCGTAGTGAAAAGTTCCATTTCACGGCCCAGTTTATTATGGTCACGTTTTTTTGCTTCTTCCATCTGTAACAGATATGCATTTAATTCATCTTTTTTCGCAAATGCTGTTCCGTAAATACGTGCAAGCATTTTATTTTTTTCGTTTCCTCTCCAATATGCACCGGAAGAAGACGTCAGTTTAAATGCTTTGATAGACTTTGTGCTCATTAAATGAGGTCCTGCACAGAGATCTGTAAAATCTCCCTGACGATAAAAAGAGATAATTGAATCTTCCGGAAGATCCCGGATTAATTCTACTTTGTAAGGCTCACCTTTTTCTTCCATAAACTGAATCGCTTCTGCTCTTGGCAAAGTGAATTTCTCAAGCTTTGCTCCTTCTTTGATGATTTTCTTCATTTCTTTTTCAATATTATCAAGGTCATCTCTGGAGAATGGCTCATGATCAAAGTCATAATAAAAACCGGTGTCAATAGATGGCCCAATTGCCAGTTTTGCTTCCGGATAAAGGCGCTTTACAGCCTCTGCCAGCACATGGGACGTGGTATGGCGCAGCGCCGCCAATCCCTTTTCATCATTTGCAGTTAATATAGAGAGTTCACAATCCCGGTCTACGACTGTACGCAGATCCACAACCTCTCCATTTACTTCTCCGGCACATGCCATTCTTGCCAGTCCTTCACTGATATCCAAAGCGATATCATGTACGGATTTACTTTCTTCATATTCTTTTTTTGATCCATCTTTTAATGTAATAATCATTTTACTACCCATTACATGCTGCAGGCTTTTCTGCAGCACGCCACAAATTAAAATGTGGTTACCTTTCTTTTTTATTTCAGCTTTAACAACATGTATCACGCAGGCTTTCTTACTGCATACCAGATATACAGTATCATTTACACAGATTTACTTTTGTACAGGGATAGTATTTCCACGCAAAAAGTCCCCGGACCATACCTGCCGGTACGATCCAGGGACGAGTATTCTTACTCGCGGTTCCACCCTGATTGTTTCTAAGAAACCACTTCATTTTGATGATAACGGGATCACCGGACCGGATTAGGGTCACTCAGAGGCAGTTTTCAAATGTTTCCTAACAGGATATTTCCAGCACCAATCCCTCTCTGGGTTATTCCGCATTTTACTCTTCTCTTCAACGTATTAACATTATCTACCCTTGATTATAGCATTTAAGCTTCATTTGTCAACACCTGAAATTAATTTAAATATTTCCAACCAGTTTTTCTTTTACCAAAGCAAAAAATTCCCGCAACAGATAATGGACTTGAAATCTTGGATCGGAAGCCGCCGCAATTCCGGACAGATTTGTATATCCCTGTTTCTCCCCCAGCTGCATTGCACGAAACACATGGAAATTATTTGTTACAATACCGACTTTGGCATCTTTACTTCCAATTACCTGTGCACTGTATTTTAAATTTTCTTCCGTGCTGGTAGATTTATCTTCCAAAATAAGCCGGCTTTCTTCGATTCCCTCAGCTGACAGGTACCGTCTCATTGCCTCTGCCTCGGTGATATTTTCCCCCGGACCCTTTCCGCCGGAAAGAACGGCCTTGCTGTCCGTATTTTCTTTCAAGTATTCTGCTGCTGCTTCCAGACGCAATGTCAATGCTTTACTGGGTACTTCCCCTTTCACCTGGGCTCCCAGAATCACCACGTAGTCCAGATTCTTTTCACCATGCTGAAACATGCCGGTAAAAATAAATATTTCCACAAGCAAGAACACAAATAGTCCCACTGCCAATACCCCGCCAAAAATCACTTTGCACCACGAGGGAAAAAGATGTACACCCGGATGGGTTTTACAATAATGACTGAAAAAGGCAAGTCCAAAAAACACGGCCGCTCCACAAAGCCATATAATTGAAAAATCCATTCCTACGCTGACTAAAATCACAAAATATAGCAATGATGCTGCTCCTAAAATCAACCATAAAATCTGCATTGTTTTTTATGCCTCCTTTTATTTATGATTATTTTCTATAATTATTTACGATATCTTCTTCAGTTTACTGTATTTTACAAGGTCTGTCAATCTGACCAATACACCATATATTTTAAACATTTCTTAAATTTTTCATATTTATACAGCAAGATGGGTTCTTTCACGCAAAAAGCAGCCCCCGTTAAAGCCAAACTGAATCTGGTTTAACGGAAGCTGCCTGCTTACAAATCAGTATTTTATTTAAATATAAAAACCTGTACTCAGCCTTTAACTGCTCCGGCTGCTATTCCATTGATAAACTGCTTTTGCAGCACTGCAAATAAAAGGATCAGCGGGAGCGCACACAGCACGCAGGCTGCAAACAGGGTATTCCACTGCGCCGGGTTTTCACGATCTCCCAGAAACTGTATCATTCCTACCGGCAGGGAGTACTGATCCGATTTTGATATGAAGATCATTGGATAAAAATAATCGTTCCAAATCCACATACCCTGTGTGATCACAACCGATACAACAGCCGGTTTTAGCAAAGGGAAAACTACACTTATGAAACGTTTCCACAGACCGCATCCATCGATATAAGCAGATTCCTCAATTTCAACAGGAACCCCTTTCATAAAACCCGTCAGTAAGAAAATAGAGAATGGAAGGCTGCAGGTGATAAACATGATCATTGGCGTAAACCTGGTGTTAGGCAGCGATAAGCGTCCGAACATCTGGGCAATTGGAACGATGACCATCTGGGATGGTATAATTAAGCCTGCTATAAAGAAGTAATACAAGAACCGGCTGGTCTTTTGTTTAATCCTGGAAATTGGATATGCCGCCATTGTGGAAAACATTACAACCAGAAACACTGATCCCCCTGTTGTCATGATACTGTTCAGCAGCTGCTTGGGATACTTCATCTTTGTAAAAGCATTTATATAGCTGTCTAACGAAAACTCTTGAAATAAAAGCAAAGGTGAAATCATATTGTCGGGACTTCTAAGGGAACTGGACAATACGATTAAAAGAGGGAAAATAATAAGGCAGCAAAATAAGGTCAGCATAATATAGAGAATGAAAACCATCGGTGAAAGTTTAACCTTTGCTTCCACTTCTTTATATGTTTTTCTCCTTCTTCCCATCATAATTCCACCTCCCTTTTATTCATGTAGAACAGCATGAACACGGTAATCAGGATGATGACCGCAAATGCAGCCACAGAGAATGCACTGGCTTTTCCCATCATCTGATCATTAAACGCAATTCTATAGATGGAAAACATCAGGGTATTTGTTGATTTTCCCGGTCCTCCATTTGTCATGATAAAAGAATAATCAAAAGCTTTCAGACCACCGATTACAGCCAGAATTACATTGATAGTGACTGTTGCCGAGATCAGCGGTAGCTTAATTTTTCGAATCAGCTGCCATTCCGAACACCCGTCTATTTTACCGGCCTCCAGAAGGCTGTCATCTACCGTCTGCAGTCCCGCAAGATAAATAATCATGGTAGAGCCGAAGCCTTTCCATACTTCAACCATAGCAATGGCATATAAGGCTGTCTTATAATTGCCCAGTACATTAAAGGATGATCCGTCTAATCCGACTGCCTTCATTACTGATGCAATCATACCTGAATCCGGCATGTAAACATATGACCAGATAAAACCTACCACGATGGCACTAAACAGTGCCGGAATATAGGATACCGTCCGGAATAATGCTTTTCCCTTAAGTTTTACGTTCAGTGCCATGGCAATCACCAGTCCCAGCAGATTATTCAGAACAACTACCACAACTGCATAAATCAACGTGTTCTTAATTGCATTTATCATAGAACCATCTTTCAGCAAAGTCAGATAGTTTTTAAATCCCACGTAATCATAATCGCTATTAATTCCATTAAAGTTTGTTACACTATAGTAAAATAGCTGAAGTACCGGTACGATCCAAAAGATCACAAACAAGATCAGTGCCGGAATCACAAATACATACATCCGGTTGGGAAATACAAGGGTTTTTCGTTTTGCTTTCTTCATAATTATCCTTTCCGGCAAGTCAGAGGGAGGCTTTACAGGCTCCCTCCGGAATTCTGCCACATCTCAATCAGCTTATTACTCTGTATATAGTTCCTCAAATTTCGCCTGCATTCCATTTACAATATCATCTACCGTAGTCCCTTGTCCGCCGATCGCTTCAGAGAACAATGCTTCCATCTCGTTTTCGGTTCCCGATGGCCAGCCCTGGTTGCACCAATAAGAGGACTTTCCTTCATTATACAAATCCATAAACGGTTTCCAGAACTCATCCACATTTTCAGATCCATAACCATAAGTAACTACAATATTCCCCATATCCACCATGCTCTTCCAGATCTCAGACTCTCCATCAAACCATTTTTCCAGAATCGCTTTACTCTCTTCTATGTGTTTGGAACCGGAATAAATAGCCGGCGTAGCTCCGATAGACATTGATGCCCAGAGTTCCTCATCCGCGCTGTTTCCCGGCAGTGGGAAGTATCCCCGTTCAAAATCGACTGCACCTTTTGCACACAAGGATTTTTTATCTCCATTATGGTCAAATGTCATAGCAGCCTCCCCGTCCACAAATTTCTGGATTGCCTGCTGCGCGCTCAGTCCAAGTGATGAGCTGTCAATATAGCCCTCATCATACAGCGTCTTATACATAGATATTACTTCATCCCAGGTGTCCTTATCCGTAAACTTCGTTTCTCCGGTTCGGAGCTGGTCATCAAACTTGAGGTTCTTGGCATATACTTTGCTGGCTGCAATCTGATAGAGACCAAACTGCATCACATACATATCCTTATCGCCCATGACAATTGGCTGAATCCCTGCTTCTTTCAGAACTTTGCAGCAATTCAAAAATTCATCCCAGTTCTTGGGGATCTCCAGATTGTGTTTTTCAAACATATCTTTGTTGAAATAAGTTCCCAGCATAGATACGTTGGAACCTACTCCATAGATTTCTCCATCATAGGTGAATGCATCTCTTGCTCCCTCTCCTACCTTATCCAGCACTTTCAGATCTGTCAGCGGTTCCAGATATCCCGCCTTTGCCAGATTGATTACCCCATTTGCTCCCGCATACTTAGGGTGCACAAGAATAATGTCCGGACACTCTCCCGATGCCAGCTTCGTCTTCAAAGCTGTGTAGTACTGGTCATCCGGCAGCTTTGTAACTTCCAGTTTTATATTGGGGAATTCCTTTTCCACAAGCCCCGGTAAAATTTCTGTTTCGAAATCCGGATCAGCGGGTGTACCGGAATACATCATAGTGATTACGGTCTTATCCCCCGATGCTTTGCTCTCCTCCTGCTTTACGGTGGCGGTCTCTGCCCCCTTACTGCTTTCTGCTTTTTTGGTGTCTTTGCAGCCCGCTAAGGAAAGGGCTATCATGCTTCCCGTCAGGGCTAAAGCTAAAAATCTTTTCATTTTCATTTTGTTTTCCTCCTATGAATAACTTTCTTCATGGTTTTATCATACCATATTGCCGGTATACATTTGTTCAAAGTAATGGTGCACATTTGTTGGATCAATTTTTCTCTACTATCGGGATTCTTTCGTTCTTTTGTTATTCAAAATTTTTTCCAGGTAATATGACAAAATTATCATTACCCTGAACATAATTTGTGATATACTTCTTTTCAAAAGACCATATCTGACAAACTTCAACATTTAATATCATTATATACAGGAAAGGGGAGCGGAATGAAACTAAAGCATAAGTTTCTTATCATATTTCTTCTGATATCCATAATACCGGTTATCTTTATTACCACATTTACTTATACCCGGTATACCAAACTGATTGACAAACAGATCAACAGCATTACTGAGAACATATTTGAAAAATCCGGAGAAGAGCTGGAGACAAACCTCAAATCACTGGAACATATCGGAGATCTCTTCAATTTCCACAGCGAATCTGATCAGATATCTTTAAATAAAGAACTTCGAAAATATGCCGGAGATTCCGAAGGTTATTCTACTTACGACATATTCCAAAGTAATCAGAACATACATTTCATTATGAAAAACGTAACCTATAGCAGCGAATTCATAAACGGTATATTTGTCTTTACGCCCAGTGGTCCTACCCTGGGTTATGGATTAAACAGTAATATTGATGTATTCCCCGGCTATGATCCACGAAAGGAAGACTGGTACGAAAAAACGATAGGTCTGGAAGGCTCCTTTTATATAGACGGGATATCCAAGAAAGATTTTCTGATTAACAGCAGACCCTCCATTTCCTTTTCCAAAGCCCTTTATGACGGATATTCCAAGAAATTCCTGGGTGTTCTTCTGATCGACTGCTCCCCGGCTGTTTTTGATTTTTCTAAGGTAAATACGCTGAATGAAACATCAATGATTACCGTTAAATCAGACACCAATAACGTGGTCTATAGCGATCCTGCTTCATCGGAAAAAAGCTTTACACCGAAAAACAGCCATACATTGATTAAAGAATTTCCTTCTGACAATCTGCAGCTGATTTTTACCGTAAATTATGAATCTCTTTATAAAGAGTTTGATGCGACTAGAGTAATGATCCTGACAATTGCAGGTATTTGCGCAGGTGTTTTTATCATACTATCCTTCTTTTTTTCCTACTCACTGTCCCGGCCGGTCACCTACCTGAGCAGCAAGATGGCTGACTCCAAAAACCAGAAGCTTCTTACCGCTTCCCACTACCTGAACAGGAACGATGAGATTGGGATCCTGTACAATGAGTATAATCACATGATCGAGACATTGAGCGAATACATAGAAAAAGAATTACAAAACAAACTAATCTCTCTGGACTCTCAGATGAAATCCCTGGAAGCTCAGATTAATTCCCATTTTCTTTATAATACACTGGAATCCATCAACAGCATTGCGGAACTGGAGGAAGTGGAAAGTATTGCAACCATGTCACTTGCCCTGGGAGACATGTTCCGCTACAGTATTAAAACACAGTGTGAACTGGTTACGATTGAGGAAGAGCTGAAGCACGTCCAGAATTATATTTCAATTCAGCAGATCCGCTTTGAAAACCGTTTTCGTATGATCATAAATATTCCGGAAGCAATACTCAAATTTCAGGTTCTTAAGCTGATTCTCCAGCCTCTGGTGGAAAATGCCTTTTACCATGGTCTGGATTATTGCCAGTACGGGAGTTTTATCCGCATTGACTGCTGGACGGAATCTTCCTTCATTTATTTTACAGTCAGTGATGATGGGATTGGTATGGATGAGCCACAACTTGAACAGCTAAACCTGGTTTTAAAGCAGAAAGCTGAATTCACGGAGCTGGGGCACCGGAACAAACAAAGTATCGGTATTAAAAATATTCATACCCGGATACAGTTATATTACGGAGATGAATACGGACTTAAGATCCAGAGTCAAAAGAACGAGGGAACTTCCATACTGATTAAGCTCCCCAAACTAAACTGTTAGGAGGATTCTATGTACACTTATATTGTAATTGATGATGAATCACTGATCCGCAAAGGAATTATCAAGAAATTATCTTCGATCCGGGATACGGTTTTATGTACCGGCGAGGCCTCTAATGGCGAGGAGGCTCTCTCACTGATTGAGTCCATCGATCCGGATATCGTGATAACCGATATGAAAATGCCCCTCATGGACGGAACAGCTTTTTTAACACTGCTTACCCAAAGATTCCCTCATATAAAAGCAATTGTCATCAGTGGTTATAAGGACTTCGACTATATGAAGCATGCCATTGCCGCCCAGGCTGTTGACTATCTGCTAAAACCCTTTGGCAAGGAAGCCCTGACCGAGGCTGTCATGAATGCCGTAAAGCAGCTGAATGACCATCAATCCATACAAAACCGTCTCGTTTCCTCAGATGAGAAAAAAGAACAGGCCCGTTATAAATACGATATACAAATGCTGCAAAATATGATTATGGGTTACCATACCTCTGATTTCTCCATTACTTCCAAACGCCTGAACTTCATTAACCAGATCCACCACCTGGTTATGATCACGGTCTATTCTCAGACCGCCCTTGATTTTACTATGCTGGAGGCTTTCCTGTCCGATAATTCTTTTGGAGACCTGGCATTATTGCTGGAACACACAACCAACCAAAACCTGGGATTTTTTATTTTGTTCAAACCGGAACATTCCGTCTTAAGCTCTGAGGAAATGTGCAGGCAGCTGATCCAGCAGCTAAACAACACTTTATATTCTTCACAAATAACTGTTTTATTCGGATGCAGCCGGACACACCATTCTCTTCTGGAACTGAATACTGCTTTCCTGGAAACAGTAACCGCTCTGAATACAAAAACTGTAGCCGGCAGCTCAACGGCTTTTTTCTCCTTGAACAGGAAACGGGAACCGATTATTATTACCTGGGATAAAACAGAAGAATTTTTATTCCGTATCGAAGCCGGAATGATTCCCCAGACAGAAGCGCTTTTAGAAGAACTTTTTAATTATTTTCTTACAATACCTGACTGCAGTCTCTATGATATAAAAGTATTCTGTTTTTCACTGGCTGACCAGACACGCTATATGATGAGTACCTACTTTGACCAGATAAACCCGTCCTCCGCTAATAGCAGTATGCAGAATATTCTCAACAATATGTTCAGCCTGCCGGAAATAAAAGATTACTACCAGCAGTTTTACCAGAATATCGCCTCCCTTTTTAAAGCAGATAATATATATGCCACAGATGATATCATAGAAAAGATGAAGATTTACATGGAGCGCCACTACCAGAATAATCTGACCATAGAGTTCCTGTCCTCACTTTTTTACCTGAACCGCAGTTATTGCAGCCATTTATTCAAACAACGTACCGGAGAGACCTTTGTACACTGCCTGAACACCATACGGATCGCCAGAGCTAAACAAATGCTCTCTGAAACAGACAAAAAGATGTATCAGATCGCCAAAGCATCCGGATATGATAATGTAAAATATTTTTTCCGTATCTTCAAAAAATATGAACACATGACTCCGGAACAATACCGGCTTCAATACCGTCCATAAAAAAAAGAAGAAACACAGCGGCATCAACAGCTGTGCTTCTCCTTTCGATTCTATCCTAATCTATTCATCCGAAACAACCGGCATCCCATAACTACAAGGTAAATGCAGCCGGATACTCCAAAACCGGATGAAAAGCTTACTCGCTTTCACCCGGTTTTTATTATGCGTTTTTACCGCAGCATTTTTTATATTTCTTACCACTTCCGCAAGGACATGGATCATTTCTTCCAATCTTCTTGCCTTTGACAATCGTATTTGCTTTCTTTGCTTCTCTATACAGCACTTTCTTTTTCTCTTCATCGAAGATTTCATCCCACATAGGCAGCTCGTATAACCAGTCAGCCTTTGCGTCTACCATATTTTTGTAAAGAAGCTCTTTATCAAAACCTAAGTTTACCTCAGTGTTCTCATCCATTTCTTCAATTGGATTCTTCACTTTCAAACTTTCATCAATTCCATCCAGAAAGCCTACCATTGTCATTACCGGAATTTCAAACTTCTCAGCCAAATCCTTAACGGTACCTTTTACCACTTCTTCCGGATTAGCCAATAATTTCTCATAGATTCCTTTTTCAATTAAAAAATAATCAGTCCAAAACTTCTGAAGCTGCTTCTTATCTGTTTCCTGAGAGTATGCTACGTCTCTCCAATCCTGTAATAATCCCATATCTAATCCATCCTTTGTTTCATATTCGTAATCATAACACGTATAGTATATAACACTTTTGATTATTTTTCAAAAGAATTTTATTTTTTATAAAAAAATTGTATAGAAACCAAATTTCTGCTCATACTACTAACATCTACAAAAGAGAAAATTAATACTTATCCTCCCCCAAATACCGGGTCCGGCCGCAACAGCGCGGCGGGCCCGGTATTTTTAAAATTTCTTTTTAATCTTAAACTTGATATAGTCCCTGATATCTCTTTTTAACTGCTTTTTCACATCATCTTTATTTGCCTTTGCCATCTGGTCATGAAATTCATCCAACAGCCTTCGCTGGCTTTTTACATCTTCTTCAATTTTTTCCAGCTGCTTTACTTCATTTGCCGATATTCTCTGAAGAATGTATTCCGCATAGGCACTGGCAAGCTTCATGCCGCGGTGTTTCAGAATTTCATTCATTTCTTTGATAACTCTGATTTCATGATTCCCGCCTACGACAAATGCGTAAATATATGCCTGTTTATCAACCACCAGGCGGCCCAGCATCTGCTTAATGCAATCCGGCAGGTGCCCCTTTACACTTGCAAATATAAACCCGACTGTTTTATTCTCTTCATAAACGATGGATTCTGTAACAGAAGATGCCTCTACAAGCAGTACACCCTCGTTTCTTTCTTGAAACATCTTTGCAATTTCCTTACTTTTTAAACTATGTCCATCATAATATACCGTACTATTTTCCATAAGATTCCTCCATTTCAATTGTTTCCCAGTAGTTTCACGTTTCAGGTGACATTGCCGATTTCTCTTACGGTATCCTTTTAGAGCTTATATTTAAAATTGACTTTCATGCTTAACCGATTCCTTTGTATACAACACTTAAAATCAGTACCAGGACAGCCAGAAAAATATAAACATATTTCGCAGTAAAATCAAAAATTTTACCCACCGGCTTCTTTCGTCCCAAATTTAATTCTTCGTCAATCTTCTTGGTCCCAAGTACCCAATAAATAATAATTGCGCACATCACTGCTCCAAATGGAACAACATAAATCGTAATGATATCCATCCACGTACCAAGATATGCTTCGTTTTCTACAAATAAACCAACTGCAAGAGCAATGGCTCCCACAATCAGGATTGCTGCCGTTCTTTTCATTTTCAGCTGCTTCATTACCGCTTCTGCACATACCTCAAACATATTAACCAGAGAGGTAATTCCGGCAAATAAAACGGAAATAAAGAATAATACAGCAATCAGTCTTCCCGCCGGCATCTGGGCAAATACCTTCGGCAGAGTGATAAACATCAGCGGCGGTCCGGAACTTGGATTCATTCCAAATGCAAATACTGCCGGAATGATTGCAAATCCCGCAAGCAGAGCTGCACAGGTATCTAAAAGAGCCGTCTGCATGGATGCCTTTGGTATATCTTCTTTTCTGCTTAAATAACTTCCATATATAATCATTCCGGAACCGGTAATTGACAATGAGAAAAATGCCTGCCCCATGGCCATTACCCAGGTCATAGGATCAAGAAGCTTCTCCCACTTGGGTATCAGCAGATATCGGTACCCTTCCATAGATCCCGGAAGGAAAAAAACACGTATTGCCACAATCGCAAATAAAATAAAAAATGCAGGCATGATAATCCGGTTTACTTTTTCTATGCCTTTTAATACCCCGCCAATTAAGATAATGACGGTGATACAGATTACAACGGTATGCCATGGAATACTTCCAAGGGTTCCCGTAATCTCACTAAAATACTGTTCTGACTCTGTATTTAAAAAACTTCCGGTTACCGCCCCAAACAGGTAGCGCAGCACCCATCCTACAATAACGGCATAACCGGTTGCGATACCCAGAGATCCCAGAAGGGGAATACTGCCCAGTATTTTACCGCCCTTTTTTCCTCTGGATTTTAATGCATAGTCATATGCACCAACGGGTCCGGTACCGGTGAGACGCCCCAGGGCAAATTCTCCCGATAATCCAACCATTCCAAATAATACTATAAATAAAAAATAAATAATTAAAAATGCAGCTCCGCCATATTGCCCAACACGATAAGGAAACATCCATATATTTCCCATTCCTACTGCTGATCCGACACTTGCCAGAACAAAACCCAGTCTGCTTCCAAACTTTGCGCTCTCGTCACCTCTTTTTGACATTCCCCTTTTTCTCCTATCGTAGTCTATAAATCTGAAATCAATGTTTGGACATCCTCCTCTTTCGTCGCCCAACTAGTGCAAAAACGCACAACACTATGCGTATCATCATAACGCTGAATATAAGCAAAACTATACTTCTCTCTTAACGTTTCCAAAAAGCTGTCTTCCATAATCGGAAACTGCTGATTCGTTGTACTATCGATAAATAACGGATATCCTTTTTCCAGTAATGCATTTTTCAGCATCATTGCCAGCTCATTGGCATGCTCTGCTATTTTAAAATAGAGGTCGTCGCGAAACAATTCACCAAACTGGATACCCAGCAGACGTCCCTTTGCCAGCATTCCGCCTTTTTGTTTTATCAGATAACGAAAATCTTCTTTTAGTGCCGGATTAGTAATGACAACCGCCTCTCCAAACAAAGCTCCTACTTTTGTCCCGCCAATGTAAAATACATCGCAGATATGGGCAACATCTGGCAGATCCAGATCATTTCCTTTCGCCGTAAGCCCGTATCCGAGTCTGGCGCCATCCATAAATAAATACAATCCATATTTTTTGCAGACACTGCCAATCTCAGTCAGTTCCTTTTTGCTGTAAATAGTTCCATTCTCTGTTGGGTTGGATATATACACCATTTTAGGCTGGACCATATGTTCATGTGTCTCATCTTCCACATGATCCCGATAAAGCTTTTCAATCTGCTGTGCCTGAATTTTTCCATCATCACTTGGCAAAACCAGTACCTTATGTCCACAGGCTTCGATGGCTCCTGTCTCATGTACATTAATATGTCCGGATACCGCAGAGATCACACCCTGGTAAGAACGCAGTGCAGCATCAATCACAGTCAGATTTGTCTGGGTGCCTCCTACTAAAAAATGTACATCTGCATCCTCTCTTTTGCACTTTTCCCTGATCAGCCTGCCGGCCTCTTCACAATATCTGTCTTCCCCATATCCAGGTGTCTGCTCCAAATTCGTTTCCATCAGTTTCTTCAAAATATTCTCGTGAGCACCTTCTGCATAGTCACAATTAAAACGTATCATGTTGTCAAACCTCAATTCTCTTTAATGTATGTCTTCCGTGCATATCTTTACTGTACAAAATTTTACTCTAAAAAGCAAGGAAAAAATACAACAAGAGGCAAAATACCAACTATTTGCTTTTTCCCCCCAACTGTTGTATAATATTTCAAAACGTTATGAGGTATCTAAACTATGAAAAAGAAACAAATTCTGGCCTGGATCGGCATTGTACTGCTGGTAGCCCTTTACCTGAGCACACTTATATTCTCACTCTTAAAAAGTGACTTCGCCTATGACATGTTCCGCATCTCTGTAGCATGTACAATCATTGTTCCAGTCCTGCTGTATGGCTACATTCTTTTTTACCGGATTTCAAAAAAGGGAAAAGAAAAAGAAAAACCGGATAACCACAAAAAATAGGTTATCTGGTTTTTCCTCTGATATTGAGAAATTATGTTCCCGTTTTCCTTGCTTATCCTTTAAAATGCAAATGCTAAATCATCTGCCGGTTCTTCCGCCGTCTGGATCAAATTCATAATCATCTGTGGAAGCGTGACTTCCCATTTATAACTCACATTAACCCGGTCTTCTGAAAGACACTGGATCGGTATTCCATCACTTCCAAAAATATCCACCTCACCGCCTGCAATTCGGCTGATTCGATGGGCAAACGTGATGTAACCTTTCTTATAATTCATCATTTCTCTTTGATATTCTGTTATATGCTTCGGCCGCAGGCTGTTAAGTGTGTATTGCAGATAGAAATCAGATAGCAGCTGCTTTTTATGTCCCTTCATCCATTCAACATCCTGGTTTAATATCCTCTGCGCTTCTTCTCTTGTTATCTTTACGCATCTCTTATATACAATTTCATTCTGTATATATTTTTTCTCTATATAAATCTGGGTTTCGTCGTCGTTCTTCATACAGATATAGTATTTTGGCACCGTGTCATTGTGTAGCTCCCCTGCTACTCCGGTCTGCATAAACCTCAGTTTCTTCAGGCTGTATTTTTCAATTTTCTTTTTCGGCTGGCCTGTAAGCGCAGCCTGTTTCATTTGTTCGTACTTATCTTTTCTAACTGTTTCATTTTCTTCATAATACGTGGTGTATCTCATGAAAAATCCCCCTATCTTCCACCTTATACTATATGAATGACGTCCCTGCAACATGCATGTTTTTAAACTTTTTCTGTATAAAATGACTGAACATTTTTTATTCGCATTTTATAGTTTTATTATAGCATTTAATTGTGAATACATGATGTCGGACTTCTAAAAAGTTTCTTAATTATATTAAGAATTGACAAGTAAATGCTTGTCATATTATGATATATGAAATAAATATGTGCATACTGACTGCACCTTTTTTATTACTTATAACGGACGTACCAAGGAGGATCTGTCATCATGATCAAATCAATTATTTTTGATATTGGAATGGTTTTAGCTGATTATAACTGGCCCAAATATCTGCAAACTTTTTCTTACGATGAAAAAACATACCAGGCTGTTGCAAATGCAGTCTTTTTGAGCCCCACCTGGATCGAATGCGATCGCGGGGTTCTCTCTGACCGGGAACTTTTATCTGCTTTTATCAGCAATGCCCCAGATTATGAAAAAGAAATCAGAGAAGTCTACGCCACTGTAGGCGGATGCATAAAACAGTATGATTATGCAATACCCTGGATTCAGGATTTAAAGAGTAAAGGGCTTCAGATCTATGCACTTTCCAATTACGGAGAGCGGATGTTTGCACAGACAGGGAAAGAAGTGAACTTTTTAGAATTAATGGATGGTGCTCTGATCTCTTATCAGGATCATTTAATAAAACCCGATCCCAGAATTTATCAAACGATTCTGGACCGGTACCATCTGATTCCGGAAGAAACTGTTTTCTTTGATGATAATGCGGATAATGTCAGAGCTGCCGCAAATCTTGGAATCATTGCCTTTCCATTTAGCAGCTACTCACAGGCAGTAGAACAATTACAATCATTGATGCAAATTTAATAATTATAAAAGCCGGAATAATCAGAAGTAAAGTAAATACTCCCGTTTATTCCGGCTGTTTTATATTGCTGTTTATATCTAGCTGTTTTCCCGGTAATCCATTATTTCCTATAAATAATATCGTCTCTTCCAGGTCCGTTGGAAATCATGGTAATTGGGAATCCTAAATGTTTTTCAACAAATTCTACATATTTTCTGCAGTTTTCCGGTAAATCTTCATAATTTTTAATTCCGCGGATATCTGAATTCCAGCCTGGCAGAACTTCGATTACCGGTTTTGCCTTCTCCAATTGTGAAGTTGTAGGGAAATCTGTAGTTACTTTACCATTAATTTCATATCCGGTACATACCGGGATCTCTTCTAAGTAACCCAAAACATCCAGAACAGTAAAGGCAACATCTGTCGTTCCCTGAATTCTGCAGCCGTATTTGGATGCTACACAGTCGAACCATCCCATACGTCTTGGACGTCCTGTCGTTGCTCCGTATTCACCGCCGTCTCCGCCGCGTCTTCTTAATTCATCTGCTTCTTCACCAAATATTTCACTTACGAACGCACCTGCTCCAACTGCGCTGGAATATGCTTTTACAACCGTAACAATCTTTTTGATTTCATATGGCGGAATACCTGCCCCTATAGCACCATATGCTGCTAATGTAGACGAAGATGTAACCATTGGATAGATTCCATGATCCGGGTCCTTTAAAGAGCCTAGCTGGCCTTCTAACAGGATAGTCTTTCCTTCCTGAATTGCATCCCATAAGAAAGCAGATACATCACATACATAAGGCTCTACCATTTCTTTATAGCCTTTTAATTCTGCCAGGATTTCATCCGGGTTTAATGCAGGTTTCTGATATAAATGCTCTAAGATTACGTTTTTCTGAACACATATGCGCTCCACTTTTTCTCTTAAAGCTTCTTCATCAAATAACTCACTTACCTGGAAGCCGATCTTGGCATATTTATCCGAATAAAACGGTGCAATTCCTGATTTTGTAGAACCAAAGGACTTTCCTCCCAGACGTTCTTCTTCACACTGGTCAAATAGAATGTGATAAGACATTACCATCTGTGCACGGTCGGAAACCAGAATTTTGGGAGCCGGAACCCCTCTGTCTACAATCCCTTTTATTTCATTAAATAATACAGGAATGTTCAATGCTACGCCATTGCCTATTACACTGGTTGTATGATCATAAAATACTCCTGACGGCAGCGTATGCAAAGCAAATTTACCATAGTTATTAACGATAGTATGACCTGCGTTTGCGCCTCCCTGAAATCTTACGATTATGTCTGCTTTCTCGGCAAGCATATCTGTGATCTTGCCCTTGCCTTCATCTCCCCAGTTTGCTCCTACAACTGCTTGTACCATAATGAGATCCTCCTGTATCTGTTTTTTAAATAGTTATCGTATTAAATCAATGTTACGGATATAGTATACTACTTTTCTTTGCATAAGTAAAATTAATATTGATTATGCTTTGTATAACTCCACATTATATCAATCAGGCACTGAGCCGCCACCGACAATGGATTTCTCCGGTCTATTGCCAGGCATATATTTCTCTTTGGAATATCTTTTTTTAATTTTAACTGAAACAATGTTCCGTTTTCGATATACGCACTGGCAAAGTCCTGCATAACTGTAGCCACTCCCAGATTTCTGGCTGCAAACTGAACGATCATATCGCTGGTAGCCAATTCAATTTCCGGATTCAGGACAACTCCGTTTTCCTGCAGAAATTTATCCATATATGCTCTTGTACTGGTCTTTTTCTCCAAACAGATAATAGGGAGACTTTCCAGTTCCTTTAAAGAAATTTCACGCTCTTTTAAATCCATAAATTTGCTGCCTGCCACAAATACATCTGCAATTTCACGTACCGGCCGGATTTCCAGCTCTGTCTTTGCCGGAAGCGGATCCGTTACAACTCCGAAATCTATTTTCCCCTCCTGCATATAGCGCAGGGTTTCCGGAGTCGGTCCGTTTGTTACCGTTAGCTTTACCTTGGGATATGCTTCATGAAACTGCTGAAGGTAAGGCAGAAGATAGAACTGGAGCGTCATATCACTGGCTCCAATCCTTATTTCACCGGTTTCCATATTCTGCATGTCCCGGAGTTTGCGCTCTCCCAACATCATATATTCATATCCTCTGGCAACATAAGAATAGAGCATCTCCCCCGCTGATGTTAACCGCACACCTTTTCCGGTTCTGACAAACAAGGTGATGCCAAGCAGCTTTTCCAGCTGTTTAATCGCCTGGCTGACGGCCGGCTGGGTTATAGAAAGCTCTTCCGCAGCCAGGGTGATTCCTCCAAGTTTTCCAACATAATAAAATATCTTATAATACTCCAAATTTATATTCATGGATGTCCCTGCTTTTCTTACGTATTCATTTGCAATGGGTTAACGTGCTTTCTCTGTTTGTGCTTTCTCTGTTTGTGCCTTATCTGTTTGCGCCTTATCTGTTTGTGCCTTTTCTGAAAATGATAAAAATAATTGCACTGATCCCCATCAGTATGGGATAGAAAAGGTATGGCATAATCTGAAACGGTGTGAGTGCCGACAGACTTGCCGCTGACAGCAGCTGCGCTCCATAAGGGATCAGTCCCTGCCCTACCGAAGCAAAGATATCCAGAAGAGAAGCACTTCTTCTGGGTGAAATATTGTATTCCTCGCTGATTTCCTTTGCAATGGGACCTGCCATTACAATTGCTACCGTATTATTTGCGGTACAGGCATCTACTGCTGCTGCCAGGAATGCAATTCCAAATTCTCCGCCCTTCTCACCACGAATACTTCTCTTGATCACGTACAGGATGTAATCGATGCCGCCATAGGCCTTTACCAAAGCCACTATACACGCAACAATTAATGAAATTACTGTTATGTCATACATTCCGGTAACACCTTCACCTACCACTTTAAAGATATCACCTATGGGAATTGTTCCGGTACCAACACCTACTGCAAGAGATAATACAATGCCGCTGATTAGCACCACGAATACATTTAATCCAATTAATGCGCCGATCAAAACTATGAGATAGGGAGCAACCTTTAGAATATCATATTCCAGATTGCCAAAGTCCTGTTTTCCACCTGTCCCGGAGATAACCAGGAACAGCACCATAGTAATAATTGCAGCGGGAAGTACAATAAAAAAATTCTCCTTGAATTTATCCTTCATTTCACATCCCTGGGTACGTACTGCGGCGATCGTGGTATCGGAAATCATGGATAGGTTGTCCCCAAACATAGCACCGCACACAACTGCACCGATACAGATCGGAAGGGCAATCCCGGTTTTATCACTGATACCCACACCGATTGGCGCCATAGCTGCTATGGTTCCCATGGATGTTCCCATGGAAATAGATATAAAGCAGCCAATTAAAAATAACCCTACAACAGCGATATTGGAAGGCAGAATGGATAAGCCCAGATTCACAGTGCTCTCTACACCGCCTGCCGCTTTAACCGCTCCGGAGAAACCGCCTGCCACCAGAAAAATCAGGCACATGGTAACAATGTTTTCTTCTCCGATTCCTTTTGTAATAACACTGATTTTTTGCGCATACGGCAGTTTACGGTTCTGAGCAAAGGCTACTAACAGAGCAATCAAAAATCCAACGATTGCCGGCATACTGTAAAAATCTCCGGTCACACAGCCCATTCCGATAAATATAACTAAAAACACACCAATAGGCAGAAGTGCCCCCGGGTTTCCTCTTTTATTTTCTGATTGATTTTCTTTTTTATTTTCTTTTACCATCATCTCTTCTCTCCTGTCTTTTGCCCATGTATGTTACAGATTTTCATGGGATCCTCCCAAATAAAATCAATGCTGAAAGAGCCGCCGCACAAGACATATGTACGACGGCCCCTGCGGCATTTCACCTGCTTATATTATACGTTAATTTCTGCTTTCATACCCAGAATTTCTTTATTTTCTTCTAAAACCGGCTTTACATTCTTCGTAAGGAAATTATCTACCTGTAATGGAGCACGTCCAACATATTTAGAAGGATCCATGGTCTTCTTCAATTCTTCCAGAGACATGTTGAATGCAGGATCTGCTGCAATCAGTTCCAACAGATTATTATCCTTTCCTTCCACTTTCACATTCTTACCTGCTTCCATGGAAAGTTCACGGATTCTCTCATGTAATTCCTGTCTGTCACCGCCTGCTTTTACTGCATCCATCATGATGTTTTCCGTTGCCATAAACGGCAGCTCTGACATCAGGCGTTTTTCGATTACTTTTGGATATACCACCAGTCCGTCTACCACGTTCAGGCACAGATCCAGGATACCGTCAACCGCGAGGAATCCCTCCGGAACAGAAAGACGTTTATTAGCAGAGTCATCCAGCGTTCTTTCGAACCACTGAGTCGCAGAGGTAATAGCAGGATTTAAAGCGTCTGCCATTACAAATCTGGATAAAGATGCAATTCGTTCACTTCTCATTGGATTTCTCTTATATGCCATTGCGGATGAACCGATCTGGGTCTTTTCAAATGGCTCTTCTACTTCTTTCAGATGCTGAAGCAGACGGATATCATTGGAAAATTTATGTGCACTTGCAGCGATTCCTGCTAATACATTTACCACCCTGGTATCTACTTTACGGGAATATGTCTGTCCGGATACTGCATAGCATTCACTGAATCCCATTTTTGATGCAATCATAGGATCAATCTTGTCTATTGTTTCCTGATTACCGTCAAAGAGTTCCAGGAAGCTTGCCTGTGTTCCGGTAGTACCCTTGGAGCCAAGAAGTTTCATGGTAGAAATAACATAATCCAGATCTTCTAAATCCAGCATAAATTCCTGCATCCAAAGTGTAGCGCGCTTCCCCACAGTTGTTGGCTGTGCCGGCTGGAAATGCGTAAATGCCAGTGTAGGAAGAGATTTATATTCATTTGCAAAGCTTGCAAGTTCTGCAATTACATTCACTAATTTTCTCTTTACTAGCTTTAGAGCTTCAGTCATTACAATGATATCTGTATTATCCCCAACGTAACAGGATGTTGCTCCCAAATGGATAATCCCCTTTGCTTTCGGGCATTGTACACCGTATGCATACACATGGGACATTACATCATGACGTACTACTTTTTCTCTTTCTTTTGCAACATCATAATTGATATCATCTGCATGAGCTTTTAATTCTTCTATCTGCTCTTGTGTAATATTCAAACCCAGTTCTTTTTCTGTCTCTGCCAATGCAATCCATAATTTTCTCCAGGTGCGGAATTTCATATCCGGAGAAAAAATATACTGCATTTCCCTGCTTGCATAACGTTCCGATAACGGACTTTGATATCTATCTGTACTCATTTTATATCTCCTCTATTATCTGTAGAATTTAAGGGGTATTCCCTATTTCGTGTATTCACCGCGGATGTCTTCTGTCGGCGGTTCCATTGGATATTCGCCTGTGAAACATCCTTTGCAGATGGGGCGGTTGCCAATCATTTCACCCAGGCGTCTGATCGCCAGATAGGCCAGGGAATCTGCTCCGATCACCTGTCTGATCTCCTCGATAGAGCGGTTATAAGCAATCAGCTGTTCTCTTGCCGGTACATCGGTACCAAAATAGCATGGCCATAAAAACGGCGGCGAACTGACTCTTACATGTACTTCGGCCGCTCCTGCTTCTTTGAGCATGCTTACAATCCGGTCGCTTGTAGTACCGCGAACGATGGAATCATCGATCATGACAACTCTTTTTCCTTTAACTGCTTCTTTTAATACGTTTAATTTTACACGGACGCTGGACTCACGGCTGCTCTGCTTTGGCTTAATAAAGGTACGTCCCACATATCCGTTTTTGACAAATGCCGTACCGTATGGAATACCGGACTGAAGAGAATACCCAAGAGCCGCAGCATTGCCTGATTCCGGCACGCCTACTACCAGGTCGGCTTCCACCGGTGAATCGATTGCAAGAAATTTTCCGGCAAGTATTCTGGAATGATAAACGCTGACTCCGTCAATCCTGCTGTCCGGTCTGGCAAAATAAATATATTCAAAAATGCATCTGGCTTCCTGTTCTTTTGGAAGGCACATACTGGTATCCGATTGTATGCCATCTTTCGTAATGGTTACAATTTCACCGGGCAGCACGTCTCTTACAAATTCTGCACCTACCGTATCCAGAGCACAGGTCTCGCTTGCCAGAATGTACGCATGATCTCTTTTACCAATGCACAGGGGTCGAAATCCATAGGGATCCCTTGCTCCCATTAATTTTCTTGGAGACATGACTATTAGGGAATAGGCTCCCTTAATTTTCATCATAGCACGTTTCACAGCTTCTTCTGCCGTTTTTGATTTTACCCGTTCTCTGGCAATATGATACGCGATTACTTCAGAATCGATTGTGGTCTGAAAAATAGCTCCGTCATAAGCCAGCTGGTCGCGAAGTTCCGTCGCATTGATCAGATTGCCATTATGCGCCAGAGCCAGCGTTCCTTTTATATAATTTAATACCAGCGGCTGGGCATTCTCACGCGTGCTGCTGCCCGCTGTTGAATAGCGGACATGTCCAACCCCAATGTCACCTTTCAGATTGTCAAAACTGTCTTCTGTAAATACTTCATTTACCAGTCCCATTCCTTTGTAGGACTGTACCCTGCCTTTTGGACCCTGGGTATCACTTACCGCAATTCCACAGCTTTCCTGTCCTCTGTGCTGCAATGCAAATAATCCATAATAAATGGTGGACGCAACATCGTTTCCATCAAAATCATAGATACCGAATACACCACATTCTTCTTTTAATCCGTCAAACTCTTCCACTTGTTCATGTAAATGATTGTTCATCCGTCTAGCCTTTCTACATGCACCCGTTACCTTGTTACCATATCCCGTTTGAAAAGTCATTCCCGCCGTCTGCACGCCCCGCTTTGCGGCATATCTGCCCCGCATTCAGGTTACATGGCCAGGGGTCTTAAAATACAGTGCTCTTACGAAAATCACAGTGGATGTAATATCCACTGTGTCTTTTGTTTTTCTTATAATCCAAGACGAGAGAAAACTTCGTTGTAAGCTTCTTCTACATTTCCCATGTCTCTTCTGAAACGGTCTTTATCTAATTTTTCATGGGTTGCTGCATCCCAGAGTCTGCAGGTATCCGGTGAAGTTTCATCAGCCAGGATAATCTGTCCATGATATCTTCCGAATTCAATCTTAAAGTCGATTAATTCGATATTTGCTTTTAAGAAATATGCTTTTAACACTTCATTTACTTTCAAAGCATATTTGGAAATTATTTCGATTTCTTCTCTTGTTGCCAGGTTTAATGCGATTGCAAAATAATCATTGATAAGCGGATCGCCTAAATCGTCATTCTTATAACTGAACTCTAAAGTAGGAGCTGAGAATTTCGTTCCTTCCGGTACGCCAAGTCTCTTTGAAAAGCTTCCTGCTGCAACATTTCTAATGATAACTTCTAATGGAACAATCTCTACTTTTTTAACTGCTGTTTCTCTGTCGCTTAACTCTTCAACGAAATGTGTTGGAACGCCTTCTGCTTCGAGAATTTTAAAAACATGATTGGTCATACGGTTATTAACAACACCTTTACCAACGATAGTACCCTTTTTTAAGCCATTAAATGCTGTCGCATCATCTTTGTAGTCTACAATTAATACATCCGGATCTTCCGTTGTGTAAACTTTTTTTGCTTTTCCTTCATAGAGTAATTCTCTTTTTTCCATTTTGAATCCACCTATCCTTCTTCATATAGTTATCAGTATCATGACCAGAATCGACCGATCACCTACAAAATTATATAACATTGTAATTTATAAAGCAAGAATAATTCTCTAAAATACGACACGCATTTACATTTTAGTGGAATTTGCCCAAAAACTCCTGAGTTCTTGCATTGTCTGAGCGAAATAATTCCTCAGGTTTTCCCTGTTCCACTATCACGCCGCCTTCCATGAAGATAATATGGTCTGCCACATTCTTCGCAAAATTCATTTCATGGGTAACAATGACCATGGTCATATGTTCTGCCGCAAGATCTTTAATGACTTTGAGGATTTCTCCTGTCAGCTCCGGATCCAGTGCGGATGTTGGTTCGTCGAAAAATAAAACCTTTGGATTCAGCGCCAGTGCCCTTGCAATAGACACACGCTGCTGCTGTCCCCCAGATAACTGAAAAGGATATGCCTCTTCTTTTTCGGATAATCCCATCTTGGCAAGCAGTTCTTTTGCTTCTTTTTTCACCTGTTCTTTATCCCGTTTCTGTACTCTGACAGGTGCATCCATCACATTTTTCAGAACATTAAAATGCGGAAATAAGTTGAAATTCTGGAATACCAGTCCAAAGTTCTGCTGAATCTTCTTCAGCTGGTCTGCCTTTGCGTAAACTGCTTTTCCGTCCGGTCCCGTAGTAACCGCTTTTTCCCCCAGATAAGAAAGCTCACCGGAGTCCATGGTTTCCAACAGGGTTGCACATCGCAAAAGCGTGGATTTACCGGAGCCGGAAGGACCTATAATTGCCACCACTTCTCCCTGTTTTACGGTAAGTGAAATATCTTTCAGAACTTCCAGATTTTCAAATTTCTTCTCTATGTTATGAATTTCCAAATAATTCATCTGACATACCTTTGCCGCAGAAATACCTGCAGCACTGCCCGTTTGCGTAAGGATCGAATCCTTGCGGGCATTCCTTTCTATTCTTAATTTTCTTATGGTATATTTATCGGTAATAATTCATTTTCTTCTCTGCCTTCTCCATCAGAAATGCTACAATGAAGTTAAAAATGTAATAGAAGATACCAGCCGCCACCAGGGGCATCACGTTTGTACTGGATGATGAGAGTGCCTTGGCAACCGTAAACATCTCTGATACAGCAATTACCATTGCCAGGGAAGTATCTTTAACCAATGTAATCACTTCATTTGTAATAGACGGAAGAATTCTCTTAATAACCTGCGGCAGTATAATGGTAAAAAAGGTCTGCACTTTATTATAACCCAGAAGCTTTGCCGCCTCGTACTGTCCAACGGGCATTGACTCGATGCCGCTTCTGTATATCTCAGCAAAATATGCAGCATAATTCAGTGCAAATCCAATAATAACTGCTATAAAACGGTATGATGCCTGTATCTTTATGCCGAACAGGTAATATGGTCCAAAATAAACCACCATAAGCTGCAGCATCAGCGGTGTTCCGCGCATGATTGATATGTAAATTTTTGCAATATTTCGAATGACACCGTTCTTCGACATCCGGCCAAATGTAATTACCAGTCCGAGCGGTATGGAAAACAATAGGGTCAGTCCAAATATTGCAACAGACGTCAGCATTCCCTCCGATAATTTTGTTAACATCATTGCATAATCCATGTTTGCTTCCTCCATTTTGTATCAATCGCAAAAGAGAGGGGAATCTTCCCCTCTGATTGTTTTGCGTCTTTATTTATTTTCCTATAATTGTAATATCCTTGCCAAACCATTCATTGGAAATCTTAGCAAGCGTTCCATCTGCTGCCATTTCTTCTAAAGCTTTCTGAACAGCATCTTTTAATGCGTCGTTTCCTTTTTTGAATCCGATTCCATATTCTTCTGCTGCAATTGCTTCATCCAGCACTTTGAAATCTGCATCTCTTTTTTGGATCTGATAGCTTGCTACTACATTGTCCATTGCAATTGCATCCACTGCTCCGGATTCCAGATCCATAAATGCGGTATTATAATCCGCTACTGTAATTAACTGTCCAAAGCTGCCTGAGAGATCCGGTTTGTCATTTAATGCCGCCTGGGCACTGGAATCTGTCTGCACATCTACTACTTTGCCGGCAAGATCTGTTAACGCTTCAATCCCTGAATCTGCTTTTACGACAATTACCTGATCATTTTTCATATATGGATCAGACCATGTATAATCATCTTCACGTCCATTCATGGTAAATCCATTCCAGATACAATCAATTGTTCCGGAATTTAATTCCATATCCTTGGCATCCCATGCAATGGGCTGATATTTTATTTCTTTACCCATACGCTTTGCAACCTCAGCTGCTGTAGCCAGGTCAAATCCTGTAAATTCACCGTCATCTCCCACAAATCCCATTGGTGGGAAATCCTGATCGAATCCTACGGTAAAGGTGCCGCCTTCTGCTGCTCCATCTGCAGATGCTGCTTCCGTTGTCTTTGCTTCCGTAGTACCCGCCTCAGATGCCGCTTCTGTCGTTGCTGCTTCGGAAGATGCTGCCTCTGTTGTTTTGGAAGTTCCACTCTCAGCCGCCGCCTTTGTCTCACCTGTACCGGATGAGCCGCATCCTGACATCATAGCTGCTGCTAAAGCAGCCCCTAACATAACGCTTAAGATTTTCTTTTTCATAATAACAATTCCTCCATTTTATACCAAACGCTTTTTATATTTACCGAGTGATCACTCTGCTCTGGTAAATCAGTAAAATCATACTAACATAAAATGATATGACTGTCAATTGTGAAAATATACCGTTCCGGAACGGATAAGAAAAAACGCACCCGAATGGTCTTACAAAAGCAAATCCAAAAGCACAAAAGAGCGAAAACCTGCTCAAACAGGACCTCGGTGTTACAAAACCCAATGAGAAATGGCTGAGCGACATCACAGAATATGTTCAACCCCTATGCGGTATCGAACTTTCAGCATTCATTCCAATAACTAGGATCATATGGTGGCTCAACGCCTCCTGTAGGAGCTAAAAATGGAGAAATATTTTCCAGAGTGCAATTTTTTTTAAAATCAGATGCTTCATAAGCCCTTGCTTTTTGTTGGTATAAGCTATCAGTAAATAACTCTGATGGAACATAGCTTATCGTCTCTTTCAGATCATCGGGTAAACCATTATACCAATCTAACCATTTTAATGTTTCGTCAGATAGATTATTTTTATCGTACTTTTGCCCCTCATACACAACAAAATTATCCTCTGATTCTGCTTTATTCTCATCAGCCGATGCAATTAATATCACTGAACAGAAGATAATAAATGTCACTAATAATAAGAATATTCTTTTAGCCATAATCCTTCTCCTTTCCAAATAGAAACGAAACACACTCTGCTACATCCAAAAAAGAACAGCCGACCACAACCCAAGGGTCTACACCCTGCTGAGAAAACCAGCTTTGTGGCGGCAACCTGAATCTCGGAAAGATGGGAGTGGGAAACTTGTATGGACGGAGGAAGCGTAGAGCAGAGCTGAGTATTTACTTACCTTTCCGAAGTGTTTTTTGGCGGATAGTATTCGACTGGCTCCCATCGGATACTAAGCGGGCACTGAACCGAGAAATGCATCAGGATTTCTCGGTGAATGCCCGCGTGCCGCCAAAAAGCGCTTCGGAAAGGTTAGAAAATACCAGTTCTGCGGCCAGCTAACGGAGTCCATACAAGTTTTCCACTCCCATCTTTCTGTTGCACCATCTCCATCTACAAAGCGTCCCTTAATCAGCTAAACCCAAATTCAAGAAATTGTTCGCTGTAGTACTAAGAACAAGTACTTTTATGATACTGCGCTTTTAATTTCTCTACAATTTCCTCCGGCTCCATCCCTTTCAGGCTCCTTGCCAGATCACTGTCTTCTGCTTCTTTACAAATCTGCGCATTCCTCTTTTGAAGCTCCGCTACCATGATCTTATCCGCCTTGACTTCTTCAAGACGTTTTTCGTATGCTTCCTGTGACAGATAAAGCGGAAGAAGGGAAAGATACTTCTGGAATGTATCTTTTGATTTCACAATGCCGTAGGACTGCCACAGGCAGTTTGCTGCTTCTTCAAATAAAAAGAGTTTTGCATATGCGCCTGCCATATTGCAGAGTATGGAAGCGTAGAACTGAATTCCAAGATTTCCCGGATTGCGGTCTTTCAGTATCTGATAATATTCTTGTATCCCATTGATATACATCCCATATTCCACAAGGTAATCGGCTTTCATCTTTCTTCTTAAATCGTCGGGCTGGATTTCAATTTTTGAAATTTCCTCCTGTATCTGCTGAAACTCCTGATGGGAAAGATATCCGATTTCCTTGAAAATAGGAAGAATAAAGTTTCCGATACTCTCGTCTTTATCTAACTGCTGGTAGAGCTTCCGGTAAAGCTTATCAAGCCCCAGTTCATCCCTTATCCAGTCACACAGTTTTTCGTTGATAATCGTATTATCAATAAGATAAATATTTTGCTGAAGATAATAGCACAGTTCTTCGATAGAATAAATATTCGTACTGATACTCTCGATATAATATGGATTTTTCGCCTTTTTTATCTGGCATAATACGTATCCGCTCAATGCTTTATCTCCTTTCTATACATCTATAATCTCTTCCCAGGTCTTCCCTGAGGAAGGGAACAGTCCTCCAAATCCAAGATCCCGTATAAAGACTTTACACTTATGAACTGACTGAAAAGATATGTTAACTTCAAGTCTGGTTGTCTTATTCGGCCGTACCGGAAGCCCTTCCAGCAAAATGCTGTGAGTTCTGGCGGGACTGGAATCGATGGGTTTGAAGTAAAGGATTAATTCATCCGTGTCATCCAGAATCAGTTCGTAAGTATGATATGCCTCATACCAGTCCATACCTGCATTAAGGCAGAGATAGTAATTATCTTTTCCCCGGATCAGCATCTGCATTCCCACATTGACTTCCACCATATCTTCACCGACATACAAAAAGTCTCCGATATTGCCAATCCCTTTTCTCTGCATGGCTCCATAGCAGGCTCCTTTTGTATAGAGATTCCTGCCCTGAAAAGCATGTCTTCTGTTATTACAGAGATATTGAAGGGAACGTACCGCCCAGGTTTTATCAAAATTATCACCAATGAGATAGGTGGACGAGAAAATCTTATTTGCAAATATCTTCTGTATCAGACCAAGAAAAAGACGATCTCTTTCCAAATCCCAATCCGTATCTTTTTTTCCTCTTCTGACTTTTTTGTCAAGGGAAAGCTGCGCCATTTTAGTAACCCGTACCAGTGCCGGCCTGGTCTTATAATCTATATCCAGTTCAAATGCAGTAATTTTAGAATCTTCGTATTCAAACAACGCAACTTTATAATTCCAGAGTTCTTTTTTCTGGTTCAGGGTAAAGTAGAAAAAACTTTCCCGGTAATCCTGGAGAAACACATGGCTTCTCTCTATCCCCAGCATGGCAAGGGAAGATGGAATTGCACTCACCCAGGGTTCTTCCATTTTTTCCATTGTAACCATAATGCTGATATCTTTTGCCGGTTCCTCTGTTCCCAGCATGTCAAAGCACTCCTTAAAAAAATTACTTAAAAGGACATCTCCCAGCTCCTTTTTCCCCTCCACCAGAGGGAAGATGTCCCTGGGGGTGGGAATCAGGTATTTCTCCTGTCCCTCCTCCGTGCTGATCGTAATCGGATCTGAAATTTTGTGGTTATAAAATGTAATCAGCGAAAAATTTCTGCCCAGATCAAATCCGACAATGACCTCATTTATTTCGTTAATCATAGGTGCCTCCATCTAATTTGTGTAACCGCCGAATAAACGGCCGATAAAATAATTCTGCTCTATATAAGTCTGCTTATTGTCTTCTACCGCCTGTTTATTACCAGTTTGTATCGCTTCCATCATATGGTTAATCAAATCATACTGGCTGTTTCCTTCCGGTTTTGACTTTTTGGTATAATAAATGGTCTGATCTTCTGTTGTAATCGTCTGGTTATCCAATTCCTCCACCAGATGCCAGGTCAGTTCATCTCCATAAAACAGCGTAAATTCTTTCACAAAGATACCTTCGTACATATTCTTCATCGGTTCTGTTTTAAATCCATTTTCTTCCCCGCCCAAACGGTAATGGAGCACAACTCTGGACTTTGGATTGGCGCGATATTCCACATAGGTTTTATCAGATAGCTGGTATGGCCTTGTGAAGGCATCCGGCAGTTCCTCAAAAAATGCAAAACGGAGTCCCTCATAGGAGATATCTTCCATCATACGGTTAATTACAGTTTCCTGCCCATCCGTCAGATCCGGCTTTTCCGCATAGTTTCTTAAGAGCGCCAATTCACATATGCGTTCCGGAACCTGCTGCTTCACAGCCAGACGCTCAATATAGTCGAATACCGGCTGGGCAACCTGCTTTTCTTTTACAAAATAGTTATAAGCACTCAGGATAACGTATGCCAGGCAGATTTGCTTTTTCCCCATCTTTTTGCGGTATGAATCGAAAATCTCTTCCGTATCTTCCGACCCTACTCTCATAAACAGTACAAATATCAGGATCTTCTCTTCCATTTCAAATCCATCCAGCCCAAATTCCCTGCCTGCTTTCCAGATGTTTTTCATAATCTCAATCGGACCATCATAATACATCAGAAGGTAGGCTAAGATTGTCTCATCGTATTTTTGGCTGGCAAAACAATAAGCGCACAGGAACAGCAGCATGTCATCCGTCCCATATTCCTTTTCCAGAATCGTTCTGCTGCACAGGCGGACCAGCTGAATCAGATCTATATTTTCCGGGCCATAGATACTCACAAGTCCGAATGCCTCCTGGCACATGCCTTCCTCTGTCAGAAGCTCAATTAATTTCTTTTTGTCAGTTTTCACAAACTCATGGTAATCAATCCTGTGAAGATACTCATAGCGCTGCTCAGCGGCAGGATTCTCATAATAATACTCCAGAATCTTACACCTGAGCTGTTCTTTATAAGTCTCCCTGATCTCTTCAATTTCCAACAGCCTTCCATAGCTGTCCGCATTTTCTGCTGTTATGAGAATTTCTTTGGAATCCAGATAACAGCTGTTTAGTACAAGGCCCGCATTATCCGGACAAAGTTCTCTGCAATATTCCCGAAAAGCCGGTCGATCCATCAATTTTGTCAATGTATATGGAATCTCTGAAGCATACCGGTTACCCTCTTCGTCTTCAAACAAGATCCGGTAATCCCCGGTATACAGTTGAACATAAGCTTTTCCATCCTGAATAACAGATCGTATCTCATTCTTTAACTGGCTGTGAATTACAATTACTGACTTCATGCGGGCAATATCACACTTTAATTCATAAGTAAAAATTGCTCTGGCAAGACCATCCGCCATCCGTTTATTCATAATCGCTTTTGTCAGAAAGGTATCGTAAATCAACGCAAGATCCCTGCTGATTCTGCCCAGTGCCAGCTGGTCAACCATAAACCGCTCCATAGCAGGGCGGTAACTCTTGTAGGTCTCCGGATCTTTACTGTGATTTCTGATTACATTGGCATACACAAAAGCCTTTTTATTGTAGCTCAAAGTATTATTATAGGCAAAATACATCCGCACCATCTGAGGCAGGATTCTATCCGTATCATCCTCCATCGTTTCAATATAATATTCGTATAGTCCTGTCAGGCGCAGTTCATATTCCACCCCTTTTGCGTACCATTTGAAATACTTCTTTTCTGTTTTATGCCCCTTGATTAAGAGACTGCAAACCGCCGTTATGATGCTCTTAACCGGATACTTCTCATAGCAGTAAGTCAGCACTGCGAAAAGTCCTTCGTTAAATTCCCGGTGACGCAGGGTTAGTTCTGCCGCCTGCTCAGCGATTTCCCGGTTCATAACTTCTTCCTTGCACACAAAACGAAGAAGCTGGATTTCAAAGTCATCCAGACGCTTTAATATCAGGGGTTCCTTCTGAAGAATCTGTACACCTTCCACATACATAACCGGACTTGTACATCCGCAGATATACTGATCCCGCACCGCTGACATCCGATCCAGAGGACCACAGACAGAAGGTTCCTGCAGATAAAGAAGAATCCACTGAAGCATCCAGTTTTCCTTATTCTGCAGATATAGTTCATATACCTTCTCTTCTATATAATCAATATATTTCGTATCCCGGTTATAAAATGTAGTGAGATAAAGGTAATAGCCCTCCAGTTCCGGCCTGTCTATCCTGTCTTTATGATTCTCGATCTCTTCCAATGCCATACATGCATCTACCATCCGCTCTCTTGCGAAAAGAAGCTGCACCTGATAAAGTTCGAAAAATACATGGTTTCCTCCCGCGTTGCGGTAATCCCCCAGCGCCCTCTCGGATACATCCAGCCATTCCCCCAGCTTTTTCCGCTTTAGCCGAAAGTCCATATAAGCGGACATCATCCTGGCAACCGCCCGATGCTGCTTATATCCCTTCCTTTCCCCGGAACCTTTTACCGCCTTAAATGCCTCGATTTCAAAAACAAGTGTTTCGTATCCGGAAGAGAGGGTAATCCTTCCAAAATTTTTCCCGCCATGGAGTTTTTCCAAATCGATCACATATTCCAGTGAATACGTACTTCCCACGAACTCATCCGTGGTAACCGTTTCATGATCAATTGTTATAAAATCTGCATCTGCCTGTATATCCAAACGCAAAAATCCCCAGCTGTCCTTGGTAAGTGTCAACACTTCTTTCGTAGACTGGGTCATAACAGGAAAACTTCTGGACAACTCAGACATATGCAGTTTTACCGGTTTTTTCTTTCCACAGCCAACCAGAAACTCTTCCAGACTGCGATAGCTGAAATTCTGTCCACGGATGCCTTCATAGAGCGATGCAAAGGAGGGCGTCCATTTGGGCAGCATATGATAAAACTCGGATGATATAAAAAGCACATATGCTTTCTGGAAATCTTCTTTTGCCAAAGCCGTAAATTCATCCAGACTCTTATATGCCACTGCCAGTTCCTGCTCCTTAGAATACTCTATCTCTAAACGAAATGGAATACGATACTCTCCCAGATTGGAGCAAATCGTAAAGGCGCCTTCTAATACCTCGCCTTCTTCCATTCCTGTCGTATCGATCTCATATACAATTTTTTCATTGTTTCCAAAAAAATCAGATGGCTCATAGGCAACTCTTGCGCTGGAAGAATAGATGAATCCCTTCATCTTCTTTTCTTCCGGATTGCCGATCTCAAAACTGCCCCTGTATGACTCTCCCTTTTTGACCAATACCCTGATTTCATCAACAGAAATGTTCATCGTGGGAGCTTTATATTCAAAAATACCATTTAGTAATTGTTCAATTCTTCTTTTCAAAGGAATCACCTGCACTTTATTTAATCTATGAAGAGTATAACACTTTAGGTATATGACGCGCAACTGTCTAAACGACAATTTGTTTTTGTTTTTGACATTTTTAAGGAATTACTGCCCGTTAAGATTTGGTTGTTTTTCCTCAACTTTCCATCACCTTCCTCTTAAGATTTTCTGAACTTTGTGAACTTAACGTGAACTACATTGTTCAAAACTGCTCATTATGGTATAATTTTTTTGATTCTACGGTGCTTATGAAAAACTTTATTCAATGGGAGGAACCTTTTACGTGAATACAAAAAAGAACAGTAAACATCTCTGGATTATTCCAGTGTACGGCATTTTTTATATGCTGTCGTTTTCCTTTCTGGAAAATCACGTTGTTGATCACAGGGAAATTATCCAATCCCGTTTAGACGACCTGATCCCATTTTCAGAAATCTTTGTAATTCCTTATTTTCTGTGGTTTTTGTACATAGCCGCAACTGTAATTTATTTTGCCCTGTTTCAAAAAAACATAAAAGATTACTATCACCTCATTGCCACACTTGCAATTGGGATGACACTGTTTTTAGTAATCTCTCTGTTATGGCCCAACGGACATACGCTGCGCCCAAGAAGCTTTGAACGGGATAATATTTTTGTCGACATGGTCAGATATCTTTATACAATTGATACACCTACCAATATTTTCCCCAGCATCCATGTCTTTAATTCCGTGGCCTGCTGCATCGCAATCCGCAGCAGCAGCGCACTGAAAAAACACAGAATTTTACAGACCTGCGTATTTTTGCTGACAGTCTCCATTGTAATGGCAACCGTTTTCCTGAAACAGCACACAATCATAGATGTTATAGCTGCACTGGTTCTGAACCTGATCTGCTTCCAGCTAATCTACAAATATCAGTCTATACTGGCATTTATAAAATCACTGGGAGAGAAAAGGAAGAAGAAGATTTTTCACTCAGACATTTTTTGAGTGAATTGGAAAAAGATATAAACTGATCTAAAAAGAATCCGAAAAGATGTACCGCCGTCCGGCGATTACATCCTTTCGGATTCTTTTTGATTCTTATTTTAAAATTTTCTTTAATTCATCCATAAATGTATTTACATCCTTAAATTCCCGATATACCGATGCAAATCTGACATACGCCACGGGATCCAGTTCTTTTAACTTGTCCATGACAATCTCGCCGATTATGGTACTTTCGATCTCTCTGTCTTCCCGATTGAAAACATCTGTTTCTGCTGCATCTATCATTTCATTTATTTTAAGAACCGGTATTGGTCTTTTATAACATGCCCGAAGTACTCCTGCTTCTATTTTAGACCGGTCATACTGTTCTCTGTTCTGATCTTTTTTGATTACAATTAACGGAATGGTCTCAACTTTTTCATATGTAGTAAAACGCTTCCCGCATTCATCACACAGCCTGCGCCGTCTGATGGAATTATTATCATCTGCCGGTCTGGAGTCCACTACTCTTGTATTATCCTGGTTGCAAAATGGACACTTCATATTATTACCTCCTTATCTGCCCCTCTTGAGCATATCTCCCCTGCCAATATTATGTAGATTGCATTTTCTGTTTTGAGTATATCCAATCCCTTAATCCCTGTCAATCAATTTCATGTAAAAATATGAATAATCGCCGGGGTGGTGCAATATAATGTAAAAATATCCAGAGTATGTTTGAAAGATGCTTGTACCAGGAAGTACCTTCTGATTGGTGCATAATTTTAAAATAGCCTCTGACCGGGGAGCTTTTATGCGTATTTGTGATTTAAAACAAAAGGAAGTTATTAATGTATGTACCTGCGGCTGTATTGGATGCGTCAGCGATGTGGATATTGACCCCCGTACCGGCCGAATCCTCTTCTTAATTGTACCGGGACCCGGAAAAATCTGCTCATTTCTGGGCCGCGATACCGAATTTATCATCCCCTGGGAATGTGTTACACAAATCGGCACTGACATCATCCTGGTAGAGGTTGATGAAGAAAAAATAAGAAAGAAGTGCGAATAGGGCCGTTTTACGAAGTAAAACGATAACCCACTCCCACTTCTGTCAGAATAAATCTAGGATCGGCAGGATCCTTTTCGATTTTTCTTCTGAGCGTTGCCATGAATACTCTGAGGTTCCCAGGTTCTATGCCCTCTGTATAACCCCAGATCTGATGAAGAATATAATTATGAGTAAGGACCTTGCCTCTGTTTTCTATTAATAAATTCAGTATCTTAAACTCGATCGGAGTCAGATGGATTTCTTTTTCATCGATCAGAACCTTATGTGCTTCGTTATCCACCGTGAGATAATCACACTGGAAGATCTCTTCCGGAATCTTTTCCACACCTCCGGTGCGTTTACGAAGTGCAGCTCTGACTCTTGCCATCAATTCTCCCATATAAAAGGGCTTTGTCACATAGTCGTCTGCTCCGGCATCCAATGCCCTGATCTTTTCCTGTTCTTCCTGACGTGCGGAAACCACAATAATCGGTACTTCCGATACTTCCCTGACTTTCTCAATAACCTCCATACCGTCTCCATCCGGAAGCCCCAGATCCAGGATGATCATATCCGGACGATTTGCATAGAACAGGCTTACGGCATCCTGCACTTCTTTTGCCACACAGAATCGGTAGCCTTCTTTCTTCAGGCTCATTGAAATAAAGTTAATAATGTATTTATCATCTTCCACAATCAATATATTTTTCTTATCTTCCATCTGCATTCACTCTTTCCGCATTCAGCCAAAATGTCAATCTGGCGCCTCCGCCCGGTTTATTCTCTGCCCATATCTCACCGCCGTGTTCTGTGACAACTGCCTTACAGATCGCCAGCCCAAGGCCTATGCCCTGCTTTTGCTTGGAATCCCCGCTTGCGGAAGTAACAAATTCATCAAACAGCTTTCCCATCATTGCATCTGCGATCCCTTCGCCATCATCTTCAACCTGTATGAAGACCTTTTTGTTCCGGAAGCTGGCAAGTACCGATATTCGCCCGCCCTCTTTTGTATGCTTCATGGCATTGTCCAGAAGATTGATCATCACCTGAACCATCATCTTCCCATCCATCTTCGCCACAATCACTTCATCGGGAAGGGAGACGGTAAATTTCCGCTTCTGATGAAGATCTCTGATATGGCTTGCCGCCTCGTAGATAATATCATCAATTACTTCCGGCTGTTTATTAATATGAAGGCTTCCGCTTTCTATCTTAGTCATATTCAAAATATTTTCCATCATCTTCATCAGCCAGAGTGCCTGTTCATTAATATCCGTTGCTAATAACTGGATATTGTCTTTTTCCAATTTTTCGGAATCCAGAATTAGTCCGCAGTCGCCGATAATTCCCGTAAGCGGTGTTCGAAAATCATGGGAAATACTGCGCAGCATCCTGCTTTTCATATGTTCCCGTTCCATTTCCACCTTGATCTGCTCCTGCTGCTGGTACACCAGTTCCCGGTCCAGTGCAATCCCGATCTGATTCGCAGCGGTCTTGATCAAAAGCTCCTGCTCTATGGAAAGACCCTCGTTCCGGTTATATACTTTCAAAACACCTAACTGTTTTTCTAATCCAATGATCGGCACCATCATATAGTCACCCAGCCTGTGGTTTTTGTCCCGCATTTCGGTACTCTTGTCTCCGATCAGCTCCACTTCACTTTCGAATTTGGTATGCTCAAAAATATAGCGGATTCCAAGGCGGACGATATTTTCCTTTCCCGTCACATTAATAAAACTTTTCGACATCTCATGCAAAAGTCTGGCCGCCTGTTCATTTTTCTGTGCGATCAACAGCTGCTTTTGGAATTTAACTGTCAGATTATAAGAAATAAGGGATGCAATCAGAAATATGATAATCAGGACAATATCATTAATATCTGCAATCCGGAAGGTATGCAGCGGTGCCGTAAAAAAGAAGTTAAATGACATAACGCTGATAAAGGATACCGCCACTCCATACTGATAACCATTGGTATATGCCGTTGTCAAAAGTACCCCGATCATATAGATCATCAGCGTATTTTCTTTTGCAATTCCGGCACTGTTTAACAGAACGGAAAAAAGAGTCGTACCCGCTACAATGGCCACGACTCTGCCAATATATTTCATATGCTGAAGATATATTTTTTTATCCATTTCCAAACCTCTTTAATCGTTTAATTCCTTCTTTCATCCTATTCTAACATGTTATTTAATATTTGCCAATATCTTGTCGATGTCATTTCGCTGACCGATAATCATCAGATGTTCATTTCCGGTCAGTACATAATCTGCATGAGGAAGTAATTTCACATCCCTCTCTACCTTTATCCCTAATATACTTACATGGTATTTAGCCCTTACATCTACCTGTTTAATACTCTTTCCTACCCAGGATGGCAGGGGAGGGATCTCTAAAATAGAATATCCTTCTGTCAATTCTACATAGTCGAATACATGATTGGCACTATGGCGTACCGCTATCTTTTCTGCAATATCCCGATCCGGATAAACTACCTCATCCGCTCCGTTCCGAAGAAGGAATTTAGCATGAATATCTCTGTTTGCTTTACTTACAACATATTTACCGCCCATTTCTTTTACCAGGCTGGTAATTTCAAGACTGCTCTGGAAATTCGATCCGATACAGACGAAACAAAGGTCAAAATTACTGATTCCAAGGCTTCTTAAGACCTCCTCATTTGTACAATCTCCCACCTTTGCTGTAGTTGCATAGGGTAAAAGGTCAGAAACCTTCTCTTCATCTTTATCGATAATCATAACCTCATTATTCATTTTCGATAAATTGATGCATAAATGGTGGCCAAACCGCCCCATCCCTATAATTAATATCGTCTTCATGTTTATCTCCTTCTTATCCTATCGTAATTTGCTCAACCGGCTGTACTACCGGTGTCGTTTTTTTATTCCCTCTCAATGATAATGCAAACGATAAACTTCCGATTCGTCCGCAGTACATAAGAAAGATAATGATTATTTTAGAAATAGCATTCAGATCCCGTGTAATTCCGGTAGACATACCTACGGTACCAATTGCTGAGAATACCTCCAGTAAAACGTCTGTCATTGGTATTGGCTGTATAGCAGTGATCAGTATCACGGCTCCCACAGACAGGAAGAGATTAGTGCACAAAACCGCACTTGCTTTTTTAATTACGTCATCGCTCAATCTCCTGCCATATATATTACAGCAGCGGTTCTGTGTAATATTTTCTCTTAAATAGAAGATCATGACTACCAGCGTTGTTGTCTTAATACCGCCTGCTGTAGACCCCGGGCTGCCGCCTATGAACATCAGTACTATGGTCAGCAGCTTACTGCTGTCCTGAAGCGCCGCTGTGTCCACGGTATTAAATCCGGCAGTTCTTGCGGTAACAGAGCTGAACAGCGAACTTAAAATTTTACCGCTTGGGGACATATCACTGATGATGTGGCTGTTTTCAAATAAGTAAAATAATACCGCCCCGCCGAAAATCAATACCAGGGTTGCTGAAATTACGATTTTCGTATGCAGTTTATACTGGCGGAATTTCCATTTATGGGTCCAGATATCATCCCAAACCAGAAATCCGATACCTCCTACTACAATTAACGTCATTATGGTCAGGTTTATAATCCAGTCATCATAATATCCGGTAAAGGAAGCATAGGGAATCTCTTTCCCCATCAGATCAAATCCAGCATTGCAAAATGCGGAAATTGAATGAAAGATTCCATAAAAGCTGCCCCGCAGCACTCCGAATTCAGGTATAAACCGGATACTTAATAATATAGCACCAAGTCCTTCGAAAAAGACAGTGCCGATTATGATTTTCTTTGCCAGGCGGACAATACCGCCAATCTGCATGGTGTTTACACTTTCCTGTAAGATACCTCTGGTTCGGAGTCCTATTTTTCTTCTTAATATAATTGAAAAAAATACGCCGATGGTCATAAATCCCAGTCCGCCGATCTGAATCATTCCAAGGATAACCAGCTGTCCAAACAGTGACCATTTCTCCACGGTATTGCTAACCACCAGGCCGGTAACACAAGAGGCTGAAGTTGCTGTAAAAAAAGCATCCAGGAAATTGGTCATCTGTCCATCCTTACTTGAAATCGGCAGAGTCAAAAGCAGCGCACCCGCCAATATGATTGTAAGAAACCCAACTGCAATCATCTGGGTTTGAGTTAATTTTTTATACAATAGCTTCAGCATTTTATTTATGTCCTTTCCTTCATACGCACTTTAAAAATTTTAACTTAAATCATCCTGCTGCAAGTTCTAATTATAATAAACTATTCGTTAAGGCGGTGATAATTTATCTGTTTTCTATATTAAAAATGCATTTAAATTCTCGATTTACCATTAAGATTGTATTAAGATAAAGTGGTAAAATGCTAACTTGTCAAACCTTTCTGTTTTTCCTCATATATTCATTATTTCCTGGAAATTTAAATGAATGCAAATCTCTTACTTTTATCCGATATTTCTTCCTATTTATATAGAATTTAATTTTAAATTTTGCGTTTTCTTCCTGCCATCATCCGGATGAGCTCCCCAATCGTTCCCTTTTTTTCTTTACACTTTATTCCATCCAGATAGAGGCACTGTATTTCAGCTTGTGCTATATTGGTTTTATCCATCTTTAACAGATCTTTATCGGATACCATAAAGTTTGCCCGCTTTCCCACTTCAAGTGTACCCAGCTCCTTTTCCTCACCCAGCATCTTCGCCGGATTCCTGGTATAGGTACAGAGCGCCTGATACATGGTCAGTGATTGTTCCGGTATATAAAAATCGATCATTCCAAGCATCTGGTTAAAAGGATTGATGCCTTGTACCGGAGCATCGCTGGATCCGCAGATACATACCTGATGATCCATCAGTGTACGCAAAGGAATCTGCTGACTGATCATATGCTCCGGCAGAGACTGCTCATAACTTTTCAGATAATTTTTATCAATCCATGAAAAGCCCGGCTGCACGGCCAATGCCAGGTTCTTCTCCATAACCCGTTCTACGGCTCCTTTATCCGGAAATTCAAAATGATCTATGCGATGCATTCTAGCCGGGCAAAAGCGGTCATATCCGTCTAACAGAACGTCTATTGCCTTCTCTCCTATTGCATGGCTGCTGATTTGATATCCTGCCTCATCCGCTTCTTTTAATTTATCCGCAATTACTTCTGATGTGAAATAGCAGTCCACCAGCTCATTCGTATCTTTATAAGGACTGTAAAATGCTGCACTGCCAGATCCCACAGAACCATCCATTTCCCAGTCGCCGCATCCTCCTACCCTGGGCGTCCTCTGAAACTTTCGGTAATAACGGGCCTTTTTCAAATCCATAAATTGTGGAAAAAGGCGCACACCAATCTCCATATGAGATGCTATTTTTGCCAACCTTCTGGTTTGCTTGTCTTTATTTACATCTCCATTTCCATCCATAGCACAGACAATGCCAATTCCGTATTTTATACAGAGATTTGTAAAGCTTGCGATTCCTTTAGCCCATACTGCGGGTGTTACTGATTTTCCAATCAGCTCCATCACTTTGCCCTGTATAATTTCATGATCCCTGCCTGTCAGTATTCCGGTATGGTTCTCTTTATAAATATTCAGTTCTTTTAGCAATGCTGTTGACATACTGCTGCTATGCCCGTCTATATTGTAAATTACAATTTTTTTACCATTGGCCCATTCATCCAGCTCATGGCGGTTGGGAAGCCTTTTTTCCGGAATTGCTGAAGCAATATATTGATTTGCTGTAATGATATCCCTCCCGGTTCTCTCCCGGCATTCTTTCGTTATGAGCTTTGCTGCGTCTTCCAGCTTATCCGGATATATTCTGCCATCCTCAATTTTGCAGACCGAAAAACTATTTGCGCCCAGCACCATGGTATACATCAGGTGCAGATGTGCATCTATCATGGCCGGATAGACATGCCTGCCGTTTAAAGAAACTTCTTTCTCATATCCATAGGGCTTCTCATCGCCAAGATAACTGATTCTCCCATCGGTAACCCCCATATAGCGGTAACATTCCGTTTCCGCCCGGAGGGTATGGAAATATCCGTCTTTGTAGAGACATTGTGTTATTTTCATCATATTCATTTTGCACTCACCATCCAGACTGTTTATTCGTTCTTGCTGTCTTTCTATGTTCCCATTATACCTGCCTCATGAACTGACGTAAAGCTTGTTTTTCGGATGACGCAAAGAGGGGTTGATGACAAACGGAAAGGAGCCACTGCCTGCGCAATATGCGCAGGCAGTGGCCCGTTAGATATGTGACGATGATTATTCCTTCATTATTTCCAGGCTTGCCTGTGGACTGATCACATCAAAGATTAATTCGTCCCGTTTCCAAAAACGGTAATGCATTTCACAGGAGAGGCTCTCTTTCACTGCCCTGCCCATACTGCCGTTTACAGGTGCTTTCAGATCAGAGGGATTCTGTTTCAGGACTTCCGCATGAAACCAGTATTTTCCCTGTCGGATCAGTGCCTCCTTATCGTTAAAGATCAGTATCCGGACTCCGCGGTATGTTGCCAGCCGGTATTCCTTTCCGCCTTGCATGATGCAGCAGATACAACCGGTAAAGCTTCCTTTTAGCAAAGGTATTTTTGCCAGTGACAGCATCAGGTCACCGCCGGCACCTCCATTCCAGCTGCATTGGGTCCAGAGATATTCGCTTGGAAAGCTGCTGCCCCAATCTTTTTCTATATATCCGGTACCGCCTGCAAAATCATATCTGTGCCCATTTACTACTACCGTACCAGTCAGTTCATGATGCATACTCAGCACCCCATGATTGCACTGCATAAACGGTGCAAAGCGGAAAGGCCCCATAATGTCTTTCCGGGGTGCTTTCAGTTCTCCATATCTTATTTTTCCAATAACCCTTAAATCTTTTGTTTTAATATCCAGAATGATCCCTTTTTCGGAAAAGGTATTTTTTCCGATCCGGCAATAAAAATTCAGAGGACTGGCATAAAAATACTCCACCGGAAACTCTGTGTAGAAAGATTCATCATTGGTGATTACCTGTATGGATGCCGAACGGTTTCCTTCTTCATCAATGTGAAAAGCCGGAATAAAACTTAAGGACTCTTTCCCTGACTGGTGCTTCAGATACCATCCTTCAAAAAAACTTTTTTTCTTCTTCTCCCCATGGAAACTTTTCCTGGGTATGGTCAGATACTGCCGGACTTTTTTCATCTTTTTCCCCCTTTTTGTTTTATTCCGTGTTCAGATTTTCCTGTGCCGGGTTATCTATCAGATTTCCTTTATAATCAAACCGGGAACCATGGCAGGGACAATCCCAGGACAGTTCATCGGGATTCCATTCCAGTTGACAGCCCAGATGAGGACATCTGGTATCAACGATAAAGACTTCCCCTTCTGCATTTTTATAAACACCGGCTTTCTTCCCTTCATATTCTACGATACCGCCATGGGAAAGCGGAAGTTCCTCAATATTTTCTTTTGGGATTTTTAAATTCTCATACAGAATTCCTTTCGCTGCTTTATACCCATCCGTTACCACATTTTTAGCGGAAGCCGACAAATGGAATCGCTGGGGTGAGAATACTTCCATAAAAGGATTTTCCCGCTTCATGATCAAATCAGAAATCAGCATTGCGGAAACCATAGAAGAAGTCATTCCCCATTTCCCAAATCCTGTCGCTACATACCAGTCCGGAGTCTGGCTGGAATACTGTCCGATATAAGGAATCCCATCCAGCGTCATACAGTCCTGCGCCGACCAGGAAGCTGATACCCTGCTCCCAGGCCAGTATTTGGATGCTTCTTCCCACAATTTCTGATAACAGCCTCCCACTTTATTTTCTCCTGTGCGGTGCCCGCTGTCGCCAATCAATAGCAGATCTTCGTAATTGCGGTAAGAAAAACTGTTTTCTTTATCAATACCCAGATACATGCCGTCTAACTGCACAGCATTTTCAAGCGCCAGTACATAGCTTCGCTCCTGATGCATACGCATAAAATAGTATCCCGGTACATTGATAAAAGGATAATGAGTGGCAAATACAATCTGTTCCGCATGAATTACATAAGAGTCGGTAACGATCTCCTGCCCTTCCACACTTTTTACTTTTGTATTTTCATAAATCGTCAGTTCCTTAATCATCTTATCCAGAAATTCCAACGGATGAAACTGCGCCTGTCCATAAAACTTGGCTGCTCCTGCAACCGGGAAAGGCAGTTCTGTCTGAGTGGTGAATTCTGCGTGTATTCCTAATTTCTGAGCTGCCTTTACTTCTGCTTCCAGGCTATCAGATCTGGTTACGGAATAAAGATACGAAGGAAGCTCCTGAAAATGACAGGGGATCTGGTATTTGTCAATCAGGTTTTGATAAGCCTTGATAGCTTTCTGATTGGCAAGGGCATATTGTCTCGCCTTTTCGATACCACAATCGCGTATTAATTTATGGTAGATCAGGTTATGGGAGGATGAAATCTTTGCAGTTGTATTCTTCGTCTGTCCGCTGCCTACTCTGGACGCCTCAAATACAATGACTTTCTTGCCTTCCTGCTGTAGAAAATATGCAATTAAAATTCCCGCCATACCTCCACCAATTACAGCTACCTCTGTTTCCAGGTTATCCGCAAGGGATGGCATAGCTGTTACTTCTGCTGTTTTACTCCAAATTGATTCCATGTGCTCACCTTCATGCCTGATATTATGAGGATATTCCCCACTACGTTATCTTAAATAGTTCTTCATGCTCTTTAACGCATTTTTTTCCAGTCGGCTAACCTGTGCCTGGGATATATTAATTTCATTTGCTACTTCCATCTGTGTTTTCCCCTGGAAGAAACGCAGTTCAATAATATGGCGTTCCCGTTCGTTCAATCTTTTAATTGCTTCATTTAAAGAGATGGATTCCACCCAGTTCTCTTCTTTATTCTTCTTATCACTGATCTGGTCCATTACATAGAGGGTGTCTCCGCCTTCCGTATAAACCGGATCATAAAGGCTGACCGGACTCTGGATCGCATCCATAGCAAATACAATGTCTTCTTTTGCGATACCAATCTCGTCTGCGATCTCATTAATGGTAGGCTCTTTTAAATGCTTCTTCATATAGCCTTCTTTTGCATAAATCGCCTTGTAAGCCGTGTCCCTCAGTGACCTGCTTACCCTTATTGAATTATTATCCCTTAAGTATCTGCGGATCTCACCAATAATCATCGGAACCGCATAAGTAGAAAATTTTACATTTAAGGTCGAGTCAAAATTATCTATTGCCTTAATCAGACCGATACAGCCTATCTGAAACAAATCATCCGCATTTTCATTGCTGCTTGAAAAACGTTTAATTACACTTAATACCAACCTTAAGTTTCCTTTGATGTATAGTTCTCTTGCTTCTTCATCGCCCTCCTGAATCCGGGCAAAAAGTGCATCTTTTTCTTCATTGTTTAAAAGGGGAAGCTTTGATGTATTCACACCACAAATTTCTACTTTATTAAGAGCCATAACGTTCATCCTCCTATTAATTTGTTTAATAGAATGATTCACATTATGGCTCTCAAATATTCAAATATGAAAAAAATTATGTCAACTTTTAGCCCTTGACAAATTCCTTATGGGGGTGTTGTTTTTTCATCATCCAATGTCATAAACACTCCTGAGCCGCAGTTTATCCGGCTTTCCACTGATTATCTTTATCCGCTTCTCTCCTGCGTTCATATCAAAATAATTATCGGATAAAATAAGGTCCTCCTTCTGATTTAAAATCTCTACATTTTTTGCGTATGTTTTCGACTGAATAATGATCTCTCCATTTTCTACCCGGCACGTAAGCTGCGGATCCTGGTATTTAAAATATTTGGGAAGTGAAAAGATTACGGTTCCTTCTGATATAAGTTCTCCATTTTTCATCAACTGATAGCTGACATATTCTGTAAACATATCCACGTCCGGCAACTCTTCCTTATCCAGCCATACACTGGTCAATGCCGGAACCATAATTTCTCTGCTCTCTTCTCTTAATACCATGGCACCGGCATCTCTCAGCTGCCATTTTACTGTTACGTTCTCATCTTCCCTGGTTTCGTTTGCAACATTCAAATGAATCGATTTTTCAATATGGTAATGCTGGCGGTTCATATCTGCATCCTGTGTTAGAAGTCCTTCTTCCTCACAGGATATCATACACGGACTAAAAAATCGCTTTGCATAATAGTGAAGTGCTTTCCACCTCTGGCAGTAATCGATGGATGCCCAGGAAGCCACGGGCCAGCAGTCATTGAGCTGCCAGTAAATCGCTCCCATACAGCGCCCTCTGTTTCTCCTGAAATGCTCAACTCCATAACGGATCGCGTCTGCCTGAAGTAATTGGGACGCATAGATTACTGTCTCAAAACTGTAAGGATAGCAGTAGGTCTGCTGAAGATAATTCATAATCTTCCCGTTAGCGCCAAAATTTCTCTGATGCTTTTCCATCACATATGAAAAAATATTCATATCTCTTGGATCATCCGTTATCGTTTCTATCGTCTTAACACTTGGAAATGACTGAAAACCAAATTCCGAAGCATAACGGAAATAATGCCGGCGGTATTCAGAAAACGGCTTATTTCCGTGCCATACTTCCCAGAAATGTACATCGCCTCTGTTTGGATCATTTGGTTCATCAAAAGATCCGCCTGAGGAAGGACTTGCCGGCCAATAGAACGTATTCGGGTCATATTCTTTTAAAAGCTCCGGTATGATGCGTTCGTACATCAGAAAATAATCCCTTACTTCTGAGTGTCTGCTCACCCAATTGCCTTCTTTGACAAACAGTTCCATCTCATTGTTTCCGCACCACAGTCCCAGTGATGCATGATGCCGCAGACGCTTTATATTATCTGTAAATTCCTGACGGATATTCGCTTCAAACTCCGGAGTCAGATCATACACGGCACATGCAAACATAAAGTCCTGCCATACCACCAGCCCTAATTCATCACAGATATCATAAAACCAGTCCTCGGGATAGTATCCGCCGCCCCAGACACGTATAGCATTAAAATTTGCCGATTTGCACTGTTCCAGAAGATTTCTTGTAGTTTTGCTGTTCACTCTCCCAAGAAGATGGTCTTCCGGAATATAGTCCGCACCCATGGCAAAAATAGATATCCCGTTTACCTGGTGTGCAAAACAGGACCCCCATTGGTCTTTTTCAATATGCATGGTCATGGTTCTAAGCCCGATACGGCGTTTCCAGGAATCCGTCTCGGTTCCCCCAGTTTTCTGAATTACTTCCAGCTCATATAAATCCTGGGCGCCGTATCCGTTTGGCCACCAGAGCCTTGGCTCTTCAATAGTGATTTCATCCGGTGAATTCTCATAGTCCCAGCAATTGCCTTCGGGATCGGTCACCTTTACTTCATAGGTAGTGGAAACGCTGTCGCACTTATCTTCTTCCACCCGGATCTGAAGCCGTACTTTTCCATTCTCGTGTATCTGGGTAATATAAACACTGTCAATGCGGGCATGGTCTATTCCAATCAGCCTGACCGGTCTGAATATTCCCGCATCCGGAAGGTGTGCACCCCAGTCCCAGCCAAACATACAATGTGCCTTTCGAATATGAACAAATCCATCCATGGCATCTTCCGATCCCCGGGTAGGAGACTTTTCAAATGCTTCCCGGATATACTGCAGGGGAGAGTGCAGAACTACATGCAGCTCATTATCCTGCCCCGGGTTTAAAAGCTTCTTTACATCAAATTCCCAGATCCGGTGCATATTATAAGCCTGCCCCGCAAGTTCTCCATTTACATAGATGTCGGCAATCGTATCCAGCCCGTCAAACCGGAGTAATACCCTTTCTTTTTCATACACCACAGAATCCACCCGGAACATGGTACTGTACTCATAGTCAAATTCCATTCGCTTTAGCGCCTGATCCTCGTTGTCTTTCCAGAATGGATTTTCCATCTCCCCGTTTAAGAGCAAATCGGTGTAAACCGTTCCCGGTACAATCGCTGGCAGCCATTCCCCTTCCTCCAGCCTGCGCATTCTGAAGTTATCCTGTAACATCTGAGTAACCATAGATTTTCTCCTCCTGAATTTTATTTTGTAAACCCTGAAACCCTTTTATGTTCCTGTTAATACTTATATTATAAACCAAGTTTACTAATACCTCAATGATACTTTGTTTGAATTCAGGATAAATTCTAAAGCCCGCCATGATGAGAAAACCAGCTGTGCAGATGGAGGCTGTGTTTGGTGAGAGCAGATGGGGTCATTTTGCCGCCTTCCCCTTCCATTCATCAATCTGCTTTTGCATCTCATCAATTACCTTCTGTAATCCTGTCGCCTCCAGTTTTTTCTGCAGCTCCGGCAGATATTCGGAAGGTTCAACACTTCCGGTAAACAGGGACGGTCCGAATTCATCCAGAATATTCCGGAAACCTGCGATCTCGGTACTTACCGGTTCGGAATTAAAATCAAACCCAAAGGAAGGAGCATTAACAGCCTGATCGTTAAACTCTTTAAACGTACTCCATTTATCTGCCGGTTCCGTATCCTGCACGTAAGTATTGAACAAGCCCCCCTGTATCCAGTACGGAACGGAGTAATCTTTTCTTTTTTCCTCAATCAGCTTCACTTTAGTGTCATATACATATGGCTTTCCTTTCACGGCCTCTTTCTCTTCAGCCGATACCGGAACTTTTTCATAATGTACGCCTTCGATTCCATAGTTTAGAAGATTTCTCAAATATTCATCCGTGTTTACCAGATTTAAAAACGCCACCGCTTTCTCTGGGTTTTTGCAGTTCTTTGATATTGCAGTCAGGGAACCTCTGGCTGAAGCATTGGTTACCTGCATATCCATAATGGGAGAGATTGCCACTTCGTATCCAAGGTCTTTTCCCCAGACGACATCTGCATAGGGCTGTCCATCCCCTTTTGTCACAAACCGTTTCACCGATTTGTCATCCGTTGCGGTTGCCGCATCTTTATTGATATATCCAGCCAGATAATACCTTCTTATGGTATTCAGGGTATTTTTCATCTGGTCCGTTTCAAACAGGTTTTTCACCGTCAATGATTCATCCCCATATTCGATTCCTACGGGATCCTGTATTTTATCCATATAGGTTGGCGCAGTAAAGCTCTTAATCAGATATAAGGGCACTACGTCCGGTTCTTTTTCTTTGATCAGCTGCAGCCATGGTTCCAGATCTTCTAATGTGTGGATGTCCGAAACCGGAATATCATATTTATCCACATATTCTTTGGTAAATACCCACATTGGATAACTGCCGATCTCCTTTTCATTTGGTACCCCATAGGTCACGCCTCCGATCTTCGCCGCATCCCAGAAACGCTTGTCAATTTTCTCATACATTTCCTTTCCTTCTTTTTGAAGGTAATCGTCAAGAGGCAGGAATGCTCCTTTTTGAGCCATCTGTAAGTAATCATTTGCCCAGGAACTTGTAAATGCCAAGTCCCAGTTATCCCCGGTATTAATTACCACCTGCATCTTCTGATTATAATCACCCCAGCCGATATTATTAATTTTGATCTCCACTCCTATTTTTTCTCTTGTATACTCATTGATTTTTTCCAGAACCTGAGGGGTATCTTTCTGCGCATCACCATCCTGATACCAAATAAGTGTTACCACCTCTTCCCCATCTGTCCCCTTTGCCGTCTCCTTACTTCCGCATCCAGATGCCATTCCCAGAATCAGTGCACCTGCAGTGATGAGTGCTGCTGCTTTTTTTATTTTATTAAATTTCATAATCCGTTCCCTTTCTTCATTTCCACAACTATTGCGGTTACTTTTTTAATAGATGCATAGATTCTCTTTCTCACCTATTCTTTTACTGCTCCAATCGTTAACCCATTGATAAAATACCTTTGGAAAAATGGATATGCAAAGACAATTGGCAAAGTGGAGATTACCACTATCGCCATCTTAATAGTCTCTTTTGGCAGATTAGCCGCAGCCTGTATCCCATCAACGCCCATCATGGATTTATTGCTTGCCAGCCAGTCAATGGAATTTTCTATCTGTATTAGCAGGTATTGCAGCGGCAAAATTTCTTTTCCGTCCAGATACATCATGGCGCAAAACCAGTCATTCCAGTATGCAAGCGTAAGAAATAAACCTATCGTGGCAAGCCCCGGCAATGCCATTGGAATTACAATTTTAAAGAAAAGTTTCCATTCGGATGCGCCGTCTATTTTCGCTGATTCTACGACTGCATCCGGAATACTGGTTTTGAAAAAGGTCCGAAGCACAATTACATTAAAGGTGTTCAGGCATAGTGGTAAAATCAATGCCCAGACCGTATCCTTCAGCATGAGGAATTTGGAAACTACTAAATAATTTGCAACCATACCTCCGCTAAATAACATTGGCACTGTAATTACCAAAGTAAATAACTTTCGGTAGGCATAGGTTTTTCTGGAAAGGGCATATGCGTATGTACCTGTCAGCAAGAGTCCAATGACCGTTCCGGTAACAGTAACAAAAATGGTAACTCCATAGCTGCGAATTATATTATCTCCGGCATTGATAATGTACTGGTATGCGTAAAAGCTCAGTTTTTCAGGAAAGAACTGATAGCCATTCACAGCCAGGATTTTTTCATCCGTAAATGAAATGATCATAACAAAAATAAATGGGATCACACAAAACAACGAAAGTGCACTTAAAATAATGTTAAAAATCACATTGGTCGGTTTTTTTACCTTGTTATATTTACACTGTTCTGCTTCTATTTTCTGTAGCTTTTTCTCAAGTTTTGCTTCTTTATATCCGGCAAACATTCTATTCCCTCCTTAAAATAGTGCATTATCGCTGTCCACTTTGGATACGATTTTATTAGCAGCCATAATCAATACAAATCCTACCGTTGACTGGAACAATGCTGCTGCCGAACTCATCCCGATCTCTCCATTGGCACGCAATGCCCTGAAGATATAGGTATCCAGAACATTCGTCACATCGAACAACGCACCAGAATTTTTAGGCAGCTGGTAGAAAAGACCGAAGTCTGCATTGAATATTTTTCCAATTGACATGATCAGTAAAATAGTTATGACCGGTTTCAGAAGTGGTAAAGTAATGAATTTGATCTGCTGCCACTTTGTTGCCCCATCCAGGACTGAAGCCTCATAATATGTTTTATCAATTCCGCAGATAGAGGCAAGATAAACCACCGTATTATAACCGATTCCCTTCCACTGGCTCATCAGGATAATCAGAAATGGCCACCAGGATTTTTCTGTATACCAGGAAATCCCCTCTTTTCCATATTGCTGCAGAACATTATTGACAAAACCTTTTTCCGGGTTTAAGAATGCGAATAGACAGTAACTAACCACAACCCAGGATAAAAAATATGGCAGAAACATAGCGCTTTGATAAATCTTTGCCATGCCTTTGTTCCGGATCTCATTGAGCAGCAGGGCAACCAGAACCGGAAGCGCCACTCCCAGTATGATGAATACCAGATTATACAAGACTGTATTTAAGAATACTCTGGCTGCATCCCCGCTTGCGAACAGGAATTTGAAATTGTCAAATCCAACCCATTCACTCTCAATCAGACTTTTGAAAAATCCGCCGTTGTCTGCTATCCGGAATTTTTTAAAAGCAACTAAAATTCCAAACAGCGGCAGATAGGTAAACAACAGGAACCATATGCCGCCCGGCAGACTTAAAAACAACAGCTCTTTATTCGCCTTTAAACGGCTTAAAAATTTTCCATTTTTGTTTCCCATTTTATTCCCTCCCTTGTTATTTGATACATTTACTATATCATGTAACAAAATTGGAATATAGTTGAAAACTTTTAGGTTTCTTGTACATTTTCTAGCTGGACAAACAGCAAGTAAAAAAATATGGCGCAGTGGTCTGCCCTGTTAATATTTTTTCATTTCCCGCAGTGTGGCAGGTGACACCCCATAACACTGCTTGAATTTTCGATAGAAGTAACTGGTATCCGGATACCCTACTTCCTTTGCAATATCATTAATGCGCATGTTGGTACTTAGAATCAGTTCTTTCGCCCTGCTGTTTTTTGTATTGCTCAAGTACTGCGCGAATGAACACCCCACCTCTTTTTGAAAAATCTGCCCCAGATAGGATGTATTCATGTGATATTTATGGGCGAGGGTCTTCAGGTTCATATCTTCCCTGTAGTTTTCCCTGACTTCTGCAAGAATCTGCTTGATCACAGGCGTATAATATGATTCTTCTGTGTGCAGGCTGTCAATCATATTTATAATTTCTTCGCGAAAGACGGTCTTCACGGAAATGATATCCTCTGCCTGATTAATTTCTTCAATTATATGATATAAGCGATGCTTTCCGCCGCTGTCCAGTAGTTTGTATTCTTCCCGTATATCCTGAATGATACCGGCTATTCTCAGGCACATTTGTAATAGTACGTCTACCTCCATATCCCTGTTTACATGATTTATAAACAATTCCTCCAGATAACTGAGTGCACTCGCTTTATCTTTTTGGATGATCAGCCGCTGAAACCGTTCTGCATCTACGGAAATATCCATAGATTTCCTGTTATTGATATACTCCTGATCAACACAGCTTCCATATCCATCAATAACCAGATATTTCTGATTGGAAAGCGCTTCCCGGTACGCCCGGGGCATTTCCGTAAATTCCATAAAAGGAGAACTGATGCTGGTAAAAATGTGAATGCCAAATCTCTTCTCAATCTGGTTCTGCATATCCGTCAGATATCTTCTGACTTCTCTTGCTCTATCTGACTGGCTGGATAAAGTCAGAAGAATGCTGTCAGGCGGTAAATGATATACGCGTATTTCTTCTTCTGTCACTATTTGCCCAAGCCAGCTCATTACATCGGTAATCTTAAACTCACCCAGGCTGTCCAGCTTAAGTTTCATTACCGCCGCATATGTATAGGGTTTCGTGGCGGATAAGCCGGTTTGCGTCATATAATGTACCTGTTCATCGTAATTCATTTTACCGTTTAAGAATCGCATAAAATCTGTCTTACCATCAATCTGCGCCATATCTGCCTCTTCTCTTTCCTTAAGCCTCGCTGCTGCAGACTGCAGAGATTTTTCCAGCTGCTCTTCATCTATGGGCTTTAAAATATAGTTTTCTACTTCAAGGTGAATTGCTGCCCTGGCATATTCAAATTCATCGTATCCCGTAAGAATAATAAAGCGGACCCTTTTACTTTTCTCCCTCAGCCGCTCCATCAGATCAAGTCCATTCATTCTCGGCATGGAGATATCGGATACCACAATATCCACTTCCTCTTTTTCCCAGCAGGCAAGTGCATCAATACCATCATGAGCCATATGGACAATGGTCATTTCCAAAGCTTCCCAGTCTATTATATTTTTGATTCCCTGCAGAATAAATTCTTCATCTTCAACTAACATTACTTTTTTCATCATAACCTGCTCCTTTTAATGGAAAACGTAAATTTACCCGCAGACCGGCTGGCTGGTTTGCCTCTAAAAGAACCCCATAACCCTTACCATATGCCGCCCGCATGCGAAGATTTACATTTTGTATTCCGATTGAACCCTTTGACTCTTCACAAAGACAATTTAATTCCCTGTTTTTATCTGTAATTGCCTCATCCTTCATGCCATATCCGTTATCCGAGACCACAATCAGCATATCATCGCTATCCTCTTTTATTTCAATACAGATCCGGTTGTCACTATCCTCCAGGCGGATACCATGTACCAGGTAATTTTCGATCACAGGCTGAATGATAAATTTAATGACCGGTATATTCACAAATGCTTCCGGACAGTCAATCTCAAACTGGAACTTATTCTGATATCGGAATTCAAATAATTCCAGATACTTTTTACAGTAATGAAGTTCCTTTGCCAGCGTGATAATATCGGTATCTTTAATCTGACTGCGGAATATGACGGCAAGACCGTAGAGCATCTTCCCCACCTCCCTGTCGCCGTTGCATATGGCCTTCATACGGATGGACTCCAACGTATTGTATAGAAAATGAGGATTGATCTGACTTTGCAATGCCGCCATCTCCGCATTCTTCTGCTCAATCTGTGCCAGATAACTCTTTTGAATGTAATGGTTCAGTTCCACACACATTTCATTGAAATGCTCTGCAATTACATCCAGTTCATCTTTTTCCTCATCTACTTTCAGCCGGACATCCAGATCTCCTTTAGTAACCCGTTCCATTCCATCTAATATCCCATCCAGTCTGCCGGTCAGCTTGATCAGATAAAAATGGATAAACACAATACCAAGGGTAACAATAGACAGCCCGATTAGAATAATGGTAGCCCACAGCCCCGCCGGCATTACATCCGCCCGGGACTTTCCGATGGAGGCAGCTACATGGAAATCTTTGACCTGGCGGTAGTTGACAAAGGCTTTCAGCTCTTCTTCCATCTGCCTGGTATCCTCCAACAACAGCATTTTCTTTGCATCACCCCTGCCGCTGGAATCGAACACAAGATTTCCAAAACTGCTGTAAACCAACAGATCACACCGCTCAAAATATTCCCATGCATCGGCAAGCCCTGCATTTTGAAAGAAGACAATCATGCATCCGATATTCTCCAGTGTCACCGGATCACGGATTTCTTTTAAAAATTCATACTGCAGGGGCTGTTCCATTCGTTTTTCATCTAACTGATTCCTTAAATACCCTGACACTTCCCGGCGTGAGACTTTGCCATCCGGGGTATATACGGTCAGTTCTTCTTTTGGGTAGCTGACGAAGCGAATGCTTTTGATCTGCGGGCTTTCTTCCATGGCATTAAATGCAAAATCATCAATCCCGTTATAGCTGGCAGATGAAGAAGCCGAGAATGCATCCAGCCTGTGTTTTAAATAAGCAGTAGTATCTTCCGTAAGATAAGATATCACATCCCGGAGTTCTGTATTGGATTTATACAAATCCGCCAGCATATTATCTGCTTTATCCGAAGAACGCAGAATTTCCCGCGAAGCATCCTCCCCCACTTTCTGCATGTATTTCAAACTCTTTTCCTGTATCTGTCCTTTGGTATTTATAATAAAATAAACGACCAGTGCTGCTGCTATGCCCACACTGATCAGTGTATATGTACGGAATAATTTCCGGTAAAGCTGCTTTGGTGTTTTCTTATTCATATTTCACATCACCCCCATAATTATTATATAATATACAGCAAAAAAAGGAGTATAGAAGACCTGAACGCACTTCTATACTCCTTAATACACAGGCAGCTGCCCGCGAAAGGGACGCTTTAGGCTTTACCGTATTTTTCTTTCATTTCCGATATAATCCGCCGGTTCATAAAAGCAACCAGAAATCCGTAGAAACTGCCCATAAATAAAACCGTTGTACCCGGGGACAGTTCAAAAGCCAAAAGTATGATACCGAAAGCCGCCAGATTGCCGATGGCAGCCACTGGCTTGCCCAATGTATAAGCCAGTGCCAGTTTGCACACATCCGGGGAGGTTAATTCAGTATTTACCGTCAGAAAATACAGATTTGGCGTTAACAGCAATACAACAAGAAACAACAGCATAAATAAAACCGCCAGTAAAAACACCGGAACTATTCTGGTGAAAAAATTCAGGTTGGTCCATATCATAAAGATGGCTGTTAACTGAAGAGCCCCTGATTTTACTGCCTTTTTAAAGTATTTTTCATATCCTTTCCGATAATCTCTGACTGCACCGGCTTCGATTCCGGATACGAATCTGCCCATGGAATAGAGTACCGCTGAAAATGCAGGTGCTGCCGGAAGGAGGCACAAAAGAAATAGCGGCAGAAAAGTTCCGGCACGGCTGATACCTACAAATAGTAAAAATAACAAAACCGGCAGATTACATATGATAAACAGAAAATTTATTCCCAGGAAATAATATATCCTGCTAAAAAAATTCATAATCCGCTCCCAGTTAAAAATATCATGCTGCATTTCTATTCCTCCTTTTACCGGCATGCCTTAGTTAGAGCGTGTCTGAAAAAACTCTAACATTTAAATAGAATTGTTTTAATTTCAAATGGCTTTAACATCATGGAGATTTCGGTTTCACTGCAAAAATCTTGAATCGGTCGTTCTCTCAGATCTCCTTCAGCCCAAGCGGTAAACTGGAATCCAGGCTTTATAGCTGCCTGGCATCTGGAACCAGCGAATTCATGGAAACGCACCACCAGGTAATTGCCGTCTTCCGATTTCTTAATGGCATCTGCCTCCACATGGTCACAGTCAAATACAAGGAAACTCTCATAGGGAAGTTTTGCCGTACCTTTTCTTAACTCTAACGGACGGTTTAACCGGTGGGCTTCCTGAATCACCCTGCCATTTATACAATCACCCCTATGAGGCAGAAGTGCATAAGTAAATTCATGCAACCCCTGATCCTGTAGATGATCCGGATGGGTAGCCGCCTTAAGCAGCGTGATTCTTAAAATATTATCCTTTACATCGTAACCGTATTTACAGTCATTTAATAGCGCAACCCCATAATCATGTTCTGATAAATCTGCAAATCTGTGAGCAACTGTTTCAAATCTAGCCTGATCCCAGCTGGTGTTCCAATGGTTCGGGCGCTTCACGTTCCCGTACTGCACATCGTATGTGGCATAAGTCGTTCGAATATCCACAGGGAATGCTGCTTTTAACAGCTGATGATTCTCATGGTAATCCACCTTTGTCCGAAAATCTATCCTGCGGTTATCCTCATACAAAATAATATCCTGTTCAACCGTAGAATTCATATACTTCCATTCCAGATGGACTACTGTCATAAGGGGACCGGAAACCACAATCTGGAATTTCTGAAGATCTGTAATTTCTTTCATCTTCTGCTGATAGAAAATATCAATATCCCAGGCATCATTCCCAAGAGGTTTGTCTTCAAACATCTGCAATACATTGCCCTTTGTTCCCTCTGCAAGCACTTCCCGCTTTGCATCCTTGTCATAAAGCCTGCTGATCTGCCCATGATCGTTAAAATCAATAATATAATATTTTGTTTCGATACTTTTTCCTTCTATATAAAAGGAATCATTTTCCAGTCCGGAATTATCCGCCCCGCCGGATTCTTTGACACACCTGATCTGTGCAAATCCCATCGCCGGAATTTCTCCTGTCTGGACATATGTTCCTTCCGTTCCGGTTTGCATTTTCAGGTTGTTTCCACTCTGATCCATGCAGCGGAGTATTCCCGTCTCAGGTATTTCTATAATGCCATCCAGCTTCCAGGATGCATGATTGAGAACCGTATAGGTATCTTCTGATTCATCCAGTATAATTCCATATGCTTCTTTTTCTACTTCCCTTGCAATGTCTCTCGCTTTTTCATAGTCCACTTTGGAATCTTCATATACCTCATGGATAGAAGAACCGGGTATGATATCATGGAACTGGTTTGTCAAAAGGATTTTCCAACCTTCTGTCAGGGCTTCCTGATTCGCTTTTTTCAGATCTCCCTGGGAAAGTGCTGCCATGGCTGTCAGCCACTCCGTATTACCATACAGGTATTCCATTTTCCGGTTCATGCGCTTATTATAACCCTGGCTGGTATAAGTTCCCCTATGATACTCCAGATATAATTCTCCATCCCAGGTATGGACATATTGATCAGTATTCTTTACCGTATCCTTAAGGTCTCTAAAGTAAGCGCCTGCAGTGGAGGTCTTAAGCGCCGGAAGTCCCGGTATCTTATCGATCCGTCTTCTCTGCTCCAGCATATCCCTGTTCACACCGCCTCCCCCGTCTCCATATCCATAGGAAATGAGAAGTTCTTTGTTCATATCTTTTTCACTGTAAGCATCCCATACTCCTTTTACCGTCTTCGCCGTAAGCTGCCCGTTATAAGTGTAGAACCAGGATCCCGGTGTACTCCACGGATCCGGTGTAGTTATGAAATGGGTAAGGATTTCGCTTCCGTCTATGCCCTTCCATTTGAACGTATCATGGGGCATGCGGTTGTACTGGTTCCAGCTGATCTTGGTTGTCATGAACATATCTATACCGGATTTTTTTAAGATCTGGGGCAGCGCCCAGGAATACCCGAATACATCGGGAAGCCAGAGGTACTCCACCTCTTTATCAAATTCATCTTTTATAAATTTACTGCCAATTAATATCTGTCTTGTGAGAGATTCACCGCTTGTAATGTTACAATCGGCTTCTACCCACATGCCTCCGTCCACTTCCCATTGACCGGATTTTACTTTCTCTTTGATCTTTTCAAATATTTGCGGAAAATCATTTTTTATGTATTCATATAACTGAGGCTGGGTCTGCAGGAAGACATATTCAGGATATTGTTCCATCAGACGCAGAACCGTAGAAAATGACCTGGAACACTTTTCTCTGGTGTGTTTCAAACGCCACAGCCATGCGACATCTATATGTGTATGCCCAACGCATTTTACCAGTATCCGGGCATCCTTACCCATGCTTTCGATCTTTTCGTTTATCTTTTCATCTGCCAAATGAACAGATTCATAAAAGCTGCTGCTTCCCGGATAGGACCAGTCTATACATTCCAGCGCACTGTCCAGTGCTGTGCGCAGCTGATGTTTTACCGGGTCATCATCATGCAGATTTTTAACAGCATCTATTATCATAGATGACAAATAGTAGAGGTCATCCGTTTTTTCATCCAGCCAGGCAAGGTCAGCCTGATTGATTCTATGCTCCTGGGGAACAGGTGCTCCGCCGCCTTCCAGGCCCGACCACAGACGAAATGTCAGATCCAGACTGCGTCCCAGATGCTTTTCCTCAAAAAACACTTCTTTATGGTTAACGTCTACCCCCTGGTATGGTGTTTTATCCACATACAGCAGTGACTCAAATCCCGAATTATTACCGGCTCCGGTATTACCATAATCAAATATACCCAATACCTTTTTTCCCTTCCATTCTTCCGGAATTGTGATATCTTTATGAAGCCACAGATATCTGTCTCTTCCCTCCCAGGTATCATTTACCTGCATGCTGTCCCATCCATCGTAATCAGCCGGTACCTCAGGATTCACAGTTCCCTGACGGTCCTCACTTACCAGAAAATCACCCAGATGCATTACTTCACGATAACGGTATCCCTTCAGTTGCTGGGTTCTCGCTTCTAATTTATTATCCGTTAAAAACATGGTATCCTCCTGTGCTAATCATTTATTTTTAGATATATAATTTTAATTTATTTCATATCACTTATATCATCGTACTATAACCAGACTGTATCTGCAATTTGCAGGATTCTATATTTAATGTACAAATTTTACTTATTTACATGGTAACCACAATATTCCAGTACCAGTTCACTAAACATAGCATTCGCCCATGAAAACCACTCCCTGGTATATTTAGTGGGATCATCCACATCGAAGCCTTCATGCATCAGTGCTTTTCCTCCATCGGTACTTTTCAGCACTTCCAGAATTTTTCGTTTTTCTTCCTGGGTGTCGCTGGTCAGTCCCTGCATAGCCAGGGAAATATGCCAGATGTAGCGCACTGGTGTATGGGGGCTTCCTATTCCCCTGGCAGCTTTTCCTTCATAATAAAAGGGGTTCCCATCACTCAAAATAAATGCTCTGGTATTTTTTGCAACCTCATCACCAGGCCTTCCCGGAAGGCTTTTTCCCTGGTATCCCAGATATGACATCGCTAACAGGCTTGGTACATTGGCATCGTCCATCAGATTAAACTGTCCATATCCATCCACCTCATATGCATATATTTCTCCAAACCCATCTCTTCTGGTAATGCCATATGTCTCAATTCCTTCTCTTATCTCCTCTTTCAGTTTTCCTGATGCTTCTTTTAATTCCTGATCCTTTAATATTAACTCTGCAATTTCTTCCAGATATCCCAGGACAACTACTGCGAACATATTGGAGGGAACCAGGTAACCGTATGTGCAGGCATCATCACTTGGACGAAAACCTGACCATGTCATACCGATTCCGGAACGAACCAAAGCACCTTTCCCATCTCTGGATAACGTATCCGTGAAAGTACAGTTTTTCCGGATAAAACGGTATTCAGACTTTTCTTCATGATATTGCTCTCTTTTGAAAACCTCCAGTATCTTTCTGGCTCCTTTTGCAAAAGTATCATTAAAATGTGCCGTCCGTCCGGTATTTTTCCAAAACAGATAGGAAAACTGAAGCGGGAAGCAAAGAGAATCCACCTCATATTTTCGTTCCCATATCCATGGTCCCATATCCGTTTCATCCTTTTCCCAGCAGTGTCCATTTGCAGCCTCATTAAATGCATTCGCATAGGGGTCAATTCCGATACACTGAAACTGCCGTTCAATCAATCCCTGCAGCGTATCTGCTATTTCACTGTCTCTGCCTGCCAAAATCAAATAGGGACGGAGCTGACACACCGAATCCCGAAGCCACATTGCGGGAATATCTCCGGTAATCACATAAGTTGTCCCATCTTCCATTTTTTTCACCGTGGTATCCAGTGTGTTTGTAAAGCAGTTGCGAAACATGTCAAACAAGTCTTCATCTTTTAATTTTTCCCGGACATCTTTCAGCAGGCATTCCATAGACTCCGGCAGATTCTTTGATTCATTTCCTACAATAACACCCATAATATTACCCCTTTTCTTCTTAAATAGTAAACTCACTTTACAAGTTGTTAGCACTATATTATCATTGCTTGCGACTAATTACAACTGAAAAATTATTAATATTCCAGATAAAAAATAACAGCGGAAGCAATCAGTCCACACAGGATAAAATCCCTGCCGGCTCACTACTTCCGCTGTTTGTTTTATATTGGAATTACTCAAACCTCACAATTTCTTTTTTCAGTCTCTTTATAATCTTCTTCTCCAGTCTGGAGATATAAGACTGGGAAATACCAAGCAGATCTGCCACTTCTTTTTGTGTTTTTTCTTCCCCGTCTCTTGTATTAATACCGAATCTCAACTGCACGATTGTTTTTTCTCTATCTGAAAGTTTTTCAATTGCTTTTCCCAGCAATTTCCGTTCAACTTCATTTTCCATGTCTTTATATATTACATCTTCGTCCGTTCCCAGGATGTCGGATAATAATAATTCATTTCCATCCCAATCCACATTCAGCGGTTCATCGAATGACACTTCCATCTTTGTTTTATTATTTCTTCTCAGATACATTAAGATTTCGTTTTCTATACATCTTGAAGCATAAGTTGCCAGTTTGATATTTTTCTCCGGATTAAAGGTATTAATTGCCTTAATTAAACCAATGGTTCCTATTGATATTAAATCCTCTACTCCGACACCTGTATTGTCGAATTTTTTTGCTATGTATACTACTAATCTTAAGTTGTGTTCGATTAATAACGATTTCGCATCGCTATCGTATTCCGTTCCCAGGTCACTGATTACCTCAGCCTCTTTTCCCGGCTCTAAAGGTGCCGGAAGCACTTCACTGCCGCCAATATAATGAATATCATTTGGCCTTTTCAAAATAAGGTTGGGAAGCGATGATACAACGCGAAACTGAAAACGATGTGGCATTGAAACTTTTATAACCATTTTTATTCCTCCTAATCTTCTAACATTGAAGGGTTTAATATCATCTGATATTTTCCCTTCGCACTAACGGACTCTTTTGTGACTGCTGCAACAGCTCCTTTAATAAGCTGCGACGCCCCAGACCTTCGTATGCTGATATAATCTAATCGTATTCCCGGCAGCAAACCATTTTTTTCTCCAATAGAATGATACGGGATATAACAAATTTTCTCTGTTAACGCTTCTGCAGTTTGAAATTGGTACATCTGGAGTATCTGATTTTTTACTTCCTCTTCCAACATATCACTGATGGCATCAAAATCAATGATATTTACCGGCTTTCCGGTAACCGGCTGTTTTAACTGATTTCCGGTATCGCACAACCCCATTACATGTTTGTTCTTACCATTCAGATTAATTACAACCTCGTAAAGATATTCTGTTTTTTGTTTGTATCTCTGATAGCAGCTTAAAATACATCGCAAGGTAAGAAAACTTATTACTCCCAGAAGAAGACCACTGGAAGCAATTTGCCCCAGTAACATCTCCCAGATGCCTCCCAGAACAAAAGCTGATAAATACAGAATTATCGTACCCCGTATTAAATGGTCTCTGTCCTTTATCCTGCACCCTATTTTAACCATAAGCACACTCAGAATGCCAAATCCGCAAATGTTATAAACGAATGTATTTTGAACGGGCAATATGATAAGAATACACATCCCTGCTGCCCCAAGCACACTGGCTGAAAATATCCTCCACCAGTTTGTCTGACATTTCAGTGAACGGCGTACCAGTGTAAGC
>NZ_JNGB01000236.1:0-1904 GCF_001029355.1 Robinsoniella sp. RHS
TTTTGCATATATCTTTGAACAAATCTTTTGATTCAGGCTTTAATTCTCTGTATGTATGCATGACCTCCTGTATTATAATGAATAATTCATTGTCTGGTTCTTCTAAGAGATCAGATACAATAGATGCCAATTCGTCTGTTTCTTCTAATTGAAGGAACATCTCTCCAGTTCCTCTTACTAACCAATCCTCATTTACAAGTTTTCCATTCCAGGATTTTAAACATATTAATTTAGCAGTTCTGTCCGATAAGTTTTTTCTACCATTTTCTATATCTGATATATGGCCTTGTGTAGTAGATATTTCCTTTGCAAAATCTCCTTGCTTCATTCCGATTTCTTTTCGAAGAAGTTTAAGTCTTTCGCCGTCATTCAATTTTATCACCTCCATGCATATATAATATCATATAAAATATCGCTTTGCAACAAAAATGTATAAAAAACTATTGACAAATTAATCTTAGAGATATATAATTATCGCATAGCAACAAAGAAAGGAGGAATAGATATGAATGACCAGGAAAAAAAAGACATCAGAGAAACCATAAAAATGCTGACGCAACTTAATAAGGAAAGCTTGTTACTTGCAAAACAAAGTGTTAATACAATTTGGGCAATGGAAAGATTACAAGATAAACAAGCTGGATAAGAAGGGGGATATGGAGGTATGAGAAAAAAACAAAAGATCGAAGTTATAGTAACTTTCAAATCAGGCAGTCCTGATAAATGCACAGAAGCGATGATTCGATTCTTTGAAAGAAACCCGTATGTAGGAGAGCCAAATTGTGATACAGAAGATGCCAACAAGCAAGTTGTTTAAAAAGGAGAACGCAGTAGTCACGAATTTACATTTAAAGTGCAGTAAGAAGGGAGAACTAAATGTATAATTTTCATGTTTTAGATGGGAAAAAGTTAATCAGCTACAAACCAACAAAGAAGCATTATCTTTTAGCTGTATGCAGATGCAAGGATGAATTAGAAGGTGCGGAACCTTTTAGCGACTTCCTCTGATTTTATCAGAACAAGTTAAAGCAGTTAATTCACAGATGGGTTTATGGGAAGCTTCATAAAGAAAAAGAGGTGATAACAATGATATGGATAGAAGATGTTAAGGAAATAAAAGAATCCCAAGAAGCAGCAACTTCTAAGGATTCAAGTAACTAAAAAAAATATTAATCACCCTCTATTATAAGGGGTTACAGGAGGACAGTCAATGAGTAAAAAAATTTTAGAGCTGGCAGTAAAAAGAGTTGAAGATATAGAGATTCAAAGGGAGGCAATAGATAACTGTCAAAATATCCTAAGTGATCTAAAGCGTTACGGAGTTGATGCATTAAGTATTAAGTCACCGGATGGTTTAAGTTCCATCTCCTATTTAAAAGACTGTTGCTTAGATCCGGGACAAAAGGAGCTGATTGCGCAGTTATTCACATCGGTATTAAATAGTCGTATGACAGATGCAGAGAATGAACTTAAAAAGTTACTTGATGTAGAGGATGTAGAGCAAGAGCCGAGACCACGCCGAAGCAGACAGCCAAGACCAGAATTCTAATAGTAGGAGGGTATTATGAATGCAAGAACACAGTACACACCCCTTACAGAGCAAGAGCAGGAGTTTGCTGCAGATCATTGCCATATGATTGAAGATTTTCTGCGCAAAAAAGGCTATCCGGTTGATGATTGGTATGACGTTGTAGTATTTCGATATTTGCTTTCCGTAAAGAACTGGTTCAACAGACCGGAACTGCGCCGTTTAAGCTTTAGTACAATTGCATATCGGGCAATGTGGTCCGCAATCGGCAATGAACTTAAAAAACGCAACAATAGAATACAGCCGATCAGCCTGGACGCGGAATTACCGGATTCAGATGGATCCAGTTTAATTGATACTGTGACTATTGACAATT
>NZ_JNGB01000237.1:0-3899 GCF_001029355.1 Robinsoniella sp. RHS
ACTTATACCTTGAAACCAACGCTGAAACCTTCCTATGCTTCCAATAAAAAATACACATGGACATCCAGTAATAAGAAGGTTGTAAAAGTAAACTCCAAGGGAAAATTAACGGCAGTAAAAGAAGGAACCGCTACCATAACTGTGAAAACAAGCAATGGTAAAAAGGCAATTTGTAAGATAACCGTTAGAAAAGCACCGGTAAAGCTTACCTTAAATGAAAAGAGTAAAACATTAAAGGCAGGCAGGACATTTGCATTAAAAGCAAAACGTTCCAGCAAAAGTGCAGGCAAGATTACCTATACAAGCAGTAATCATAAAATTGCAACGGTCAATTCCAAGGGTGTAATTAAAGCAGTAAAAAAAGGTCAGACAATCGTTACTGCTAAATTATACAATGGCAAATCAGCACAAATTAAGATAACCGTAAAATAACAGGAAACGGGGTTTGGCTGTGCAATTTAAGGAACGCAGTCCCACTACGCAACTGAAATTCAAAAAGAAGAGGAGGTGATAGTCACATAAATAAATTTATTTCACGAAGATAAGTAAAGAAGGAGAAAAAAAATGAAGAAAAAGAATAAATGGATATCGCTTATATTAGCTATCGCAATGGTTATCACGTCCTTAATGCCCGCGACGGCATTGACAGCAATGGCTGCAGAAGGCAACACCGCAATTAGAGAACTGATGGTAGATAACGTAGTTAACCCGGTAGGGATTGATAATACTGCACCAAGATTTTCATGGAAAATGGATTCAACGGTACAGGGACAGATACAGACCGCTTATCAGATCGAAGTATCTGAACTTGGCGGAACTCAGGTATGGAATACTGGTAAAGTAGTGAGTGATAAAGCAGTGGACATTATTTATGAAGGAAATCCGCTGACATCCTCCACAACCTACCAGTGGCATGTAACCGTATGGGATAAAGACGACAACGAAATAGCATCCGGTAATGCTACCTTCGAGATGGGTCTGTTGGAAGAAGATGCATTTAACGATGTAAACTGGATTCGTATGCCGAAAAACGGCGATCCGGATCCGGATGCACCGGAACCTGAAATTGATAAAAGCGTTTATACAATTGAAACAAATTTACAATTTAAAGATGCAGTGGGTGTAGTATTTGCAGCAAAGGATAATTCCCATTTCTATATGTGGCAGTTAAACAATAATATGGAACAGGGTATTAAGGGAAGCTGGCTTCGTCCTCATGTATGGAACGGTGTTGGGGGAACGTTTAATCCCGAAAACATTAAAGATTATAACGGATATCAGTTAAAAGAAGAACTTAAAAATAATACAGATTATAATCTTAAGCTGATAGTAAATACAACTACTCATATAGTGGAAACTTATGTTAATAATGAATTAGTAAATTCGTTAGACTGTAAAGATGCAGATTTATCATATGGTAAAATCGGTTTCCGTCAGGCTACCAATCCGGCAGGCGGATTCAAAGAACAGGTATGGGCTGATGATATTAAGGTAACTGCAAATGACGGAACAATTATGTTTTATCAGGATTTCTCCCTGGAAAATGATACACAGTTTGACGGCGGTGTTGTAGAAAATGGGAAACTTTATTTAACCTATGGTGATGGACAGGGGGATAAAGTATTTTTTAGCAGGGATAGTTCTATGTACTACCGTTTTGACACTGATTTTACCATTAAATCCGGTAAAGCAGGTATCATCTATGGATCAAACGTGGAAGGAACCCAGTACTATTATTCACAGTTAAATCCGAATTATAAAACAGGTCCCGCAGTTGTACAGCATATGAGAGAAGCAGATGGAAGAAAATACGAATTTGATCATGGAGATATCAAAAATGTATCCAAAGAAGATATGGTTAATAAAAAACATCACTTCACTCTCACATGTACGAATAAACAGGAAGTGCGTATCTATATCGATGGTGTAGAAGCAAAATATCATGACAAACTAGATAAGTTCCAGTTTGATGGAAAGCTTGGTTTTAACAATGATGCAGGTGATGATGTAGTTTATGAAAATATCATTGTAAAAGTTGCAGGAATGCCTAAAGTATTCACAGATTCCAGTACGCAGGAAAATATTTTTGACAATGGGACTGTGGAAAACGGAGGATTACACATTACCGGCGAAACTACCGCTTTAATAAATAATGCACTTAGCGGAAAACCAGAGCCGGAACCAGAACCCGATGCACCGGTACATTACACTGTAGAATCCGATATCACCGTAACCAGCGATTCTGCAGGCATTGTCTTCTCAGCATCCGACAGCAGCAATATGTTCATGTGGCAGATTAACGGGTCAGACCATAAAGGAAAATTATACTTAAGACCTCATATCTGGGAGAATGGTACACCACATTATGACAAGTATGAAAAAGATATTAGCAGTTTCTTTGATTATAATACAGAAATTCTGAACAAAGAAGTTCATGTAAAAATTGAAGTAACTAATCAGGAAATCAAGACATTTATCAATGACCAGCTGGTAGATACTTTCGAAGTAACTGCGGCAACGCCGGGAAAAGTTATTGACGGAAGAGTTGGTTTCCGCTCAGGAACAGCAACAGAAAAATTTATGGCGGACAATCTGAAAGTGACTGTCTTTGAAGAAGGCGGACCCGAAGAAGGAACATTGAAACTGTCTTATGATTTTGATGATGGCATAAATCCATTTGGAGGAAGTGCAGGTCAGGCAAGTTCAGGTTCATTTAAAGACGGCAAATTTGTTGTAAAAGGAAATGCAGGTGTACTTCTGACAAAAGATTATTCCAATCTGGGAATGCCAATGTTCAGAAAAACATTTGAAACAGAGGACCAAGAAATTGTAAGTGCAAAAGTATATGCATCTTCACTGGGTGTATATGATCTGTATGTGAACGGAACCAGAGTAGGACGTCCGGATGAAAACGGTGAAACGATCTATGATGAAATGAAGCCGGGCTGGACAGATTATAATGAAAGAGTATTATATTACTCTCATGACGTTACAGATTTAATGAAAAAGGGCGGGGAAAATGTTATTCTGGCACAGGTAGGAACCGGTTGGTGGACAGGAAGAATTTCCTACAATACCTATGGAACCAAGGATATGGCATTTCTGGCTAAGACAATCATTACTTACAGCGATGGAACAAAGAAAGTCTTAAACACAGACAGTTCCTGGAAAACAAGTAAAGAAGGTGTAATCCGTGAAGCAGATATCTGGGATGGTGAAACCTATGATGCAAATTACCCAAGTGCGGCTTTAATGTCTACTTCAGATTATACAGAAGATGATAGCTGGAGCAAAGTAAGTTATGACACAAACTTTGGCGGAGTGATTTCTGCACAGGTAGGACAGACAATTCAGGTTCGGAAAGAACTGGAACGTACCCCGGTTACTACAAGTGTATACCAGGGAAGCAAAGACAATGGTTCTGATTACGGTGTTGTAAATGTAATCAAAGATGATTACAATGCCGATGATGTAATTGAACTGAAAAAGGGCCAGACAGTAGTATATGATTTAGGACAGAATATGGTAGGATGGCCAAATATCACAGTAAAAGCACCAAAAGATGCACAGATCAGCATGCATTTTGCAGAAATGTTAAATGACAGCGGTAAAACTTCCAGAGGAAATGACGGTCCGGAAGGAAGCCTTTATATGGCAAACTACAGATCAGCTGCATCCACATCCATTTATATTGCGAAAGGTGACGAAAAAGAAAGCTATCGTCCGACATTCAGCTTTTATGGATTCCGTTATGTATCTATTTCGGCAGATGCTGATATTACAATTGACAGCTTCCGGGCAGAAGTCCTGGGTTCGGCTATTCCGGAAACGGGTAGTCTGGAGACAAGCAATTCATCCGTAAACCAGTTAATCAGCAATACACTCTGGGGACAGAGAAG
>NZ_JNGB01000238.1:0-3174 GCF_001029355.1 Robinsoniella sp. RHS
AAAATGTGCGACCAGATCTCTGATGCTATCTTAGATGCTCTGTTAGAGCAGGATCCCATGAGCCGTGTGGCGTGTGAGACTGCAACTACTACAGGCATGGTTCTGGTAATGGGAGAAATTTCTACAAATGCTTATGTGGATATCCAGAAGATTGTGCGTGATACGGTAAGAAACATTGGCTATACACGTGGAAAATATGGATTTGATGCGGAAACCTGCGGCGTTATCACAGCCATTGACGAGCAGTCTTCCGATATTGCCATGGGCGTTGACAAAGCGCTGGAAGCAAAGGAAAATACCATGACCGATGATGAAATTGAAGCAATCGGTGCAGGAGATCAGGGAATGATGTTCGGCTATGCGGTAAATGAAACGGAAGAATTAATGCCGTATCCAATTTCACTGGCACACAAATTAGCGCTGCAGCTTACAAAAGTTCGTAAAGACGGCACACTTTCTTACCTGAGACCGGACGGAAAGACTCAGGTCAGTGTAGAATATGATGAAAATGGCAAGCCATCCAGACTGGATGCAGTTGTTCTGTCTACACAGCATGATCCGGATGTAACACAGGAGCAGATTCATGAGGATATTAAAAAATATGTATTTGATGTAATTCTGCCTGCTGAAATGGTAGATGAGAATACGAAATTTTTTATCAATCCAACCGGACGTTTTGTAATCGGCGGACCACATGGAGACAGCGGTCTTACCGGACGTAAGATTATTGTAGATACTTATGGCGGATATGCAAGACACGGCGGCGGAGCATTTTCAGGAAAAGACTGCACCAAGGTAGACCGTTCTGCAGCATATGCAGCACGGTATGTGGCAAAAAATATTGTGGCCGCAGGACTGGCTGAAAAATGTGAGATTCAGTTATCTTATGCAATCGGAGTTGCAAAACCCACCTCTGTCATGATCGATACCTTTGGAACCGGCAAATTATCAGACGAGAAGATTACGGAAATCGTAAGAGAGAATTTTGACCTTCGTCCTGCCGGAATTATAAAGATGCTGGATCTTCGCCGCCCGATCTATAAGCAGACTGCTGCTTACGGACATTTCGGCAGAAATGATCTGGATCTGCCCTGGGAGAAGCTGGATAAAGTCGAAATTCTTAAGAAGTACTTGTAAATTTATGAAAAATTTATAAAAGTCCTTGTTTGTTTAGATGTAAATATGGCTCCTTTATGCTATACTGAAAAGAGAACGGTATAACATAAAGGAGTTTTTGCTATGAAATTAAAAACAAGGCTTATCATAGCCTTTTTTGTAATTATATGTGTCCCGCTTCTGTTAACAGGCGTAGCTCTGTTGGGTTTCAGTCAGTACCAGTTAAAATCCATAGAAGATAAATATGGAATCGACAATGTTTCCTATGACGCATTTTCTAATTCAGTACAAATGCTGAGCATAACCACGAAGCGTATTTTTGAGGAGATGAAGAAGGAAGCCGACAAAGATCCGGATCAGTTTCTGGATGTGGATTATCTGTGTACGATTAATGATAAATTGCAGGACAAGAATTCTTATCTCATTGTGCGCAAAGGGAGTTCCCAGTATTATTCGGGAACATCTGAAAATAATGCACAGCTTTTTAAAGAACTGCCGGGACCCAATACTTATACAACGTCTGCTGACAGCGGAACGTATATCGGAAAAGATGTAAGGGCATTTGTAAAGCAGATTGATGTTACATTTTCGGATGAAACAGCAGGAAGCATTTTCATTATAACCAGTATGGATAATATGCTGCCGCAGATGAAGTCACTGCTTCGGGATATGTTTATTACAATTGTTGTAATCCTGATTTTAACCGCAGGTCTTTTGAGTACCTGGATTTATTCGGGAATCAGTACACCGCTTCGAAAGCTTCGTGCAGCTACCCAGAATATCAAAGAAGGCAATCTGGACTTTACATTAGTAGCTGAAGGTGAAGATGAGATCAGCGAGTTGTGCCAGGATTTTGAAGAGATGAGGAAGCGGCTGAAGGAATCTGCCGAAGAAAAAGTAGAGTACGACAGGGAAAATAAGGAATTGATCAGCAATATTTCCCATGACCTGAAGACTCCGATTACGGCTGTGAAAGGCTATGTAGAAGGAATTATGGATGGTGTGGCGGATACTCCTGAGAAGATGAATAAATATATCCGTACGATTTATAATAAGGCTAATGATATGGACCGTTTGATTAATGAATTGACATTTTATTCGAAGATCGATACGAACCGTATTCCATATACATTTAGTAAAATTAACGTATCCAGTTACTTTGATGACTGCTTTGAAGAGGTTGGTCTGGATCTGGAATCTAAGAATATTGAGTTTTCTTATTTTAATTATGCAGATGAAGAAACCTGGATTATCGCTGATGCAGAACAGCTGAAGCGGGTAATTAATAATATTATAGGAAATTCCGTAAAGTATTTAGATAAGCCTAAGGGTTATATCAATATCCGGGTTAAGGATGTAGGCGACTTCATTCAAGTGGAAATTGAGGACAACGGAAAAGGAATTGCACCGAAAGATCTGCCGCTTATCTTTGACCGGTTCTACCGTACAGATGCATCCAGAAATTCTGCCCAGGGCGGAAGCGGAATCGGATTGTCCATTGTTAAGAAGATTATAGAAGATCACGGCGGTAAAATTTGGGCAAGCAGTAAAATGGGAACAGGCACAGTTATGTATTTTGTGCTTAGAAAATATCAGGAGGTACCTGTCAATGAGTAAGATATTGATTATTGAAGATGAGGAAAGTATCGCAGATCTGGAAAAAGATTATCTGGAACTGAGCGGTTTTGAGGTAGAGATTGAAAATCGTGGGGATATTGGACTTAAGAGAGCATTAGAAGAAGAATTTGATTTATTTATCCTGGATTTGATGCTTCCGGGAGTAGACGGATTTGAAATCTGTAAATCTATCCGGGACAAGAAGAACACACCGATTCTTATGGTTTCGGCGAAAAAGGATGATATCGATAAAATCCGCGGTCTTGGACTGGGAGCAGATGATTATATGACAAAGCCCTTCAGCCCCTAGTGAGCTGGTAGCAAGAGTGAAGGCACATATGGCACGTTACGACAGATTAATCAGCAGTAATGTCCAGACAAATGATATTGTTGAGATTCGCGGTATTAAGATAGACAAGACGGCCAGAAGAGTCTGGATTA
>NZ_JNGB01000239.1:0-3989 GCF_001029355.1 Robinsoniella sp. RHS
AGCAGATTCTGGAAGATAATAATGATCAGGAATATACAGTAGTGTGCTTTAATATTCATAAATTTCAATACATAAATGATTTGTTTGGATATGCGGAAGGGGACAGGGCACTTACCTATGTGGCAGGGGTTATCCAGGAAAACCTCAGAGATAAGGAGGCGTTTGCCAGAATGCTTGCCGATCATTTTGTGGCACTTCTGCAGCAAAAGGATAAAAAAGAGTTAAAGAGCCGCGTGGAAAATATTATCGCCCAGCTGCAAAGCAAAACGGATTTTGGCGGAAAGCATTATGAGATTAAGGCGACAGCAGGGATATACCAGATTGAACCTGGAGTTGATGAAATTGATACAATGGTCGACAGAGCGAAGATGGCACTGAATCGCCCGGAAGGCGATTTGCTTCAGGTATGTGGTTATTATGATGATAAAATGCGGGACCGGAAGATCCGCACAAAGGATATTGAAGATCATTTTGAAACAGCACTGGAAAAGGGCGAGTTTATTATTTATTATCAACCGAAGTTTGATATTGAGAAGCAATGTTTTGAAGGAGCAGAGGCGCTGGTCAGATGGCATAGACCGGAAAAAGGGCTGATGTCTCCGGGGGAATTTATACCTGTTTTTGAGAATAATGGAACGATTGTCCAATTGGATCAATATATTTTTGAAGAGGTCTGCAGACAGATTATAAAGTGGATGAAAGAGGGATATCAGGTAACGCCGGTTTCTGTAAATGTTTCCAGACTGCACTTATACCGTCAGGATTTTGTTGACACATATCTGGATATTATAAATAAATATAAAGTGCCGGTCCAACTGATTGAACTGGAACTGACGGAGACAGTATTACTGGATAACGAAGAAATTCTGGTTGGTATTCTTGAAAAATTCCATAAGAATGGAATCCGCATTCTGATGGATGACTTTGGTTCCGGATATTCGTCTTTAAATACCCTGAAGAATATTCCGATTGATTTGCTTAAGATGGATAAGACTCTGATAGACGATTATGAAAATAACACCAGGAGCAAAAAAATTATTACCAGTGTAATTGCATTGGCACGGGAACTGGGGATTAAAGTTGTGGCGGAAGGTGTGGAAACAAAAGAACAATACGAGTTTCTGGAGAGTATTTCATGTGATTATATTCAGGGATATTACTGTTCCAGACCAATTGCTCAGATAGATTATGAAAAAATCTTAAAGCAGTAAAAGCGTCTGGTGTTGGGATCCCAGGGTATAAGCCCTGAGGATCATGTGAGTAAAAGTGGATAAGCATGTTAGACAGGCACTTCTGATGGAGTGCCTTTTCTAATAGGGATCAGCGTTCGGAGAGAACTACACCTCCCACAATAAGCAGGGCGCCCAAAAATCCGGTAGGTGTGATGTGTTCTTTCAGAATGAAAAATGCAGCAACCATGGTGATGAACGGATTTAAGTAAATATAATTGTTTGTTTTAATAATACCAATTTTTTTGATAGCTACGTTCCAGGTTAAATAGCAGATTGCGCTTCCGAGTATTCCAAGAAACAGCAGGCAGATGACAATTTCTGTATTTATTGCTACAGGGGGAAGGAGGCGCTTTTCTGATACTACCATCATAATATAGGAACAGGCAAATCCATAAAAAATTACTTTACGTGTCAGGGCGAAGTTATCGTATTTATTAATATATTTTTTCAAAAGAATGGAATAAACAGCCCAGCAAAGGGCTGCCAGAATTGCCATACCGTCACCCAGTGGATTTAATTTCAGGACTACGGCTCCGTTAAAAACGACCATAACTACACCGATAATAGCGATTAAAAAACCAAATATAATATTTTTCTTCAGCTTTTCATCTTTTGTAAAAAAGTGAGCGAGAATCGCTGTAAAAATCGGGGCAAAGGCAACTAAAATACTGACATTGGAAGCCTGAGTAAAAGATAGTGCAGTATTTTCAAAAAAGTAGTATATCGTTACACCTGACATGGAGAGCAGGAAGATTCCCACCTCATCCCTCCAGTTGTGTTTCAGTGTAAATTGCCGGTTCAGAATGCATATCAGCAGAAGTCCGATATAAGAAATAAAAAAGCGGAGTACCATAATCTGTGTAGCGCTGAAATAATCTAACAGAATTTTAGTTGCAATAAAAGTAGTGCCCCATACAATGATGGTAAGCAGTGCCAGAATATGTCCGGCGGTTTTGCGGTCTGGATTAGTCATGAAATTTAGCTCCTTCGTTTATCTTATGTAATATAGAAATAGTCTATCGATAAAAGAAAGGGATGTCAAGAGGAGGAAAGGAGATTGGAAAGGAGATTGCGGAAATCCCTGCTTGACAAATGAATTTATTTATTTTAGAATGACCATATTGAGATATGAGAATACAGCGTTGAAGAGGATTAGTACATTTTGGAAGCTTTTCAGAGAGAGAATCATTTGGTGTGAGATTCTCAAGTGGAGAAGATGGAACCTGCCTTGGAGCTTTGCATGAAAATGCAACGTTGTTCCCGGCGTTAACGGGAATATGAGAGAATGGCCAAAGTTTGGGCTGTTAATTAGGGTGGTACCGCCGAAGTGTTTAAACTATCGGTCCCTTATGTGTCAGGCATAGGAGGATCCGGTAGTTTTTTTGTGCTTTTTTGAAGTTTATAAAGGTAGAAAAATAAGAAAAGCGGATCATCCCATAGAGCAGATTTAAAAATGAAAAGGAGAGTCAGAACAATGGCAAAGGACAAGAAATTAGTAGAAGCCATCACTTCGATGGAAGAAGATTTTGCGAGGTGGTATACAGACGTTGTTAAGAAAGCAGAATTGATTGATTATACAAGTGTAAAAGGATGTATGGTAATTAAACCGGCAGGTTATGCAATCTGGGAGAATATTCAGCATGAACTGGATCGCCGATTTAAAGAAACAGGGGTAGAAAATGTATATCTTCCTATGTTTATACCAGAAAGCCTGCTTCAGAAAGAAAAAGACCATGTAGAAGGGTTTGCTCCGGAAGTGGCATGGGTTACTCATGGAGGACTGGAACCTTTACAGGAGAGATTGTGCGTACGTCCTACCTCAGAGACATTATTCTGTGATTTTTATGCTAAGGATATCCATTCACACCGTGATCTTCCAAAAGTATATAACCAATGGTGCTCTGTTGTTCGTTGGGAAAAAACAACAAGACCGTTCCTTCGTTCCAGAGAGTTTTTATGGCAGGAAGGACACACTGCTCACGCTACAGCAGAAGAGGCTGAAGAGCGAACAAAGCAGATGTTGAATCTCTATGCTGATTTCTGTGAGGAAACACTGGCAATCCCGGTTGTACGGGGACAGAAAACAGACAAGGAAAAATTTGCAGGAGCAGAAGCGACTTATACGATTGAATCTCTTATGCATGACGGAAAAGCGCTGCAGTCAGGAACCAGCCATAATTTCGGTGACGGATTTGCAAAAGCTTTCGGTATTCAGTTTGCAGATAAGGATAATACTTTGAAATATGTTCATCAGACATCCTGGGGAATGACAACCCGTATGATCGGAGCGATCATCATGGTGCATGGAGACAACAGCGGTCTGGTACTCCCTCCAAGGATTGCGCCTACCCAGGTTATGGTGATTCCGATCCAGCAGAAAAAAGACGGCGTTCTGGATAAAGCGTTCGAAGTGAAAGATACATTGGCGAAAGCAGGACTTCGTGTGAAGGTGGATGATTCTGACAAGAGTCCGGGATGGAAGTTCTCTGAGCAGGAAATGCGTGGAGTTCCAATCCGAATTGAACTGGGACCAAAAGATATCGAAGCAGGTCAGGCTGTTATTGTAAGGCGTGACACCAGAGAGAAGACTGTGGCTGCATTTGATGAGATCGCAGATAAGGCAGCTGAGATCCTGGAAACAATGCAGACAGATATGCTGGAAAGAGCGAGAGAGCATAGGGATACCCACACTTATATTGCTCATAATATAGAAGAGATGAAACAAATCGCGGATGAGAAACCTGGATTTATCAAGGC
>NZ_JNGB01000026.1:0-32124 GCF_001029355.1 Robinsoniella sp. RHS
TCATCGGTCATGGTATTTTCCTTTGCTTCCAGCGCTTTGTCAACGCCCATGGCAATATCGGAAGACTGCTCGTCAATGGCTGTGATAACGCCGCAGGTTTCCGCATCAAATCCATATTTTCCACGTGTATAGCCAATGTTTCTTACCGTATCACGCACAATCTTCTGGATATCCACATAAGCATTTGTAGAAATTTCTCCCATTACCAGAACCATGCCTGTAGTAGTTGCAGTCTCACACGCCACACGGCTCATGGGATCCTGCTCTAACAGAGCATCTAAGATAGCATCAGAGATCTGGTCGCACATTTTGTCCGGATGTCCTTCTGTTACTGATTCAGAAGTAAATAATAATTTTTCCATAGAATCCTCCTTTGGATAAGAGCATTTATATTTTCTCACGAGATCGATTTAACATATCCTGCAGGCTTACTTGAGGCCGGGAACATGTCCCGCTTCACAAAACTGCTCCTGCTTTTAAACTAAAAAAGGTCCGCACTAAGCGGACCCCCTATCTATTATGATAAGTAAATCCTCTTATTGTTCGAATTACTCGCTCAGGTTGGCACCTTCCTCTGACGGGGTTGCCGTGGTTTCACAGATCCTTTGTATCTCCACCACTCTGAATAAGAGAAAATATAATATTTAATTTTGTTACGTCTACTACGATAACGCTTATTCGCCTGTTCGTCAAGTACTTTTTTATGGAAATTACTCTAATGATAAAAAGTTGATAAAAAATTATATAGAAAAAGCAATAGAAGCAGATATGTCGTGACTTTAGGAGTACCAAATGATAGAATATGGTAAAGAAACAAGCGATAAGCGGAACGGTACAATAAGATAGCACAACAATCGGAACAACGAATAAAAATCGTTTGCCGGGTTGTGGAAAGGGGAGTAAAATGCAGATTCAAAATACACCTGCACTGGAAACAGACAGACTGATATTAAGGAAATTCACTGAAAATGACATGGATGCCTTATTTTCCATCTACAAAGATGAAGAAGTGAATACTTATTTACCCTGGTTTCCTCTGAAATCACTGGAAGAAACCATAACTTTTTTCAAAGAAAACTATGCCAGATCATATCAGCAGGCGAAAGGATACCGATATGCTGTCTGCCTGAAAACAGATAATGTGCCCATTGGTTATGTACATGTGTGCATAGATGACAGCTATGATTTCGGCTATGGGCTGAGAAAAGAATTCTGGCACAAGGGAATCGTATCAGAGGCAGCAAAAGCCGTATTAGAGCAATTAAAAAGAGACGGATTCCGGTATGTAACAGCTACCCATGATATCAAAAACTCCCGCAGCGGCAAAGTCATGAGACGCCTGGGCATGAACTATCAATATTCTTACGAAGAACACTGGCAGCCGAAGGATATATTAACCACATTCAGAATGTACCAGCTCAATTTCGATGGACAAAATGAACGGGTTTATAAAAAATACTGGGATAAATATCCTGTGCACTTTATTGAAAAAGTTCTGTAAAGCAATATTTGTTTTCGTTGACTTTTTGTTGTTTTTTCTTTATACTGAATGCATGAAAGTATCGTTAAAGAGGAGAAAACAAAACTATGGATGTAAAATCAATCAGCATGAACTGCACAAGAACGGAATTTATCGGAACCGCGGTACTGGACACAATCGGTTTGGTGATTGCGGGAATCGATGATGCTCTTTTGGAACAAATGAATGTTGGAAAAGCTTATCATACCATAGGTGTTTTCAGTTCCCGAACCGGTGCGGCAGGACAGCTCACTGCTGTAGATGAAGCAGTGAAAGCCACCAATACAGAAGTATTATCCATCGAACTTCCCAGAGATACCAAGGGCTGGGGCGGACATGGTAATTACATTGTACTTGGCGGAAACAGTGTTTCTGATGTCAGGCAGGCTGTTTCCATTGCTCTTGAACTGACAAATAAGTATGCAGGGGAACTTTATATCAGCGAAGCCGGACACCTGGAATTTGCTTTTTCTGCAAGTGCAGGGCAGGTACTGAACAAAGCTTTTCACGCTCCCGCAGGCCAGGCGTTTGGCTTCTTATGCGGTTCACCGGCTGCTATCGGTCTTGTAATGGCTGATAATGCAATGAAAGCCGCCGGCGTAAATATAATCGAGTATATGACCCCGAATAAAGGTACCAGCCACTCTAATGAAGTCATTCTTGCTGTATCCGGCAACGCCAGCGCCGTAAAGGAAGCTGTTCTGGCCGCTCGGCAGGTAGGGCTGGAATTATTGATTTCCATGGGCAGCTACCCGGAGATTCCCGGCATACCTTATCTGTAAATACGGTAAATAAAAAAGTTATCAAGAACGTAATCATCTTGATAACTTTTTTCTTATACTGCATAACCGTAAACTTCTCTCTTTCTGCGGAAGAAGAAACAGGAGATAAATACAGTGAGACACTCTGCAAGGGGAACTGCCATCCAGACCCCATCAACGCCTATGATATAAGGCAGAATCAAAATGCAGCTCACTATAAAGCCAAAGGTACGCATAAATGATATCGCCGCCGATATTTTACCGTTTGAAAATGCAGTAAACATGCCGGAAGCGAATATATTCATCCCTGCAAACAAATAGTTGAATGAGAACAGAAAGAATCCTCTGCTGGCAATTTCATAGGTTGCTGAAGTACGCGGTGTAAATATTTCTACAATTATGGGTGCCCCCGCCAACGCAATGATCGTAATTACAACTGCGGAAACGGCAATAAACCGGGTACAGATTTTATATATCCGCCGTAGTAAAATCACATTTCCACTTCCGTAGTTAAAACTGAACACAGGCGCTACACCTATTGCAAATCCCAGATATAAAGCATTGAACAGGAACTGGCCATAAAGTACGATCGTAATCGCCGCAACGCCATTTTCCCCCAGAAACCGAAGCATAATAATATTAAACAAAAAGGTTACAATTGCAGCAGACAGATTGGTAACCATCTCTGACGAACCGTTCAGACAGCTTTCTTTCAGCACGCCAAAATCCATTTTGGGTTTAACAAAGAATAAATCTCTCTTTATTTTCCAAAAATAGATAAGGCCGGCTACACCCGGTACTGCCTGTCCAATTCCGGTAGCCAGAGCTGCTCCCCCGATCCCCATCTGCAACGGACCCATAAAAACGTAATCCAGCACAGCATTTGTAAGTCCTCCCAGCAAAGTCAGTCCCAGTCCGATTACAGGCTTCCCTGCTGTCACGAAGAATGACTGGAATAACAGCTGAAGTACACATGCAGGCGCAAATAAAAGGAGAATCTGTAAATAAGAAATACTATTCCCAAGTATTTTATCCGTAGCCCCCAGCGCTTTTACCATAGGCTCTATAAAAATATTGCCTGCCGTTAAGGACAAGATACCAAACAACAATCCGGAAATTACAATTAAAGTAAAATTCTGTCTGGCTTCCTCTGGTTTCTTTTCTCCCATTTTTCTTGCTATAATTGCACTGCCGCCGGTAGCCAGCATAACGCCAACCGCTATCAGTATATTCACCGCAGGATAAACAATATTTGTAGCAGACAGAGCATCACTTCCAAGAAGCCTGGATATAAAAACACCATCCACAATGGTATACAGGGACATAAACACCATCATTACCATAGTAGGCAGAGCAAATCTCAGCAGAGAAACAAAATTAAAATCTTTCGTAATTGAATTTTTCATGATATAACACCTCTTTTTATTGCATTTTAGCGATTTCTTTACTATCATAAGGTATCGGGTTACCCTATAGTCAAGGAAAAATTATTTTCTAATAAAATGTGAGTTTACAATTTATATATTATTTAAATTAAAAAAAATATGAAAGGAAGCTAAGGAAGGGAGATTTATGATTAATAAAGATCTTTATTTTACAACAGGAGAATTTGCAAAACTCACCGGAGTCACCAAGCACACCCTGTTTCACTATGACAAAATCGGTCTGTTTTCTCCTGAAATAAAACTGGACAACGATTATCGGTATTACTCCATTTCCCAGCTGGATGTGTTTGATGTGATCTGGAATTTAAAAGAGCTGGATATGCCCTTGTCTGATATAAAATACTACCTGGATCATAAAAGCCCTCAAGCCTTAATATCACTTTTAGAAGAAGAGGAAAAAATAATCGACCGGAAAATGGCAAAACTGAAGAAAACCAAAAAATGGCTGCGGTTTAAATCTGAATTTATTCAAAAAGCTCTGCAAAAAGATTTTTCCAGAATTGAGGTATTAGAAACAGCGCCCCAGTACTATATTCCTACCCATACTTCAACTTATAATGACAAAGAACTGGCAAAAAAAATAGGGGAACTGATTAGTCTGGGGGAAAACCTTGGAATTAAGAGCCCTTATGGGATCGGATTTCTGCAATACGCAACGAAAATTCACCAAGGTATATACAACGATTACCGCCATATTTATCTGCTCCTGGATTCCCCGCCTAAGGGAGTTTCTTATACCTTAAAGCCGGGAGGGGCTTATTTATATGGTTACCATCAGGGCGGTTGGAAACAGATCGGAGAAACTTATCGCCGGATGCTTACGTTTGCGGGAGAACATGCACTGGAATTAGATGAACTCTTCTTCGAAGATTATCTGCTGGATGAACTAACAGTAAATGGATATGACAATTATGTGATTCAGATTTCTGTTTTAGTCAAAGAAAAAAGAGACTGATTCAGTCTCTTCAGATCTCTTAACCATTCAATTCTCTTCTTTCTTACTAAGATGAAGGTCATATTCTTTTTCTTCATTTTTTATTTCCCAGTGAATTAAAAATGTCAGGATAGCCCGCAAAGCAATAATTCCTGCTACCAGGACAATTTCAGAGATTTGGCGAACAACTACCGTTCTTAGAATTTCACTGCCAAGCTTAAATTCCAACCCCATTGCCAGTCCCTTTGCCAGCATGAGCCGCGTCTCCGGTTTTCTGCGGATATAATTAATAATTCCCTGAATTCCGGTATACGCGATGACACCCACGCCAATGTACTCAAAGAGCAGCACCGCCAGGTTTACGATGGACACCAATGTGCTTTCCAAAAATACCATTGTTTCTTATCCTTTCAGCTTTATCTGTTCTGTCCCCCAAGAGCGTGTCCGAACTTTGTTTTCAAACACGCTATAAATCATTTTAAAATTATTATTTCTTACTCTTTGTCACAAATCCAAAATCTACTGTTCCGTTGCCCCATTTTGCGGTTATCTGATAGGTATACCCTGCTTCTGCTGCCGGAATAATGAATACTCCATCCTTCTCTTCCGGCTCTACCTTTTCTCCCTCGGGTAAATCGCTGCCTTCGCTATACTGCTTCTGTACATCCTCCGTCCACCGGATAATTTCTATGGTGTCTGGTTTTTTCGTAAAGTCCAGTTTCAGATCCGTAGGTTCATTTAAAGTAAGATCATTGATTTCCTTCCATCCAAGGACCGGCGTCATATCTGTTTTTGCAGTACCTGTGGTTCCATCCTCATTTTCGTAGCTCCACTCGTATCCGCCCCGGGTAATCGCTGCCGATACGACTGCTTCCGGCTGGGTGTACTCAGCAGAAAGATATGGAGGCTCAGCAGGATCCGGCTCCTGGTAAATCTGGTCGATGATCTCATTATACTGGTCCGCATCCTCCGGCTTTCCGGTCTGATCCAGCACCATTTTTGTAACTCCCGGGTACTGTCCCGGATAAGACTGCAGCATTATTCCATTTCCATAAATCTTTAAAATATTTCCTCTGGTCAGATCTTCCTGCTTGATCTGTTTCCCATCTTTATCAACCAGACCGCCCTCCGGCACCGGTGCCGTGAAAAGTGTTCCGTTTTTTGTATCGATAAAAATAAAGTTTTCTTCTCCATAGGTGAGATACATGGCAGTAATTACATTTTCCTCTGGATTTTCAGATGAATTTTCAGTTTTTTTCTCCGTCTGTAATTCCGATGAGTTTTCTGTTTTTTGTTCTGTCAATGTTTCCGATGACTGCTCCGTTTTTCCCATTTTATCTTCAGAATTTTTTTTCTTATTTCCTGTCACCAACACAGCTGCAGCAACTGCTATTACAACGAGCACTACAACTCCGGCAATGATATACTTCATGTTTTTATTTTTCATGTTCGTTTTCTCCTTTACTCTGATTATGAACAGTATCAGTTAATATCATACTATATATCATGATATTTATAAAGAAGAATTCAATTTTTTATTAGGATAAACCTTGATTGGCATGAATTGGTGCTTAACCCTTTCTTCCCATTAGCTGATCAAACATTGTAGCGCAGCGGATTGTCATTTCATGAGGTGTCACCTTGCTCTCCACCTCACCACGTTTCACGCAGTCCACCATTTCCTGGATTTCATAAATAAATCCATTCTCTGTCTGATCTGTAAAATGTACCGGTTCTTCCCGGTCACGGTACAGGGAACACTCTTGTCCATAGTGAACCAGCGGTACTACAATCTTTCCTTCGGTCCCGTAAAATACAGCTTCATCATTTAGCTTTGCAGCAATGCTTGCGTGCATATTTGCAATACAATTATCATATAAAATGGATATCTGTTCGGTTTTATCAACCCCGGTTTCAGATTGAATCATATAGGTATGTATATCTTTTACCGGACGATCTAAAAAATATGTCATCAGTTCAAAACAATAAACCGTGATATCCGTTGCCGCACCGCCCGCCAGATCAGGATTATTAAAGCGGTTCTTTGGATCATTTCCCGCCTGGAAGCCAATATTAATTTCGGCCAGCTCTACATTACCGATTTTACCTTCATCCAGCCATTGTTTAGCAATTTTGTTATGAGGAAGGAATCTGGACCACATCCCCTCCATAACAAAGACTCCCAGCTCTTTGGATCTTTGGAATACTAGTCTTGCTTCCTCTCCATTTACCATCATTGCTTTTTCACAGAGTACCGGTTTCTTATAATCCAGGCAGAGCATCGTAAGTTCAAAGTGGTAATTGGGCGTCGTTGCAATATAGACTCCATCCGGATCTGCATCCTTTAACATCTCTTCATAGCTGTCATATGCCTGGGCTACATTGTTCTTTTTAGCAAACCGGGATGCCCGGTCCAGACTCTTACTGGCGACTGCAATTACTTCCATGTTCTCCAGCCGGTTAACCGCATCACAAAATTTTTCAGCAATACCTCCTGCCCCCATGATAGCAAAGCGAAATATCTTTTCCTGTCCCATAAATATCATCCTCCATCTCTTTCATAAAAAGCCAAAGAAATCAATCCTTTGGCTGGTTTACAATTTAAAAATAAATAAAGAGGGACAAAGGATTGCTAAAATCCTCCGTCCCCGATTGTCAGAGTGTATCTTCATCCCACTCTTAATTTAAATTTCTGTATTTCTTTTTCACTCGAAACTTTTTCTATTTCAGCTCCAAGGCCACGGAGTTTATCTTCAAAACATTCATAGCCACGCTGGATATAAACGATATCATCTACAATTGTGATTCCTTCCGCTGCAAGCCCCGCAATGACAAGCGCTGCACCAGCTCTTAAATCAGGTGCGCTCACCTGTGCACCTGTCAGTTTGTCCACACCGTAGATAACTGCCGTATTGCCTTCTACCTTGACTGTAGCTCCCATTCTTGCCAGCTCATCCACATATTTAAAACGATTTTCAAATATGCTCTCTGTTACAATACTGGTTCCTGTTGCCAGTGCCAGCGTAACACCGATCTGCGGCTGCATATCCGTAGGATATCCGGGATATGGTAATGTCTTTACATTTGTATTGCGTAACTGCTTTGATGCGACAACACGTACCGCATCATCAAATTCTTCTACTTCACAGCCAATTTCAATCAATTTTGCTGTTGTGGCTTCCAAATGCTTTGGAATTACATTTCTCACCATAACATCCCCCTTCGTTGCTGCTGCTGCAAACATGAAGGTTCCTGCTTCTATCTGATCCGGAATAATGGAATATTCTGTTTTATGAAGCTTCTCTACACCGCGGATACGGATTACATCAGTACCTGCGCCTTTGATATTTGCTCCCATACTGTTCAGGAAGTTCGCCACATCAACGACATGAGGCTCTCTTGCTGAGTTCTCAATAATGGTATATCCTTCTGCCATGGTTGCTGCCATCATAATGTTAATGGTAGCACCAACGGAAACGGTATCTAAAAATATATGTTTTCCAACGAGTCTCTCCGCCTGGGCAACAATCGCTCCATGCTGAATGCTCACTTTTGCTCCTAATGCCTTAAAACCTTTTAAATGCAAATCAATCGGCCTGCTGCCGATATTGCATCCGCCCGGCAGAGGTACTTCTGCCTTCTTGTATTTTCCTAATAACGCTCCTAATAAATAGTAAGAGGCTCTTATCTTTTTTATGAACTCATAATCCACGCTGACACTGCCAATCATGGAGCCATTAATTAAAACTGCGCTCCTGCTTACCCGTTCAACCTTTGCGCCAATTACACTGATAGCTTCTAACAGCACATTCACGTCCTGTACATCTGGTAAATTTTCTACTAGTATGGTCTCATCTGTCATAATTGCGGCTGCAAGGATTCCAAGCGCTGCATTCTTAGCCCCACCGATCTCAACATCACCTACCAGTGGGTTACCGCCTTTAATAATATATTGTTCCATAGGACACCTCTATACTTATTTATACTCTCTTCAATTCTTATAGACAAAAACGACCCCTCGAATTTTGTCTTACTGTTACCCCTTTAAAATATCTAAACTATATTATATCACATTCTTTACTTTTGTAAACAAAAATTAAAATTTAAGTAATTTTTTCCATATATCTTTCAAAAAAAATACAATCAAATAGCATTTCCTGTGCACTATTACCCCTAAAATATGGCAAAATGTTACAAAATTATGTATTTCTATTTGTCTATTTTTTTCTGCACTTCGATCTGTCTCCAGGGGCAATCCCCAGTTTCTTCAAACCTTCCACAACTGCTTCCAGTGTCTCTTCCACCGTTAATCCTGCCTCATTGACAACAATATCCGCATATTTGTCATAGAGCGGTGTTCGTTCGTCAAACAGATTCCGAAGGGTCTGTCCCTCTCTCAGAACAACACCACGCCCTTTTAAATCGCCCAGGCGGGTAAATAAATCTATATAATCTAATTGTAAATAAACCACTGTTCCAATTCGGCTTAAGTTTTCCATAGCATCTTTTCCGTATACTACGCTGCCGCCAGTAGCGATTACGGCATTTTCTTCCTGAATCCGGCTGTTCACCCTGTTTTCTATTTCAATAAAGCCATCTACACCGTCTTCTTCAATAATCTCCCGAAGCAGCCTGCCTTCCTGCTCCTGTATCAATATATCAGCATCCACGAAATGATATCCCAGCACTTTAGCCAGAATTACCCCGACGGTACTCTTACCTACGCCCGGCATCCCGATCAAAACCACGTTACTCATTTGTATACCTCGTTCATTTATTCCTGCGAACAACGAGCCAGATGGGTTCGCTTGCGAATCCATCCGGCAACTGACGCAGGGGTCAGGTACCCCACCGCTTACAGGGGGTATTGTTGTACCATCTTAACATAAATACACATTTGTTGCAAGCTTACAATCAAAAGCAGCCTTATATCAGGCTTTAGAACCGATATAAGACTGCTTCTGGTTATCTTATAAATTTCTCTTAAGATTTGAGTAAGCTGATGCAAAAATACCAAATAGAATACCTGCTGCCGGAAAGACAATCCAGCAGATTTTCCACCCGCCGAAACCGATTCCCCAGATAAAGAAAATCAATGCCGCTATAGGAAATACGACTGCTGCCACAGAACCAATCACTTTATTTTTTTCCTGTTCCTCTTGTGCAAATTCTTCAATCTTTAACAGACGCTTGCAGCACTCTGATCTGGTTCCGAATACAATAAATATATAAACTGCTGCCGCAATCATTATCAATAAAATGCTGACTCCTGCAAATGTAGCTTTATCATTCAGAAATTTACCCAATATTACGGGAATCGGTGATGCAATACAGAGACTTACGCCTACAATAACAGATATAATAAACCCGGATCTTTCTTTCTCCATTAAATTTTCTAAAAATGTTTTTGTTTCATAAGTAATCTGAAATTCTCCTTTTTCAATATTCTTATACTTCTCCATAGAATAGCCTGAGTAAATAAACATTCCTACCGCAATAATAATTATGATAAGCAAGGGAAATAACGTAATGCTGACCAGCAGATTTTCATTCAGTCCACGATCGTCCAAAAGTCCGTACATCAATATCAAATAAGCCACTCCCACCAGTATGATATCCACTCCAATTGCAACCAGGCGGGTGCTTTTCATGCTTTTTTTCAGATATTCACATACTTCCTCACCGTTCATCTGATCAGACTCACTGCACCCATCCAAATTTTCTGAATTAATTTCAAATTCTTTAATTAGCTCATCAATATTTCCAAATTCAGAAATTACAATACCTACTGCTTCGTTTTCTGTCTTTCCGTCGTTTTTCAATTCCTGGTACTTCTCTTCCATATTACCCAATATTTCTTCCTTCAGACGTTCCATCTCCCTTGACATCATAAGTCCCCGGAACATGGTATCCACATATGTCCTGATCGTGTCCATTAGCTCATCTCCTTTAAAAATTTATTAATTACTTCCTTTGTCAGTTGCCATTCTTCGCATTTTTCTTTAAGGTATTCCTTTCCGGCATCTGTAATCCGAAAATAGGTCCTTCTTTTTCCATAAGTCTCATCACCAAAATAGGACTCAATAAATCCATTTTTCTCTAAACGGTTAAAAGCGGAATAAAGAGTTGTTTCTTTCATAACGTATTTTTCATCCGATACCCGCTTGATTTCTTTGGAAATTTCATATCCGTAGGAATCCCCTTTTGACAGGATACTAAGAAGAATTGAGTCATTGTACCCCCTTAAAACATCGCTGCTGATCAAATCTCCACCCCCTGTTCTTCATCACGTAGAGTAATTACTTTATCTGATGAAGTAATCATATCACAATTACTCCATCACGTAAAGTACTTTTTTATGATATTTTTAAAAAAACATTGGGATATTGAATCAACAATATCCCAATGCTCCCGCTTTTAATTAAACTGCTATGTATTTGTTATCAGACCATTATATATATTTTTCCAGGGTCTGGAACAATTTATCCACATCTACCGGTTTAACCAGATACCCGTTCATTCCGGCTTCAAAAGCCTGGTTTTTATCCTCATCAAATGCATTTGCCGACATTGCTATAATTGGAATGGCTCCTGCATCTTTTCTCAGCAGGCCTCTTATGGATCTTGCAGCATCCAGTCCATTCATAACCGGCATTCGGATATCCATAAGGATTGCCAGATAATAGTTTTCCGGCATACTCTGGAATTTTTCCAGTGCCTCGGCCCCATCCTCCGCTGTGTCTACCTCCATCTGATGCATTTCAAGGAGCGATTTCGCTATTTCCATATTTAATACATTGTCTTCTACGAGTAGCACACGCTGTCCGTTCAGATGATACCCTTTTTTTACTTCCGGTTCATTATGCGTAATCTGAAGCTGTATCAGAGTGTCATAAAGGGTTGCCTTAAATAATGGTTTAGCAATAAAATAATCGGCCCCGGCAGCTTTTGCTTCTGCCTCGATCATGCTCCAATCATATGCTGAAATAATAATAATCATAGTATTGGGACCGGTTAATTCCCGAATTCTCCTGGTTGTCTCTACGCCGTCCATGTCCGGCATCTTCCAGTCAATCAAAGCCAGATCAAATAAACATTCATTTGTCAGTGCTGTCTCTACTTCCTCAATTGCCCTCTGTCCAGAATCAACCCATATGGATTTTGCTCCGATATTGGAAAGAATCATGGATGCCTGCTCCCCTACAATACTGTCATCATCTACAATAAGAACGCTGAGTCCCCTTAACAGTTCCTTTGATTTACGGTCATTTTCTTCTTTTGCATCATCTTCTGCCAATCCAAGTGGAATTTCCACCCGAAATGATGTTCCTTTTCCTACATCACTTTTGACCTGGATGGTACCTCTCATCAGCTGCACCAGATTGTGCACAATAGACAGCCCCAGTCCGCTTCCGGTCTGGTTTCTGGCTATGTCTGAACTTTCCTGTTCAAATGGCTGATATAATTTTTTCATAAAATCTTCAGTCATTCCCACTCCGGTATCCGAGATTGTAAATTCCAGATTTGCAATACTATTTGACCTTCTGACTTCCCGGATCCCCAGAATGATATTCCCGCCTGAGTGAGTAAACTTCATAGCATTTGAAAGCAGATTCATTAAAATCTGATTCATGCGAAGGGAATCTCCTATATAGAAGCGTTCCAGCGGTTCCTCATGGTGTACTTCAAAATCAATCCCCCGCATTACCGATTGCGGATAAATAACTTCGGTAAGGTTCTTTATAAACTCCGAAAATTCGAATCTTGAATTGGTAAGAACCATTTTCCCCCGTTCAATCTTAGACATGTCTAAAATATCATTGATCAGGGCAAGGAGATATCTGGATGATGCATCTATTTTCCGGAAGCAATCCAGCATCCTGTTTTTATCGTTTATCTTCAACTGCCCGATTGTACTCATTCCTATGATTGCATTCATTGGTGTACGGATATCGTGGCTCATCCTGGACAGGAAATCCGACTTGGCATTATTGGCTGATTCCGCAGCGGCCAGCGTATCACGTAAGAGCTGCTCCTGACGTGCTTTCTCTGCTCTCTGTTCATCCAGAACCCGGAAAAGCATGATTGCAAAAACATCTTCAGCGTATGGATTAGCGACAAATATAACATGATTAGCTACCCAGTGATATCTCCCATCCTCTCCCATCTGCCGGAATTCCGTGTATATATCATTGCTGCCGCTTTCAAATCTCTTTAAAATCCCATCTTTGTCAAATGTTCGCTTATATTCTTCCCTGTATGCCGGATAGATCAGGGGATATACCTTTTCTATCATCTCATGATAATTCCCATGGTCATCATGCTGCATAATAAAATGTCCCGAAGTCAGGCATTCATATGTATTCTTTGACAAGTTTATCTTCATTATCAATGGATATGCTGTATAAATGGCAGCTCGTAAAATCTGGTTTTCCAGCAGCTGTTCCTGTTCCCGCTCCTTTGAAAGCATCTTGTTCTCTGTGATATCATTCAGAACCGCCTGAATAACCTCTATGCCGTTAGCATTTATTAGCCGCTCCATGAATACGCTGACCCAGTACCTGGTTCCATCTTTACCTACCCCTTCTCTTTCATAGGCGACTTTATCACCGGTACATTTTAAATTGTCAAATACCGATCTGAAATGCTGGTTTTCTTCCTTTAGCACTAAATCAAAAGTGTCTTTCCCATTTTGAAGAAATTCCTCTCCATTATACCCATAGATTTCCCATGCACGTCTGTTTGCATAATAAATTTTATGGCTTGGGTCCGTACTCAGTTGAATAATTCCGCTGGGAATTGTATTATAGAGCTGTGTCAGGAAATCAGCCTGCCTTTTCACTTCCTGATTAGCCTTTATCAGTCTGAATTCCTGATTTTTACGCTCCGATATATCAGTGATAAAGCAGGAAACAGAAGGCTCTATTCCATCTGTAACTTTTTTGCCAATATCCATTACCCACAAAACTTTTCCATCCGGACGCAAAATGCGGTATTCCAAAGAATAAATATCACCCGCTTCAAAAGCTTTCTCAACCTGTTGCCTCACACTTTCCCTGTCTTCCGGAAATATAAAGTCCCGAAAAGAAATCCGCAGTTCTCCGTCATAGGTGTTCCTGCTCCCGCATCCCAATATCCGGCAAAGCCCGGGGCTGACCCACTTGACGGTAAACGACTCGTCCATGCCGCAGACTGCCATTCCGCCGGGAAGCTGTGACATCATCAGTTCAATCTGCCGGTTCTGCTCAATCACTTTCTCCTGCATCTTCTCAAATGCTTCTTTTGCAGCTTCCACCGGAAATAATTCATCTTCACCCATGGCTGACAGAGGAACTGAATTATGGATATGCATGGTCTCAAGTCCTTTATCCGTTCTTCTGAATATAAAAGTGATTCTTTGACGGGTATGCATGTTCATGCCCGTATCCGGTTTTGCTTCCAGCATACTTTCACCTTCACAGAGATAATAATCTGGTCCCAATTCAGATACCACGTAACGCTTATCCCACATATCACAAAGAATCAGATCGTCTTTTCCCTCCAGAAAGTGGCGGCTGACTTCCTCCTTGCCTTCCGCCCGCTGTTTTTCCCCCGCTCCCAGCCAGATAATATCCTGACTCAGCGTTGAAATAAAATAGTCTATATCGCCTTCGCAAAAGTATCTTTCCAGAATATTGTCTGCAAAGGTTATAATTTCTCTTTTTTCATGATCTGTCATAACAGAAAAGCTCCTTTTCCCCAGAAAATCACTAGTTTATTTTATTATTTTAACATAATTATTTACGAATAGATAGAGGTTCGCACCGAGAAAAATCAGAGGATTTCCCCTTAAATATTTTCCTTTCAGAATGCCCTTAAATTCCTTATTTTTTGCTTGACATTTTCCCCTTAAACGACTATAATTTGACTTGTATCAAAGATTTATTGGATGTAAAGTAATTCACTAGTTATTAGAGATTATATTTAACACCTATATAATCTGTAATAGCTGGTGAATTTTTTTATTTTCAAGAGCACAATATTTTAATGGAGGTACCACAAAATGAACAAAGGTACAGTGAAATGGTTTAACGCAGAAAAAGGTTACGGATTTATCACAGGAGAAGACGGAGCAGATGTATTTGTACATTTCTCAGCTATCCAGGGAGACGGCTTCAAATCTCTTGAAGAAGGTCAGGCAGTTTCTTATGATTTAACAGAAGGCGCTCGCGGAATGCAGGCAGCTAACGTTGAAAAAATGTAATTTCAGTTAATCTAGCGAAACCAGAATAAGGTTGTTATACTATGTATTTAGTATAGCAGCCTTATTCTTTTGCCGATTTTTTTACATGAAAGCGCAGATACAGCTGACAGCCTGTTTTATAAAAGCGCAGATGCAGCATCTGCCCTCTAACAGGCTGTCAGCCGCATCTGCGCTTTTAGAATATATTCCTGACTCGTGAACACAAATCATTCATATATTTCAACGACACATTTCATAATACCTTTCAAAACACATTTCCGTAACTTCTACTGGTTTGTATCTACATATTTTTTGATATTCGAAGCATTTACATATTTTTTCGCCTTATCACCTTCTACCACAACCAGTGTAGGTGCCTGCATCACACCGAATTTTTGTACCAGTTCCTGATTTTCTTCTGCATCAATTACAACGTAATGCTCATTTCCCAGCATTTCCTTGGCAATCTTACAGTTTGGACAGGTCTTTGTGGTAAACAGGTACTTGATTCCCTTGCCCGGCTCTACTTTCACATCATCTTTTGATATGGTTACAATGCTGCTGTGAACCTTATGCAGACAGGAATTGTCCACATCGTATAACTGGCGGTTTTTGTATTCCTGCGTCTTGCCATCGTTCCAGTTCTGAACCGGACGGTAATACCCGGTGATACGGCTGTATACTTCTGCTGTCTCACCGCATTCCGGACAAACAAAATGTTCTCCTGCAATATACCCATGATTCTTACATACCGAATAGGTAGGTGAAAGTGTATAATAAGGCAGCTTATAATTTTCTGCAATTTTACGTACAAGTGCCGCCGCTGCTTTCCAGTCCGGAAGCTTCTCTCCCAAAAATGCATGGAATACAGTTCCGGAAGTATATAAGGTCTGAAGTTCATCCTGGATATCTAATGCTTCAAAAATATCAGCGGTATATTCCACCGGCAGGTGGGAACTGTTAGTATAGTATGGCGTATCCCCGTCTTTTCCTGCCGTCTTGATGTCCGGCCAGCGCTTTCTGTCGTGTTTTGCAAGGCGATAAGTGGTTGATTCTGCCGGAGTTGCCTCCAGGTTGTATAAATCGCCATATTCCTCCTGATAAATAATCAATCGGTTTCTCATATAGTTTAACACATCTTTTGTAAACTGCTGTGTCTTCTCTTCCGAAAGATCCTTACCAAGCCATCTTGCATTTAAACCGACTTCGTTCATGCCGATTAATCCAATAGTGGAAAAATGATTGCTGAAATCCCCTAAATAACGTTTTGTATATGGATACAGCCCTTCGTCCAGAAGCTTTGTAATAACGTCTCTCTTGATCTTTAATGAACGAGCTGAAATATCCATCATGCGGTCCAGACGCTTATAAAAGTCTTCTTTGTTACTTGCCAGATAAGCGATACGCGGCATGTTAATTGTAACCACACCTACACTGCCTGTACTTTCTCCCGAACCGAAGAATCCGCCGGTCTTTTTACGTAATTCGCGAAGATCCAGACGCAGACGGCAGCACATACTTCTTACATCACTTGGCTCCATATCACTGTTAATGTAATTTGAAAAATAAGGCGTACCGTATTTAGATGTCATCTCGAATAACAACTTGTTGTTTTCTGTATCGGACCAGTCAAAATCTCCGGTGATCGAATAGGTAGGAATGGGATACTGGAAACCGCGTCCGTTGGCATCTCCTTCAATCATCGTCTCAATGAATGCCTTATTGATCATATCCATTTCTTTTTTACAGTCTTTATAACAGAAGTCCATTTCTTTTCCGCCTACGATAGCCGGAAGTTCCGCCAGGTCATTGGGAACGGTCCAGTCCAGTGTAATATTGGAAAATGGTGCCTGGGTTCCCCATCTGCTGGGGGTATTTACCCCATATATAAAGGACTCGATACATTTTTTAACTTCCCGGTAATTCAATTTATCTGCTTTTGCAAAAGGTGCAAGATATGTGTCGAATGAAGAAAAAGCCTGTGCGCCTGCCCACTCGTTTTGCATAATTCCAAGGAAATTCACCATCTGGTTGCAGAGTACGGATAAATGCTTTGCCGGAGCGGAAGTAATCTTTCCCTTGATTCCTCCAAGGCCTTCCTGAATCAGCTGCTTTAGGGACCAGCCTGCACAATATCCGGTAAGCATTGACAAATCATGAATATGGACATCCGCATTTCTATGAGCGTCTGCAATTTCCTCATCATATATCTCAGACAGCCAGTAATTTGCCGTAACCGCACCCGAGTTGCTCAGGATCAGGCCTCCAACGGAATATGTAACTGTAGAATTTTCTTTTACACGCCAATCCTCTACTTTAACATAGCTGTTAACGATTTCTTTGTAATCCAGGATAGTCGATTTCATATTACGGATTTTTTCCCGCTGTTTCCGGTATAAGATATATGCCTTTGCAACATCTCCGTATCCTGCCTGAACAAGAACGTTTTCCACGCTGTCCTGAATGCTTTCTACATCGATGACCCCGTCTTTAATCTTCCCCTGAAAATCAGCTGTCACACGAAGACCCAGAAGATTGGTCATATCCTCATTATATTCCTTTTGTGTGGCTTCAAATGCCTTTGCTATGGCATCACTTATCTTCCCTAAATTAAAATCTGCTACTTCCCCGTCACGCTTTACTACTCTAAACATACCCATGCTCCTTCCAATTCTCATACATCAGCTCATCTATTGTTCTAACTGTAAATGACATATTTCCAGTCAAAAAAAGCTCCATTCGTTCTCTCTTTTGAGAGCGACTGCAATTATTGTAGCAAATAAATTATTGACCGTCAAGCCAAAAAAGCACTATATCTATGTATTATTTTTGGCACATAACACTAGATATAGTACTTCCCCTTTATTTTGCAACATTTAGCCTGTCACATTTCCATAAATTTCCATAGGCACATATGCTTTGACATAGATCCCTTCCGCACGGTAATCTTCTTCCAAAAGCTGGCCGTATTTTCGTATTAATTGTATCAAACCCGCATCAGCATAGGGATATATCCGCTCTATTAAAATATTTTTCTCCTGCAGAATCTGTTCTAAAATATTTTTGAGCTCTTCTAAGCCTTCCCCTGTTTTGGCAGAAATGCACAAAGTTTTATCTGCCTTAAAATCCCGCAGAGTTTCTTTCTCAATAACCCTGTCCTGTTTATTAAAAAGTGTCACCACAGTTTTATCTGTGACACCCAGATTCGCCAATGTTTCATAAACTACAAACATCTGCTTTTCCATTTGCGTATTAGATGCATCTACTACATGAAGTATAATGTCTGCATACTTTGCTTCTTCTAACGTACTGCGAAAGGCCTCAATTAAATGATGGGGCAGTTTTCGTATAAATCCTACCGTATCGGTGAGCAGAATCTCCTGTCCGCCGTTTAAAGCGAGCATCCGTGTTGTGGGATCGAGGGTTGCAAACAGTTTGTCCTCTTCCAACACTTTTGCATCGGTAAGCTGATTTAAAAGGGTTGATTTCCCTGCATTGGTGTATCCTACGATTGCCGCTACCAATGTCTGGTTCTTACTCCGCTTCATCCTTACCACTTCACGGTGGCGCTTCACATCAGCCAGTTCTCGTCCTAACTGAGCGATTCTGTCCTTGATCAGACGCCGGTCCATCTCAAGCTTCTTTTCACCGGGGCCTCTGGTACCAATTCCGCCTCCCAGACGCGACAGGGAGCTTCTAAGCCCCACAAGACGTGCCAGGCGATACTTTAACTGTGCCAGCTCCACCTGGATCTTTCCTTCGCTTGTAGACGCCCTTGCAGCAAAGATATCCAGTATGATCAAAGTTCTGTCCATAACCTTTATATCCAGTTCCTGCTCCAGATTACGCAGCTGCGCAGGGGATAATTCATCGTCACAGATCACACCGGTTGCAGAAAGCTCATATACCATTTCCCGCAGTTCCTGGATTTTCCCTTTGCCTATATAGGTACCGGGATGAACCTGTTCCCGATTCTGGATTATACGCCCGACTGTAACAGCTCCTGCTGTGGATGCCAGGTCTGTCAACTCATCCAGCGATTCCATAGTATCGTCATCATCAGATGTGCTGACACCCACCAGAATTACTTTTTCCTCTAATTTTTCAATATCAAATAAATCCGCCATATTCTCTCCTGTCAACGTGTGGACAGGAAGTCATACTCTTTCTTACCTGCCGCATCATTTGGGTATTTTGCTATATATTCGGCCGCCTTGGCCTTTGCCGTCTGGAAATCTTTCTTGCGCTCATATGCCACAATTTCATTATAGAGCAGATCCTGCTTTCCGGTCTCTCCATTTAAAGCCAGTCCCTTTTGTATCGTTGCGATTGCCGCATCCGGAGCATTGTCCGCAAGATCACAGAGCGCTATTCCGTTATAAGCCTCTGGCGCTTCTCCAAAATCTTTCAGATACTGCTGGTAAATATTCCTGGCTTGTTTGGAATCCTCCAGTTTCAGATAAACTTTTCCAAGAAGCAGCGCAGAAGTCTTGTCCTTTTCCTCTACCGGCTTTAGCAGTTCTTCTTTTGCTTTTTCATAGTTCTCCAGATAATAGTATATGCGTCCGCGCTGATAATAATCCTCTGTTTTTTCTCCGCCGATGCTCAAAGCCTTCTGCAGATATTCATCTCCCTTAGCAGAAAGATTTTTATCTTTATATGCTTCATAAATATTCCAAAACAGGTCATAATCCTCAGGTGACATAGATGACGCCTTGTCAAAATCTGCTTTTGCTTTCGCTTCATCCTCTTTCTGAAGATAACAGGTTCCTCTCATATAATACGCACCGCCATCTTCATCTGCAGATAATATCTGACTGCAGGTCTCTATGGTACCATCGTAATCTTCAGATTTTAATTGCGCAGAAGCTTTATAAAGCCTGATATCCTTTATGGTCTTCACCATTTTTTCACCTGCATTTTCCAGGGCTGAATTAAATGCAGTAATTGCCTTTTCATATTCACCAAGTCCAATATAAGCCATACCTTCACCCCGGTACGCCAGAACGATATCCTTCTCTTCTGCAATGGAACTTTCAAAACTTTTCAGTGCTTCCTCATATTTCTGCTGTTCCACCGCCGCCATCCCCAGATTCAGAGAACTATCGGGATCGTTTTTCGGCTGACATCCACTCAGTGTACATGCGGCCAAAATCACTAACAGTAGCTTTTTATATTTCATGGTATTGCCTCCATTACAAAAATATTCTCTAAACACGCTTTTAGCCAGGTGCAAGCATTTTTCAGATACGCTCTAGTATATCAGATATCAACTCATAAATATAGTGGTTTTTTATTAATTCGGGGATCAATATAGACTGCAAAGGGGCTGATAATCCGCAAATTATCAGCCCCGTCGAAAACTCATTGTATATTTTTCACTATAATTTACCCACATGTCTTTTATTCCAGAATTTCCCGTCTTTTTCGAAAACTCATAAAATATAAAATAATGGATACCACGCTAAAGAATATGGAATGAAAGAATGCCAGTATCATATCAATCTGCGGCTGGTGCTTTGCAGATTGAATAAGGAAGAGGAATGCCTCTTCTTTCTTTTTCCACAAATTTGTCCAAAAGTCAAAATCGGACCATTTGGTTGGTATCATTTCCTTAGGGATTGTTATAAAGCGGGAAACTCCCCATATGGTCATGATTAGCATCACGATCAAAGCTCCCCACCAGATATAAGCAGATATCCCCTGCCCTTTTTCTTCTCTTGCATATCGCAAAAAAGTGAACATGATTCCAAATGCAAAGAATATCGGAAGAAGCAGTATGAATATTCTTGTAATTCCTTTTAAAAGATCCAGATCCATGATTTTTCCTTCCAGTGCATGACGCATAAGAAGCTCATTAACGATAGTTTCGGCTTCTTTTCCTTCCGGAACCTTTACCGTGAAACTGTCCAGGTTCTGAGCATCACCATCTGCCTGCATTACCACCATCTGTCTCTCATCATCAATACCGTTTAAGATTCCTCTGACGGTCAGTTTCCTGTCCTGGTACTCCAATTGTTTCCCCACCACATCCGTGCTCCCAAATAAATCATAGGCAGTTTTTTTATCAATTAAGCAGCCATTTTTATCCTCTGGCGCAAGTGCTGCTGTTCCATTAAAAAGAAGCTGGGGATTATTGCATACCAGCACAGCGGTTGCGGAACTATTACGCTGGTATTTCTTATTTGATAACATGACATTTTCTTTTTCTCCCCATATCGTAAATAGCAGTGGATTATCCTGATTAAGCTCTGTTTTCTGGATATCTGAAGCAGATTTTGCATCTAACCGGTTATCCGTCAGGACAGCCGTAGCTGTCCCCGGATTATCGCTCATCATCTTACCGTTATAGAAAACTGCCAAACCATAACATAAGATCATAAGCAGCGCGCCCACTATTCTTGCCCAATACTTTTTTAGCATCATTCCTCTGCCAGCCGCACACGACTGCCTCCTGAAATATTCTTATCTGATCCGGTAATGATCTTCTGGTCGTTTGTGATGGTTCCATCTGAAAGTGCTGCAAAATTCTCATTCTGGTCTAATACTTTAACGACTACTTTCTGCGCCTTTAATTCATCCCCAAGAACAGACGTTGTTTCCTGGATTACATAAATAAATTTTTCATTGTTGTCTTCATGCAGCGCCGAAATGGGAACACAGGTCGGATAGGATTTTGATGTTCTTGTCACCTCGAATTCTGCCGCTGTTCCTATCTCTAATGTATCTGCCGGTAATTTTACGGTAACATCCAGCATATCTTTGTTCTCTTCGTTTGCCTTAACCGATTCTACCGTCAGGCCTTCGATTGGCTGTCCATTATTGCCTGGCTTTAATACAACCGGATCATTCTTCGCAATATATTTTTCCTGATCAACCGGTACCTGTGCTACGAATTTACTGCCATTTGTTGTATCCGCCAGCAGCATAGCGGTTCCATCCATTGTCTTATCGCCGGTTGTAATTGCAATTTTCGTAACAATTCCCTTGATAGGTGCCTTTATCTGACCTCCTGCTGCCTGTAGTGCCTCTAATTTCTGTAATTCCATCTGAAGCTTCTCTTTATCAAGTTTGCTGATCTTACCGCTGCTGTCCGTTCCTTCCGGTGCATTGGCATCCTCTAAAGCTCTCTGGGCAGTACGTATGCTGTCATCTCTTGCATTAACTGCATCGTCATAAGCCTGCTGTTTTGCATTTACGTCATCAATCAGCTGCTGTTCCTGTTCCTGCGTACCTTTTGCCTGGTTTTCCGCCTGTTCCTGCTGGTATTGCCCAATTGCCTGTTCCGCAGAACTTTTTTCTTTCTGCGCCTTTTCAACTTTCTTATTTGCTTTCTCCAGCTCGCTCTTGTATTGATCCCGGACCGCCTTTTCTACCTTAGCCAGATCCTCAGTTTCGGGGGCCGGTGCCGGAGTTTGAGTCTGGGGCTGTGCTGCTGACCCATTGGACACTAGTCCTTTCTCATCACTGGATGGCTCTGCCGGCGCTTCTGTCTGTGGCTCTGTATAAGCTGCGGCCTGAGCCTGTGCTTCCTGATTTTTCTTTTCTGCTGCATCTAATGCCTTATTTACTTCCCGTTCGATTTTGCGCTCCAGTTCTTTCAGTTCTTCCTGCGCCTGCTGCAGAGCCTTGTCTTTTGCTTTCACAGTTTTGTTAAGTTCTGCTAATACTGCATCATTCCCATCCGTAGGGATTCCCTGCTGGTTTCTATATTCCTGCAGCTTCTGCTGTGCATTTTGCAAAGCTTCCGCGGCTCTGGTTACCGCTTCATTTCCTTTTCCCGCTGCCAGGCCGACATCCTGTTCTGCCCGGTTCCTGGTACTGGATTTTTTTTGCTCCTCAGCACTTGATTTACTCTTGTTATCCCCCTCTGTAAGATCCATTTTTTCTATTTCCTGCTTTTTAAGAAGAATCTGTTCTTTTAGATTTGCAATATCTAAATCAAATAATAATTCCCCTGCTTCTACAGTCTGACCTTCACTAACATAAATTGTCTGTACCTTCTGATCCCCTATTGTGGATACCGCCTGTTCTCTATTCTGCATGACTTTTCCATTCCCCGTTACCCTATGGTCAATTGTCATGCTCTGCGCTGTTTTTGTCTGTACATTTGCAAGACTGGCACTGTCTGCCGCCCTGGACAACACTGTAAACAGCAGCATCAGCACTAAAAATGAAGCTAAAATACTAATTACCTTTTTTCTATTCATATCACCTACTCCTTTACCGCCGCTGCTACGATTCCCTGTTCCAGATAATCCTGTCCTCCCATGAAGACCAGGATTGCAGGGATTAATGTTACAATTGAAGTTGTAAATGCAATCCCCGCCTGTTCCAGCCCGATATTTGGCAGGAACAATGATAACGGCCACAGTGTCTTATCCTTTAAAAATGTAAGCGGCTGTTCTATCAGATTCCAATATTCTAAAAATCCCAACACCATAGCCGAAATAATTCCCGCAGATCCCAGCGGAATTCCTAACCATATAAAAATCTGTAAATTTCCGGCTCCATCGATTTTTGCCGATTCGATTACTGCATCGGGAACACTTTCAAAGAACCGATACATAATAAAAACCGGGAACGTGGAGAATACTGCCGGGAGTATAATACCGAGATGGGTATCTATCAGATGCAGCTTATCTAAAACCAGGTAATTGGAAAGCATCAATACCTGGAAAGGCATCATCATAAGCATAATATAAAGCGTAAACAATGCTTTTCGAAATGGGAACTTAAATTTAGCAAATCCCCACGCCGCAGGCACTCCGATTAACAGCTGTCCCACTAAAATTCCTACAACCAGTTTTACGGAATTCCAGAACATCTTGAAGAATTCCGGTGAATCTATCAACAATTCAACATAAGAACGCAGGGTAGGCGACATAGGTATCAGCCGCCATTCCACATATCCGCTGGTACCGGCAAGAACCGGCTTCAGATTATCCTTTAACTCCGCTGCACTCATAAATGATCCGGTAAACAAAAATATAATGGGATAGCAGGCAACAAGTGCCAACAGACATAAAAAAACTAAAACTATTTTTTTCTTCATCTTTCCTACTCCTTTGTATCCCATGCTTTTTGCAGTAACATAATTAATAGAAATATAACCAGCGCATTTACAACAGCTGCCGCCGCCATCTTATCCAGCTCCAGGTTCCGGAACCAGTTACTCAAAAGATGCTGGATCAGATAAATACTTTCATCCGGATAATCTCCTGCTACCAGATAAGCCTCCCTGAACACCTTAAAGGAATTCAGGAAGGACAGTACTGCGATGGTAAATAGGGAGGGAAGCAGATTAGGCAATGTGATTTTCCAAAAACATTTCCATTCTCCTGCGCCGTCTACCCGGGCTGCTTCATATACACTTTCCGATATACCTGACAGCCCTGCAACCCAAAGGACTATATCATAACCCAGGTTTTTCCATACATAACTAAATACCAGAATCCAGAATGCATAGCCGGTATTCATCCAGTCTACGGTTGTTCCCCCGAACTTTTCTACAATACCATTTAACATTCCATGATTGTCAAACAGCAGCCTCCACAGTAAAACGATAGAGGCTACCGGAATCGCCATCGGTATCAGAAAACTGCTTTTGAGCAGACTTCCAAATCTCTTCTGCCTATGTAAGAATACTGCGATCAGCAGCGATAAAATAATTAAAATTGGTATACATATCGCCACAAACCTTGCCGTATTACCTGCAGCCTGCCGGAATGCAGGGTTGGTAAAAATCGTTATATAATTATTAATCCCAACCCATTCTCCGTTAATTGCTTCCGAAAACGACCTTCGTATTACATCCAGAAACGGAATCAGTACAAAAATACTAACGCCGATGAAACTCGGAAGTATAAAGAGTATGCCTGACCATTCATATTTAGTTTTTATTTTAATGTGATCTCTTTTCTTACTTCTGCCTTTTATCTTCATATTAACTCCCATATGGCGCCCCTGCCGCTGCTTTGTTTCTATAGAACGGTTTTTCCTGTTATTCTGACAAGTACAGATTTATTTTCTGCATTACATTCTTTACTGCTTCTTCACTTGTAATACTTCCTCTGACACATTGCTCAGCCTGCTCTTTGATGTTTTCTTTAATCACATCATCTACTACTGACGGCGTTGTCAGGGATTCTACTATAGCTTTGAGATCCTTGATGTCTGATTCAGATACTTCTGTCAGCCCAGACACCTGATCATTACTGCTGACATCAACATCTCCTAAATTTGCCGCTGCTTCCAGCCCTTCATCAAAGGCTGATTTATTAACCGGTAATCCTCCGCCCTGATTAATTTTCTGTGCATCTTTTGAAAGTAAGAATGCTACAAACTTTCCTGCTGATTCTGTATCAGCGCTTTTGCTGCTGATCCCTACCGTTGTCATAGGTACAAAGGCATTCTCCGTCTGTCCATTTAAAAGTTTTACAACCCCGTCTCCCATTTTTTTATTTGCTGTAACCACCTGAATATATTGGGAAAACTCGGGCAGCAGCCCCAGGTTCAGCATATTCTTGTTTCCAAGAAGACTATTAATTCCTCCACTTATATTATAGAAGCTAGATTCGCCGTACTCCCCTATCATCTGCATACTTTCATCTTCTGTCTCATGCTTATCACTCTCATAAATTTGTTTTAACAGCGTAAAGAATTCTTTTAACTGATCTTCATTTAGCGTTCCATCTTCTTTTAGCCATGCAGCAGAATTGCTTGCATACAATTTTTCTACCAGATCTCCTGCTTTTAAGTTTCCCAAAATACCTTTATCCGGATTTTCAGCTTTCAATTTCTGAATCTGCTCCGCCATAGAAGATAAATCATTTATATTTTCAATATTTGCCTTGCTTCCCTGAATCAGCGGTATCTTAAACCTTGTGGGAATCGCCTGAATCTTATCCCCATTGGAATAGGTCCCCTTAATACTTTCAATTAACCCTTCTGAGCTTTCTACCTGTTTTAATATTTCTGTCAGATCAGTCAGCAATCCTTTTTCCATATATGATTTGACTGGCATTCCATCTACAATTAATACATCCGGTCCTTTTCCAGCCAGTATATTTGTATTTAGTGTACGAAGAGCATCCGAAACGGTAATTGCATCGCCTCCTGATAACCCTACTTCTAAATTCACAAAGATATCCGGATTATTTTTCTGGAAAAATGCAATTGCCTGACGAATCTCCGCATTTTCTTCCAGACTGTATACTTTTACTTCTTTACTTGGTGTTGCCGGTGTATCTTTAGAATAAGTATATTTATAAAGTTTATAAACATCATATCCCTCTGCTCCTGCCATCAGAAACGAACCATCTTCCAATGCAGCGATAGAAATAAATGAATACTCCGGATTCCCCATAGAGTTCAAATCACCATTGATAACCTGTTCTACCAGATTCCCACCAATCGTATGGCTGTACAGCCCATCATTACTTCCAAAGAATATCGATTTATCGCCATCTCCCTTCGTAAATACAAATGGCTCTCCTGTGCCTCTGAGCAGCTGCATCAAAGCCGTTTCATCCTTTCCTTTTAACAGCTGATCATTAAGCGCTGCGTCTTTTTCCATCTGATTCCCTGTGCTCAGATCAAAGAGCTGTACTTCTTTGTCTGTTACTACAACAAGCGTATTTCCTATCGCTTGGAATGACATGATATAACTGCCTTTTGCCACACCGCTAAAGCTTTTTACAATTTTACCTGTCTGAGGATCTATCTGATGAATATTGTTTTCAAAATCAATTCCAATCAGCTTACCATCATCTGTATATGAGAATTTTGATACAGCATTTGTATAAACTTCCGTTGTCGGTTCTCCCTCACCCTGCGTGGACTGGTTATTATCTTGCGGAAGTTCGATTGATATTTTTTTTGCATTTCCGTCTTTATCCATAACCCAATACAGCACGGTGGTCCCTCCTGTATCTGAACCTGTCATAACAGCAATTGCTGATTCCCCGTTAGAAGAAATTGCCGAAGTCATAACCTGAGCCCTGTTACTGGTTAACTCCTCCGGCAGGTCACTGACTTTTGTCCAGGTACTTCCTCCATCCTCAGAATCCCAGATAAGGGTTTTATTTTCTCCGTCTGATGCCAGCATTCTTACTCTGCCATCAGATAATTTGGTAAGCTGCAAAATTTTGCTCATTCCTTCGGGAAGTTTCATTTCCTCTTCCAGATATCTCCCCATCGCAGATGCATTTGTGCCTTTTGCACCATCACCTGAGTTATCATTTTTTCCGCCTGCGCATCCAGCCAGTGTACTGACTGCAATGACAGCCGCCAGGGAAAAACCCAGAGCTTTCTTAAGTAGTGTTTTCATGTTACCTCCTGCTTTATATGTTTACATTACTTTTTGATTTCTTGTTCATCATAGCACCTGTTTCTCTAAGTTATCTCTAAATATATTAGATTTAAGATAAAAATAAATCTTTCACAATTACTTCACAATTTATAGTCTGTCCAACTTTTATTTTATGCTATAATAAAAAAGAATAAACATTGTAAAGGAGCTATCATGAGAATTTTAATTGTAGAAGATGATGTCAAATTATGCGAATCTCTAAAGATTCAGCTGGAGCAGGAGAATATCAGCGTCGATCTCTGCCATAATGGAGAAGACGGGTTACATCTTATTCGAGATAAGGCCCATGATATTATCCTTCTGGATCGTATGATGCCTCTGATGGACGGGCTTGAGGTTTTACGTCAAATGCGTGGCGAAAATATATCCACTCCGGTTATCCTTGTAACCGCACTTGGCGAATTAGATGATAAAATTGAAGGATTAGACTGCGGAGCTGATGATTATATCGTAAAGCCATTTGCATTTGGTGAACTTATGGCTAGAATCCGCTGTATTGTTCGGCGCCCTCAAAAATGGGAAAGCAGTGGTTTATTGAATTTTGGAGATATTTCATATGATGCTTCCCTGAAAAAATTAATAAAAACAGACTCCTCCTGTTCGCTTTCTAAACGTGAAGGGGATCTGCTGGAATTATTTCTCCGCAACCCGGGTCAGACCCTCCCCCGGCTTACCATATTGACTAAGGTCTGGGGACCGGATGCAGATGTGGAAGAGGGGAACCTTGATAACTACATACATTTTTTAAGAAGACGACTGAAGGGGGTGGGAAGCATCCTGAGGCTGAAAACAGTCCGTGGCGTAGGTTATTGCCTGGAGGAAACACATGTTTAAAAAATTGCACCTGCAGATGACATTCTTCTGCACTTTGATCACCGGCTTAATCCTGGTAACTATGACCACACTCTGCCTTTATATAGTAGAAAGTGGAATGAATGACCGGAGTTATACTTCTTTTCTGGATAACCTGAATACCATGTTGACTCATTTTGAAAGCCAGTCTACTATTTCACATCAATGGATTCTTCAAATGGAAGCGAATTATCATATTAAACTGAACATTCTGGATAATGATACTCCGCTTTTCTCTCAACAGCTGAATAGCGATCAGGAAGTATCCGTTATTTTTGAAGAGGCGGCTGAAAAAGCCAGAACAGACTATGACTTTAATGACGCCGGAATAAGTCCGGCAAATATTCTCTCCCGGCATGTGGAGTTCAAGATGAAAGGAAGCAATGGGCAGAATTATTATTCCTCTGTAGCATTAATACCAAAAGATAATGGTTATCTGAAGGTTACTGTTCTGTATCCCCTTGACAACCTGGAACATGATATTATGGTTCAAAGAGCTCTTTTTGCACTTCTTGACCTGCTTGCCATTGGAATGCTCACGATTTTCTCCTGGCATTTCACAAAACGAATGATTCAGCCAATCAAAGAAAGCAGAGAACGTCAGGTACAGTTTATAGCGGCAGCCTCCCACGAACTCCGTTCTCCTCTTACCGTAATATTAACCAGTTTATCCGCCATGAAAGTAGCAGATAAAAACCAGTCAGAACAGTTTGCTGAGTCCATCCAATCCGAAGGGCAGCGGATGTCCCGTCTGATCGATGATATGCTGACACTGGCAAATGCCGATAACCGAACCTGGAGCATCCATCCTTCAGATATTGAACTGGATACATTGCTCTTGCAGACCTATGAAAAATATGAACGGATTGCCAGAGACAAAGGTTTGACTCTGGATGTGGATCTTCCTGAAGATATCCCACCCACATATCCATGCGACGGGGAAAGGGTTGCCCAGGTACTTTCCATCCTCATTGACAATGCCATGAGCTATACTCCAAAAGGCGGCAGGATAAAACTTGGACTAAAGACAGAAGCTTCCCGCATACAGCTCTATGTAGCCGATAATGGACCCGGTGTTCCGGATGAATCCAAAAAGTCTATATTCGACCGGTTCTACCGGGTTGATAAAGCCCATAAGGATAAAGCCCATTTTGGACTGGGACTTTGTATCGCAAAAGAAATTGTAAAATTGCACAGAGGGAAAATAGCAGTGGAAGATACTCCGGGAGGAGGCGCTACATTTATAGTAACTCTGCCGCAGACTTAATGAGATTTTGCACAATAACAGCTAAAATACAAAAGAAGAAGATAAGGAGCGCACCCTTAGCTTCTTCTTTTCATTTTATAAATCAAAGTATCTCTGGAATTCAGCCGGATGGGGAATTTGACTGATGTCTTTGCTCTCAGCCCTTTTCCGTTGTATCCAGATCTCAATCAAACGCTCCGGAAATACCCCTGATTTGGTTAGGTATTCATGATCCTTTTCCAGTGCATCCAGTGCTTCATCCAGGTTCTTAGGCAATGACTGAATTTTGGCTTGCTGTTTCCGATCCAGATCGTAGAGATTAAAATCATAAGGTCCCCAGCCATTTTCTGTTGGATCTGTCCGATTCTGTACACCATCCAATCCTGCCATCAATATAGCAGCATATGCATAATACGGATTCGCTGTGGCATCAGGGCATCGAAGTTCAAAACGCTTTGTCTCAGGTGACTTTGCATATGCCGGAATCCGAACCACCGCACTTCTGTTAGAAGTGGCATAACCAATCGTAACGGGCGCTTCATATCCGGGTACCAGGCGTTTAAAGGAGTTGGTAGATGGATTTGTCCAGGCACAAAGTGATGCTGCATGTTTTAACAAACCGCCTATAAAATAATGTGCCGTTTTGCTGAGACCGGAATAGCCTTCTTCATCATAGAAAACAGGTACGCCATCTTTTTGCAGAAGCATATGTACATGCATTCCATTCCCGGCTTCCTGGTATACGGGCTTCGGCATAAAAGTTACGGTCTTTCCTTCTGAAACTGCTGCATTCTTAACCACATATTTTGTAATCATGGTTTTATCAGCCATATCCACCATTTCTCCCAGTTCCACTTCTATTTCCATCTGACCGGAACCGCCAACCTCATGATGGTGGTACTTCACTTTAACTCCCCATTCTTCCAGAATCATGCACATTTTGCTTCGCAGGTTATAATTAATATCACTTGGAGCTGCAATATGATAACCGCCTTTTTTCGGCACCTGATAACCATTGTTAAATCCATCATCAATCCCAGTGTTCCACTGTGCCTGTCTGGTATCCACTGCATAAAAAGATTCTTCCGGCGATACTGCAAACCTCACATCATCAAATATATGGAATTCAAATTCGGGACCAATGATCATCTTATCCGCTATTCCTGTCTGCTTCATATACTCAACAGCGCGAAGGCTGACATTGCGGGGGTATTGATCAAACGGAGTATTTTCCTCTTTGCCGATAATACATACATCACCTGTCATTGATAATGTAGGAATCGTAACAAAAGGATCTACGACCGCAGTTGCCGGATCAGGAATAAAAACCATATCACTTTTTTCAATGGGCGCATATCCATAATTAGACCCGTCAAATCCAATACCGTATTGAAATATATTTTCGTCAAATCTTTCAGCCGGAATCGTAATATGACGCCATCTGCCATCCAGATCTGTCATTTTAAAATCAATCATCCTGATCCCATTATCTGCACATAACTGCTTTACCTTTTCACTTTTACCCATACTTTCCTCCAATTTACTTTATAGTAACCCCATAACAAAACCTAAAGTAATGCAAATCTGTAATATAATTTTAGCATAGGATTTCTGATAATTCCATAGGGAAATGCACTTCTTCCCACCTTTATTGTCCTGCATCACCACAGTCCCGGCACAGGCTGAACATATATTTAATTACCCTTCTGTATAAGATGTCGGTAATATCATCCCTGTTCTTTATACTTTGCTCTACTTCCTCATAATTTCGTTCCACCAGTATTTCATTCATCGTTATCCCCAGAAGTATACTCAGCGCTAGCAGATTATCCACATTGGGCAGTGCCAATCCACAAAACCATCGGTATATGGTCTGCGGACAGGCAAATCCCATATATTCCTGTAATTCCTTTACCGTTATATTTTTTCCTTCGCATAAACATTTGATATTCTCCCCTGTTTTCGGCATGTCTATAACCGGATATATTACCACTTTATCCCCTTTCTTTATTATATGCTGAGACATATCCTTATTGTATGCTGCAAACTTATTCGTAATAATGATCGAGCAGTTCCTCATTGGATATCAAAGCATAATAAATCTGATAACTCTCATCATTAACCGCTTTCACTCTGAAAAACGGATAGTATTTCATCATATACTGATCATCCAGTATATGGTTGAATATCTGGTTCCAGGATCTTTTACTTAACAAGAACTGCTCATTATTGGATATCAGCATCCTGCACCGCTCCCTTACATTCAAGGGCAAAAACCTTTTGTCATATTCTTCCTCGCTGACCTTTTTCATAAACTGAATCAGCTTTGTTATGCACTTCTCCAACTGGGGTTCCACGGTATCTCCTTCTTCATACTGCATAAGATCATCAAAGTCCGCAATACTGTATACCTCTTTTTCCTTCTCCTCGTCTTCCAGCATTTTCCCCATCTTAAGCATAATCTCATCATTATCGTAAAACAAACTCTGAAAACTTTCCTGTTCTTCTTCATTTTCCTTTCGAAACTGCTCTACAATCTTCTGCACATCACATTCATCTTTAAAGTTCTTTTCCAAAACGTCCATCATATCGTCGTAAGAGAGATATGCGCTGACGTTTTCATTGACCGCACCGGACATTAAGGCAAACACTTTTGACATCTGGTCTTTAATGGTCTCAATTTCTTCGCTGTCAGGCCTGTCCTGTATATGTTCTGTATAGTCATAGGTATTTTTATCCTTCATATATAACTTTGACTTTACAACACGTCGG